>JADLAB010000650.1 GCA_020848455.1 Polyangiaceae bacterium
CACTGGCGCGCGAGGTCCGCGTCATGCCGCTCGAGCTGCCGCACGAACGGCTGGAGGGCGCGGACGAGCTGCAGGAGGACGGGGTAGATGCGAAGCATGGACGAGCTCCTTGGAACGAGCCCGCGCACCGCGCGCGGGGCCACCCGGATCCGCCCGCCGAGCGCAGGAGCCGTCGAGGCTGAGCCGGCGCGCTGCGCGCCGGCTCACCGCGCGGAGCCACGCGCAGCACCGCGCCGCGATGGGCCTTCGCCGCACCGCAAGGACCCGCCGCGGTGCGAGCATGGCGAGCACGGCCCCGGCCTCGACGGCTCCGAGCACGGCGGGATAATCGAAAGCCCCGAGCAAGCCCCATCTCGCACCCACCCACGCACCCGCTCCCGCTCCCGCGCCCGCTCCCGCCCCCGCCCACGCCCCCGCTCCCGCGCCCGCTCCCGCCCCCGCGCCCGCCCACGCACCTCAGCGCCGCTCGGCCACGCCGAGCTGTCGACGACGCAGACCTACGCCCGCATCTCCATCCGGCGGCTCAAGGCCGTGCACGACGCGAGCCACCCGGGCGCGAAGCTCGCGCGTGCGGCGCGCGCTGCGGAGCGCGCGGCTGCGGCACGCCCAGGAGACGTGCGAGCTCGGTCCGGCGGAGGCTTCGCGACCCGGACGGGGCCGCCGAGCGAGTCCCAGTAGTGGCTCGGCCCGGGACGCGGTAGACAGGCGCTCATGATCGATCTGACCGTCGACGAACGTGGGCTCGACAAGGCCGTGGCACGGGCGCGCGAGCGCGGGATCGTGATCCCGACCTTCGCACAGATGGCCGACCCGTCGCGCATCCCCGCGAGCGTGAAGCAGAAGCTCGCGAAGATCGGGCTCTGGGACGTCGATCCGGCGAACCTCTTCCGCATCAACTGGCACAACGAGCCGGTGGCGAGCGGCGGCGGCTTCGGCGACGTCAACGCCTTCGAGCTTCCGTCGAGCCTCACGGGCACCGAGGCGCGCATCATCGGCCTGTGCGGCAAGTGGTTCCCGACGGGCGCGCACAAGGTCGGCGCGGCGTTCGGCTGCCTCGTGCCGCGGCTCGTGACCGGCCAGTTCGACCCCACGACCCAGAAGGCCGTGTGGCCCTCGACCGGCAACTACTGCCGCGGCGGTGCCTACGACTCGGCCGTGCTCGGGTGCGCCTCCATCGCGATCCTGCCCGAGGGCATGAGCGAGGAGCGCTTCTCGTGGCTCAGCAAGATCGCCGGCGAGGTCATCAAGACGCCGGGCAGCGAGAGCAACGTGAAGGAGATCTTCGACAAGTGCTGGGAGCTGCGCCGCTCCGGGCAGAGCCTCATGATCTTCAACCAGTTCGAGGAGCTCGGGAACTACCTGTGGCACCACGAGGTCACGGGGCGCGCCATGGCCGAGGTGCTCGAGCGGCGCATGGGGCCGCGCGACCGCTACCGCGGGGTCATCGTGACGACCGGGTCGGCCGGCACGATCGCGTGCGGCGACTACCTGAAGAAGCTCTTCCCCGCCAGCAAGATCGGCGCGAGCGAGGCCCTGCAGTGCCCGACACTGCTCGAGAACGGCTTCGGCGCGCACCGCATCGAGGGCATCGGCGACAAGCACGTGCCCTGGATCCACAACGTGAAGAACACCGACGTCGTCACCGCCATCGACGACGAGGCGACGATGAGCGTTCTGCGCCTCTTCAACGAGCCGACCGGACGGAAGCACCTCGCTGCGAGCGGCGTGCCGGAGGCGGTCGTCACGCAGCTGCCGCTGCTCGGCATCAGCGGCATCGCGAACCTCCTGTCGGCCATCAAGTTCGCGCACTACTACGAGCTCGGTCGCGAGGACTTCGTCCTCACGGTGTTCACCGACTCGGTCGACATGTACCAGAGCCGCCTGCGCGAGCTCACCGCCGAGCGCGGCCCCTTCACCGAGCTGCAGGCGGCGGGCGCCCTGTGCCGCTACCTCCATGGCCAGGGCACCGAGCACCTCGAGGAGCTGTCGTACGCCGCCCGCAAGCGCGTGCACAATCTCAAGTACTACACGTGGGTCGAGCAGCAGGGCCGCACGGCCGAGGAGCTCGTCCGCCAGTGGCGCGACGACGCGTACTGGACCGGCGTCCCGGCCAAGGCGCCGGAGCTCGACGCGCTCATCGAGGCGTTCAACGCCCGCACCGGGCTCGCGCGCTAGCGCGCCTTGCCCGAGCTGCGCCATGGACCGCCGCCCGCGCATCGACCTCGACGGCGTGACGCTGAGCGCGCCGGCCGGGGCGGGTGGCGCGGGCGAGACGCTCGCGGTGCTCCGCTACCGCACGCTCGAAGGGCTCGTGCTCGCGATGCCGGAGAGCGCGGACGTGCGCGTCGGCTGGGGCGACCTCGAGGCAGCGAGCCTGGACCTCGCGACCGGCACGGTGAGCCTGCGCTTCACGGCCGAGTTCGCGGCGCGGAGCCACTGGCTCGGCGGCGTGCGCGTGCTCGAGGGGCGCTGGACGGACCGGATGGTGCTGCGCGAGGGCGACGGACCGCCGCGCGGGCGCGCGTGACGAGGGCGAAGAGCAGGCGCCCCGAGACATCGCCGCCGCGCTTCGCTACGCTAGCACGGTGACCTTTCCTGACCGGCGCGCGGTCAACGCCCGCGCGCTCATCCTGCAGCGCAACGCGCTCATCGCGCTGTGTCGCTCGCTCTCGCTGGAGCAAACCGGTGCCGTCCTCGGGACGGCGGTCGACTCGTTGTGCGAGCTCATGGGCATGAAGGGCGCGCTCGCCTACCGGGCGAACGGCCAGGCGCTCGACCTCGTCGCCGAGCACGGGCTGCCGCGGCGCGCGCAGGCGTGGTTGCGGCGACTCGACGTCGCCGATCCGGACCCCTGGTTCGTCGCGCAGCGCGCCGCGCAGACCCTGCGCGGGCACACCGACACCGAGCTCGCCAAGACCCGCGCCGGCGTCGGCATCGCGCAAACGCTCGGGGAGGCAGGGTGGGGCGCGCTCGCGGCCGTGCCGCTGCTCGTGGGCCGCAAGCTCGAGGGCGTGCTCGTGGTGGCCGCGGCCAGCGGGGACGACCTCGACCGCGAGGCGCTGCGCACGCTCGAGGCGACGGCGGGCGTGCTCGCGATCGCCCTCGGCCGCGAGGATCTGGCCGCGCGCGAGCGCGAGCGCATCGAGCAGGGCGCGGCGCTGCAGCTCGCGGCCGTCGGGCTCATGGCGGCGAGCGTGCGCGAAGATCTCGAGGAGCCGCTCGCGACGACCCGCATGCGGCTCGGGCGTGCGGAGGAGCTGGTGCGCAAGCTGCGCGCGGCCGAGGAGCACTCCCCCGACAGCCTGCCACCGGGCGGACCACCCTCGCGCCAGATCGCACGCGTGACGGCACTCGACGAGCTCGCCGAGCTCACCTTCGAGCTCATGCAGACGGTGCAGCGCATGGCCGACATGACGCACCGGCTGCGGCCGGGGCGGGACGCGGAGGGCGACCAGACGCTCGATCTGGCGCGCGTCACGGCTCAGGCGGTCGCCGTGATGCGTGCCCACTTCGACGCCCAGGGCATCGGGCTCAGCCTCGTCGGCGACGAGCTCGAGCTCGCGGTCGAGGGGCGCCCCGACGAGCTGCGCCTGCTCGTGCAGCAGCTCCTGTTCGACGCCGTGCGCCAGGCCAAGGCGAGCGGCATGTCGGAGGCGCGCGTCCTCGTGACCCTGAGCGACGAGGAGCGCCGCCACGTGCTCGCCGTCGAGCTCGCGGGCGAGGGCGGCTACGACGCGGCCGCGGCGCTCTACGACGCGCTGGTCGTGCGCGAGCGCGACGCCACCCACAAGAACCTCGGGCTCGCCATCGCCCGCGAGATCGTGCTCGGGCACCACGGACACATCGAGGTCGGGTCCGCCGACCCGCTCGAGGCGGTCGGCTCGGGGCGGGTGACGCTGATCCGCGCGGTGTTCCCGCGGTCCCCGAAGAGCCTGCCCCCGGCCGACGAGCGCGAGAGCCTGCCCACGCCCACCTTGCGACCGCCGAAGGCCGCGAGTCCGATCGTGTTGTGGATCGACGACGACGAGGTGTGGACCGCGACGGTCAAGCGCTTCCTCGACAGCTACGACGTGCGCGTCGCCCGCACGCTCGCCGAGGCGCGCCTCTTGCTCGGCAAGCTGACCGAGCTGCCCGACGCGATCTTCTGCTCGGTGAGCCTGGTCGACGGCGACTGCCACGAGCTGCACCGGCACGTGACGCCGCAGCTCGCCGAGCGCTTCGTGTTCGTGTCGAGCGGAGTCATTCCGACGCCCACGGCGAACTACCTGCGCGGCTCGGGCTGCCCCACGCTCATCAAGCCGCTCAGCGTCGAGGAGGTGCGGGCGATCCTGGCGCGCGAGGACGAGCTCGAGTCGCAGCGCATCTCGGCGCCGACCCTCGCACCGATCCCGGGACACGGCTCCGAGCCGCCGGCGCGCTGAGCAGCGGGCGGGCGCTCGCCCGGGGGCTCCTCAGCCGAGCGCCGCCATGCGCGACCAGAGCCGGCGGGCACCCTCCGCGCCCTCGCGCCGCAGCGCCGCGACGTCGTGACCGACGGGGCGACGCTCCCGCACGGCCACCCGCCCGCACGCGACGACGTCGCGCACATGGCGGGCGCTCAGGCCGAAGGCCAGGTGCCAGGGCAGGTTGCCGGCGTGCACCTCGGTCGCGCCGTCGTAGTCGAGCACGACGACGTCGCCCGGGGCTCCGTGCGCGAGCGTGCCGAAGCCGCGCGCCGGCTCGAGACCGAAGGCCTCGCTCGCGAGGCGCCAGCTGCCGGCGAGCCAGCTCCACACGCGCTCGGCGCCGGCGTCGCGCGCCTCGCGCAGCCGGAAGAAGGCCGCATGCGCTTCGTCCCAGAGGTCGCCGTTGATGCCGTCGGTGCCGAGCGCGAGGCGCGCGCCGTAGGCGTCCGTCGCGGCGATGTAGCCCACGCGGTTGTTCATGTTGGAGCGGGGCTGGTGCGTGACCCACACGCCGAGCGCGGCGAGGGCCGAGACCTCCTGCGGTCCCAGGTGGACGCCATGGGCGAGGACGGCCCGGCCCTCGAGGACCCCGGCGCGGCGCAGGCGCTCGGTCACGTTGCGGGCACCGCGCGCCTCGGCGTCCTTCTGGTCGTGCGCTGCCTCGGCCACGTGCAGATGGACCGCCACGCCGTGGGTCCGGCCGGCGGCCGCGAGCGCCGCGAGCTCCGCGTCGTCGAGCGTGAAGGGCGCGTGGCCGCCCACCATCGCGGCGAAGCGTGCGGGCGCGCGGCCCGCCGAGGCCCCCGCGGTCGGGCGCGCGTGGAGGCGCGCGAAACGCTCGCTCTCGGCGAGCCCGGCGACGAACGCCTCGTGTCCGTGGCGATTCGTCGCCTCGTAGCACAGGACCGCTCGCGCGCCGGCGGCCTCGATGCCGGCCGCCAGGGCGTCCAGGCTGCCGTCGACGAAGGACGGCGAGGCGTGGTGGTCCACGATGCCCGTCACGCCGCACGACAGCGCCTCGAGCGCGCCCACGCGGCCCGAGAGCTCGACCAGCTCGCGGTCGAGGGCGCGATCGAGGCGCCACCACACCTTCTCGAGGATCTCGACGAAGGAGCGCGGCGGCGCGGCGGGCGCGGGCATGCCGCGCGCGAGAGCCGAGTAGAGGTGGTGGTGCGCGATGACGAGGCCGGGCAGGACGAGGCAGCCCCCGGCGTCGAGCACCTCCGTGCCGGCGGGTAGCTCGGCCGGAGGCGCGCCGAGCAGGCCGTCGTCCCCGACCCACAGATCGCCTGCCACGCTGCGCGGCGGGTCGCCCGCAAACGTTCGCCCACCTCGGATCCACACCGCCATGTCGTGCCCTCCGTGTCGACGCTCGGCCGGACTCCCGCCAGCGCGCGGCCGTCATACCACGTCGGCGGAGCGCACCGGGCCGGCGCGCCACGGCCGGCGCTTGCCCGGCCCGCCGGCGCAGCCCATGATGTCGACCCATGTCGGAGCCGAACGAGGGCGCGCGCCGGCCGCGCGGCGGCACGGTGCGCGCGAATGGCCTCGACGTCGCGTACGAGGAGCGCGGTCACGGCGAGCCGGTGCTGCTCGTTGCGGGCATCGGCATGCAGCTCGTGTCGTGGCCCGAGGGCTTCCTCGACGCCCTCGCCGCCCGGGGGCTCCGGGTCATCGTGTCCGACCACCGCGACATCGGCCGCTCGACCTGGCTCGACGAGGCAGGCGTGCCGCCCGTCCTGCGCCTCCTGCCGCGCGCGGTGCTCGGCTTGCCGGTGCGGGCGCCCTACACGCTCTTCGACATGGCCGCAGACGTCGCCGGCCTGGCGAGCGCCCTCGGCCTGGCGCGCGCCCACGTGGTCGGCGTGTCGATGGGTGGCATGGTGGCCCAGGCGCTCGCGGTGACGCACGGCGAGCGGCTCGCGAGCCTCACCTCGATGATGTCGCACCCGGGCGGTCACCTGCTCACGACCGGGCTGCCGCACGCGACCCTGAAGCTGCTCGCTCCGGCGCCGCGCACGCGCGCGGCGGCGATCGCGCGCCAGGTCGATTTCTTCCGGACGGCGGGCAGCCCCGGCTTCGCGCGCGACGACGCCGAGATCGCCGCGCGCGCGGGCCGTGCCTACGATCGCGCCTTCCATCCCGCCGGCTTCGCGCGCCACTTCGCCGCCGTCCTCGCGACGGGCGATCTGTCGCGTCGGCTCGCGCACGTCGAGGTGCCGACCCTCGTCCTGCACGGCCAGGCCGACCCCATCATCCGCGCGGCGCGCGGCCGGGCGACGGCGCGCGCGATCCCGGGGGCGCAGCTCCGGATCCTCGAGGGCTGGGGCCACGACCTCCCGCCGGGCGCCTTCGACACGCTCGCGGACGCCGTGGCCGCGCACGTGCACGCGCACCCGTGCCGGCCCGATCAGCGCCGGACCTTCTCGTAGTTGTCGCGCATCGGCAGCGAGGTGCGGCGCCGGCCGTCGAAGCGGTGGAGCGCGGCGGCGACCGCCGGCGCCGTGGGCACGAGGCCGATCTCGCCGACACCGCGCGCACCGTGCGGGCCGTGCGGGTCGGGCTCCTCGACGAGCACGACCTCGATGTCCGGGGTCTCGTGCGGGCGCAGCACGCCGAGCTTGCGCATGGTGGCGTCGACCGGGTGCCCGCCCTCGAGCCGGAGCTCCTCGGACAGCGCGTAGCCGAGCCCCATGTGCACGCTGCCCTGGATCTGCCCTTCGACGAGCGCGGGGTTGAGGGCGCGACCGACGTCGTGCGCCGCGACGACCTTCTGGATCTTGCCGGTCGCTTCGTCGAGCACGACGACCTGGGTCGCGAAGCCGAAGGACAGGTGCGTCGGGCGCTCGTCGCCGGGCGCACCCGGCTTGACCGTCCAGTCGCAGGCGAACTCGCCGCGGAACGAGCGACCCTCGAGCGCCGCGAGCACGCCGCCCTCCGCGGCGAGCGCCTGGCGGAGCTTCTTCGCGGCGTCCACGAGCGCATTGCCGACGAGCACCGTGGCGCGCGAGGCCGTGGTCATGCCGCAGTCGAGGTCGGCATCGGTCGAGACCTCCACCGTGCCGTCGGCCGGCCACGGCAGGCCCGTCTCCTGGCAGAAGATCTGGATGGCGACCGTGTGGAGCCCCTGCCCCATCTCGGTCATGCCGTGGCACAGGCGCACGCGCCCCGCCGGGAGCAGATCGATGCGCGCCCGCCCCACGTCGGTCATGCCGTTGCCGATGCCGACGTTCTTGATGCCGCAGGCGAGGCCCGCGACCTTCGCTCCGTAGTAGACCTCCTTCACCGCGGCGAGCGTGCGCCGGAGGCCGGCGGCGTGCGCCATGCGCTGCCCGGGGCCGAAGCGGTCGCCGTCGGAGAGCAGGTTCCGCTCGCGCATCTGGTACGGGTCGAGACCGCAACGCTCGCCGAGCATGTCGACGACCTGCTCGACCGCGAACGCCGCCTGGTTCACGCCGAAGCCGCGCATGGCGCCGTTCGGCGGGTTGTTCGTGAAAACGGCGAGCGCGTCGACCGCGACGGCGGGGATGCGGTACGGCCCGCAGGCGTGGCCCGCGGCGCGCTCGACCACCTTCGCGCCGACGCTCGCGTAGGCGCCCGTGTCGGCGACGAGCGTGGCGCGGAGCGCGGTGAGCCTGCCGTCCGCGTCGCAGCCGACCTCGTACGCGAGCTCGAAGGGGTGGCGCTTCGGGTGCATGCGCACCGACTCGTCGCGGCCCAGCGTCAGCTTGACCGGCCGCCCGGTGCGGAGCGCGAGCATGGCCGCCTGGACCTGCACGCTGAGATCCTCCTTGCCGCCGAAGGCCCCGCCGTTCGGCACCAAGGTCACGCGCACGGCCGCGTCCGCGAGGTCGAGCGCGCGACACAGCTGGCGCCGGTCGTCGTAGACGCCCTGTCCCTGGGACCACACGTGCACGCCGCCCCCCGCCTCGGGCTCCACGAGGCAGCTCTCGGGCTCGAGGTAGAGGTGCTCGATGCACTGCGTCGTGAAGCGCTCGCGCACCACGTGGGCACTCGCGGCCAGCGCCGCGTCGACGTCACCGCGCGCATAGCGCGTGCGCGCGAGCACGTTCGAGCGCCCGGCGTGCACGCGCGGCGCGTCCGCGGCGAGCGCCGCCCGGGCCGAGGTCACGGGCGGGAGCACTTCGTACTCGACCTCCACGAGCGCGGCCGCGCGGCGCGCCGTGCGCCGATCGACCGCCGCGACGGCCGCGAGCACGTCGCCCACCATGGCGCTCGTCTCGCCCTCGGCGAGGAAGCTCGGCCAGTCCTGCTCGATGAGCCCGTAGCGGCGCGCACCCACGACGTCGCCCGCCGTGAGCACGCACGCGACGCCGGGGAGCGCCGCGGCACGCGCCGTGTCGATGCGGCGCACGACGGCGCGCGGGTGGTCGCAGAGCCGGAGCGCGCCGTGGAGCATGCCCGGGACGGCGAGGTCGTCGACGTAGGCCTCCTCGCCGAGCGCGTAACGCTCCGCGCGGTGCTTGGGGTAGGAGCGCCCGACGCCGGCGTCCAGCGGCAGGGGCGGCAGCTCCCGCTCGCCGCGCCGGCAGCTCGCCGCGAGCTCCATCGCGTCGAGGATCTTCGTGTAACCGGTGCAGCGGCACAGGTGCAGGCCGGCCCCGCGCGCCAGCTCGGCCCGGGTCGGCCGCGGATGGCGCGCGAGCAGAGCCGCCGTACGGAGCACGAAGCCCGGCGTGCAGAAGCCGCACTGCACGGCGCCCGACACGGCGTAGGCGCGCGCGTAGAGCGTGCGCTCGGCCTCCGGCAGCCCGGCGTGCGTCACCACCCGCTGACCGGCGACCTTCGTCGCTGGCATGGCGCAGGAGGTCACGGCCTGGCCGTTGACGAGCACGACACAGGCGCCGCACTGCCCCTGCGGGCTGCACGCGTCCTTGACCGTCGTGACCCCGAGTCGCTCGCGCAGGCTCTCGAGCAGCGACTCGCCCTCGGCGACGCGCACCGTCACGGCGGCACCGTCGAGCTCGAACGTCACCACCGTGCCGTCGCCGGCGCCGCCTCGCGACTCCACCGCGCTCATCCCATCTGGCTCCGAGCGCCACGCTCCCACGGGGCCCCTGGCCGATGCAAGACCGGCCAGGGCCGCGGGCGCGGAGACGGCTCAGCTCGGGACGGGTGTGCAGCAGCCGCTGTTGCAGTAGAAGCCCGGGTCGCAGACCGGATCGCCGCACGGCGCGCCGCACAGCTGCTGGCCCACTGCGCACACCTGGCACAGGCAGTCGGCCGGCAGGGTCGGCTTGCCCACGCAGATCTCGCAGTGCTCGCAGGTGTTCGCGCAGGCCTGCACCTGGGTGCAGGGCTTGCACTTGGTCGGGTCGCCGAGATCGGCCACCGTGCAGCTCGGTGTGGAGCCGTCGAC
>JADLAB010000651.1 GCA_020848455.1 Polyangiaceae bacterium
GCCTCCCGCTCTCCCTCGTGATCCCCCGCCCGCTCGCCATCACTGTCGGCACCCGTTCGCGGGCCTGATGCGGGGGCGGAGCGCGAGAGCGAGCGCCGGGAATTCTGCGTGAGAGGCGTGGTCGGGGGAGGATCGCGGCGCAGAAAGGAGTGAGCCCGCGCGTCTGGACCACGCGCGGGCTCGTGTCGGCGCCGTGCAGGTGTTGTGGAAATGCCCGTACGCTGACGGGCGCTACGTTACCGAACGAGCCTGGGAAGACGCAATTCTCGGAGCGTGCCCGTTCCACCCGGAGGGCGGCTGCGGGCTCGAGCGGCTGGGGTCGTACGCCCGGGTGGCGCCCGCGGGGGCGCGGGTGCCGCGCTGGTGGTGCCCGCGTCAGCGCGCGTCGATCAGCCTGCTGCCGTCGTTCCTGGCCGCACGGATGACTGGGACGCTCGCGGAGGTCGAGGCCGTCGTCGCCGCCGTCGAGGAGGCGGGCAGCGTCTCGGCGGCGGTCGACGCCGTGCACCCGCCGGAGGCCGATGACGCGATCGGCCTGCCGTGTGCGCTGCGGAGCATTCGCCGTCGGGTGCGTGCGGTGCGCGCCGCGCTGGTGGCCATCGGCACCTTGCTCGCCGGCCGATTTGCCGGCGTCGCGCCTACCGTGACGGCGTTCGGCGCGGCGCTTGGCCTCGGATTCGGTAGCGTGTTGGTGACGCTGCGCGGGCTCGCGGAGCGCCACATCGGCGCGTTGCCGACGCCGCTCGGGTTGCGTGCTCGGGGGCGGGGCTGACGGCCTCGCGATCGCGCCGCCCACACGAAAGGGTGCCTGCCGAAAGAGGTGATCTCGACGACGGTGTCTGCGCGCCCCCGGGAGGTCCCGGACGAGCGCGAGGAGACACAAGCCATGCAACCCGACCCCCATGCCACGCGGGCGCCCGACATCGACGAGCGCCGCCGCGAGATCGCCCTGTTTCGCTACGGCGTCATCGCCGACCTGGTGCACATCGAGCCGCATCATCGCGGCCTGTACGCCTTGCTCACGCAGAAGGCCGAGCGGGACTACACCATCCCAGGCTCGCTCCGCCGGCACGTGGCGCCCGAGACGATGCGCGGCTGGCTGCGAGCCTATCGCCGCGGCGGCTTCGACGCGCTCGTGCCGCGGGTGCGCGCCGACCAGGGCAGCGCGCGGTCGATTCCGCCGCTCGTGGTGGATCTGCTCTGCCAGATGAAGGAGGACCGGCCCGAGGTGAGCATCCCCGGGCTGATCAAGTTGGCGCGGGGCGAGCACGCCGACATCGTCACGTCCGAGGTAAGGCTGCCGGAATCGACAGTGCACCGCGTGCTGGCGCGCCGCGGCCTCATGAAGAAGGCGCCCGACGACCCGACGAGCAAGGACCGCCGGCGCTTCGAGCACGAGGCCGCGGGCGACCTGTGGATGAGCGACGTGATGTATGGGCCGAAGCTCCGCGACGGCGGCCGGCCGCGACAGAGCTACCTCATCGCCTTCATCGACGATGCGACCCGGGTCGTGCCGTACGCCGCCTTCACCTTCTCCGAGGGCGCGGTCAGCTTCCTGTCGGTGCTCGAGCAGGCCGTGCGCCGACGCGGCATTCCCAAGCGCCTCTACGTCGACAACGGCGCCGCCTTCCGCTCGAAGCAGCTGTCGGTGGTGTGCGCCAAGCTCGGCATCGCGCTCATCCA
This sequence comes from Polyangiaceae bacterium, assembly GCA_020848455.1. Lineage (GTDB taxonomy): Bacteria > Myxococcota_A > Polyangia > Polyangiales > Polyangiaceae > JACRDA01. The sequence continues at coordinate 1,684 of JADLAB010000651.1, forward strand.
CGCCAAGCCCTATGCCCCGCAGGGCAAGGGCAAGATCGAGCGCTGGTTCCGCACGGTGCGGATGCAATTGCTCGCGCTGCTCCGCCCCGAGCAACTCGTCTCGCTCGAGGCCCTCAATCGCGCCCTCGGCGCATGGGTCGAGGGCGAGTACCACCACGCCCCGCACCGCGGGCTCGGCGACGAGACGCCGGCCGACAAGTGGGCGCGCACCAGCGAAGGCGTGCGCATGCCCGCCGCCGACGTCGGCGACCACTTCCTCGCCGAGCAGAAGCGCAACGTCCAGAAGGACCGCACGATCACGCTCGACGGCGTCGCCTTCGAGGTCGACGCCGCCCTCGTCGGCGAGCGCGTGACCTTGCGCTTCGACCCGGCGCGCAAGCCAGACAAGCGCGCCGTCGAGGTCTGGCACCAGGGCCGCCGCGTCGAGGTCGCGCGTCGCGTCGACGTGCTCGCCAACTGCTTCGTCAAGCGCAGCGCCGCCACACGCGCGCTCGTCTTCCCCAAGGACGCCCATGCCGAGGTGCCGGACGGCCTCGCCATGCGCCAACTCGTCGTGCGCGACGACGACCTCGCCAAGGACCCCTTCTGATGTACCGAAAGCACTTCGCCCTCACGCGCCACCCCTTCGACAAGGACCTCGCGGCGGACGACCTCTTCGAGTCCGCCTCGCTCGCCGAGCTCGGCGCTCGGCTCCGACACCTCGTCGACATGCGCGGCATCGGCCTCGTCACCGGCGACAGCGGCTCCGGCAAGACGACCACCTGCCGCCATCTCGTCGCGGGCCTCCACTCCGGCCTCTACCGCGTCCTCTACGTCTCGATGACTACCGGCAACGTCATGGACCTCTACAAGTCGATCGCCTGGGAGCTCGGCTTGCCGACCGAGCGCAACCGCGCCGCCTTGTTCCGACAGATCCGCGGCGAGGTCTCGCGCCTGTGCGCCGAGAACCGCCTCCGCCCGGTCCTCATCGTCGACGAGGCGCATCACCTGCGCACCGAGTTGCTCGAGGATCTGCGCCTGCTCACCAACTACGCGATGGACTCCGACAACCGCCTCACGGTCGTGCTCGTCGGCCACCCCGAGCTGCGACGGCGCCTGAACATGGCCGCCCTCGACGCGCTCGCTCAGCGCATCGTCGTGCGAGCCCACGTCCGCGGCTTGCTGCGCGAGGAGCTGGGCCCGTACCTCGCGCACCGGCTCAAGCTCGCTGGCACCGAGCTACCGCTCTTCGAGCCGCCTACGGTCGAGGCCATCTTCCAGGCCTCGAGCGGCTTGCCGCGCAAGGCCAACGGCCTCGCCCATCACGCCCTCTTCGCCGCCGCCATCGCCAAGGCGAAGGTCATCACCACCGAGCACGTCCAGGCCGCCCTGCAAGAAGTCGCGTAGCCCCACCCGTCCGCTCAGCCCCACGCCGGGATGCTGCGCCTCGCCGCGCGGTGTCCCGGCGTCTCTCTTTGTCCCGACGACGCCCCTAGAGAACGACGTGCCTCAAACCGAGAGATCCGCCGCGTCTCGCCACGACGGAGCGTGGGAGAGAAGCGGTGGAGTAGCGTGAGAGACAACAGAAGACCCATCAAGCGGACACGGCGCGTGCGGTTGCATGAGGAATATCGGCTCAGCAGCAAGGCTCTTGTCTTCCCATACGGCATCACATTCGTCACACATCGCCACGACACAGTTCCCAGACGCGCTAACACGGATTCCAACGTTGCCGCCGCCGCACGCCAAGCAGTCACCGACACTCCTACAGGCACTTGTGGGGAACAGCGTGGACATCGGTGGAGGTCGTGCGGGGTGGGGTCGGCGCCTGCCGAGGCGAGCGAGGGCCTGCGGGTGACGCGTGGACACCACACGTTCACGAACACAACTGTCGCGCGGAGTCGGCTGGCTCGGTCATTTGCGAACTATACGGTACTCGCCGCGCTCGTCCAGCGCCTCAGCGTCAAGGCTGGCGATGGCCGTGGCCCCGCTCCGGCTGACATGAAGCATAACATATGGGTTCGCAGAATCATCGACAGCCAGTACGTCTGCTCCTAACAAACCGGCCACGCTCTTCGCCAGAAGGATCTCGGCGTCAAGATCAACTGGCTCCAATTCAGGTGGCAAGATCAATGTGACCTGTTCGGGGAATTCGCCGCCTCGCATGTAGACTACACACGCTACGGGTGTGGCCACGGCGGGCAGATCTTCGTGTCCATCGACGCACGTAATGGTTGCACTGCTGACACCAAGGACACTCGAGAGGATAGCTGTCAACTCACGGTGCGATACGACTCGACTGAGCAACAGATCCATAGGCCCGTCGTCACTCATTGGTATTGCCTCGTCGCGCTTCAAAGCTTCGAAATCACCGAGCGCGATCCTCGATCACGCGCAATACATGGAAATGTAACGGACTCTTCACCTGTTGAGTGGTTGGATGACAACCCAGCACGGAAGAACCCGTTGATGAGCAGGATACCTCGGGTGAGCCGCGTGGAGCGTCGTCTTCTCACGGGACTGGGCCAGACGACCGGTGACCTGAGCACGGCGCTGCGGTTCCTTGCGGTGGCGCGGCTCGCGAGCGGCTTGAGCACCGTCCAAGTCGCCGACACCCTGGAGGGCGCGGGTGCTGGCGCGGGTGCGGGTGCGGGAGAGTGAGCGGGAGCGGGTGCGGGTGCGGGCGCGGGCGCGGGTGCGAGGGCGGGCGCGAGTGCGGGCGCGGGCGCGTGAGAGGGCGCGGGTGCGGGCGCGGGAGCGAGGGCGGGCGCGGGTGCGGGTGCGGGTGCGGGAGAGTGAGCGGGAGCGGGTGGGTGCGCCGCTAGCGCGGACCGTCACTTCGCGAGCTCGGCCTCGATCGCCACGACGATCGGGCTGGTCGCGAAGCTGTCGTTCGGATCGGCCGGATCGTCGCCCGGGTAGACCGCGGTGACCCAGTGGGCGACGAGCGTGCCGTCGCGCGCGATGAGGTACTTGTGGAAGTTCCAGGTGGGCTCCGGCGTCGGCGATGGGCCGGGGTTCGGCTGCGCCAGGAGCCACTGCCACACGGGCTGCGCGTCCGGATCGACCACGTGGTCGAGCGCGAGCTGCTGGAAGGTGACGTGATAGGTGTCGCTGCACGTGTCGATCTGGCCCGGCGTGCCTCCCTGGTTGCCGAAGTCGTTGCTGAGAAACCCGAGGACGTGGAGCCCCGCGGCCGAGAACTGCTCCTCCAGAACCTGGAGGCCCGCCATCTGCGGCGTGTAGGCTCAGAGCGCGGCCGTGTTGACGACCAGCATCACGTCGCCGCGAAACTGGCACATCGACACGGGCCAGGGCGCGCCGAGGTCGTAGGGCTCGGCGTCGAGCGCGTAGACACTTCCGGGCTCGGCCGGCGGGTCGCACACGAAGGGCGCGCCACCGCTGCCGCCCGTCCCGCTCGGCGTCGTCGTGGTGGTCGTGGTGGTCGTCGTGGTCGTGGTCGTGATGGTGGTCGTCGTCGTCACGACGCCGCCGCCCCCTTCGTCCCCGTCCCCGTGGCACGCGACGGTCACGCCGCCGAGCGCAAAGAGCGCCGTTCCCAGCCTAGCTCCCATGGCGAGCACCTCCGCGAGCAGCATAGCTGACGTTGGGGAACTTTGTACCGCCGCCGCGACGCCGCTCGACGGGGCGCGACGAGGCGCGACCTCGCTCGGCAGGCCGGCACACCGCTCTCGCCTTGCTCCCCGCGCTCCGAGCCAGGATGCTCGCGCCCTTCGTGACGATCTCGCCTCGCGACGCCCGCGCCCCGCGCCCCGCTGCCGTGCACGGCGCGCTCGTGCTCGTGCAGCTCGCGTTCGCGTCGCTCGCGGTCCTCGGCAAGATCGCCATGCGCACGGTGCCCCCACAGGGGCTCGCGCTCGCACGCATGGGCGGCGGCGCGCTCGTCTTTGTCGCGCTCGCCCGCGCGCAGGCCACGGCGCCGCGGCTCACGCGGGCCGAGCTCCTGCGTCTCGCGGTCTACAGCCTGCTCGGCGTCTCGGGCACCCAGCTGCTGTTCCTCGAGGGTCTGTCGCGCACCACGGCCACGAACGCGAGCGTGCTCGTCGCGACCATCCCGGTCTTCACGGTGCTCGTGTCGCTCGGCCTCCGGCGCGAGAAGGCCCGGCCCGCGCTGGTGCTCGGCATCGTGCTCGCGCTCGCGGGCGCGCTCTTCATCGTCGGGGTCGAGGCCTTTCATCTCGGCCCCGAGACGGTCCTCGGCGACGCGCTCATCCTCCTCAACTGCGCCATGTACGCGCTCTACCTCGTGCTCGTGCGCGACCTCGTGACCCGGCACGGCGCCAGCTGGATCATCGCGCTCGCCTTCGCGATGGGCGCGGCCGTCGCCCTGCCCTTCGGGGCCGGCCCGCTCGCGACCGCCCTGCCCGAGCTCGACGCCGAGACCGCGGCGCTCGTCGTCTACATCGTGCTCGTGCCCACCGTGGCGGCGTACCTTGCCAACGCGTGGGCGCTGCGCTTCGCGCGCCCCTCGGTCGTGGCCATCTACGTCTACCTGCAGCCGCTCGCGGCCGGGGCGCTCGCGGCGTGGCTCCTGCACGAGCGACCGAACGAGCGGGCGCTCCCCGGCGCCCTGGCGATCTTCGCCGGCATCGCGCTCGTCACCGAGCCCTGGGCGCGCC
>JADLAB010000652.1 GCA_020848455.1 Polyangiaceae bacterium
ACGCGGTCACCCACTGGGTCTTTTCGCCGATGACCATGCCGCGCGGCACGTCGATCTCGCCGACGGCCTTGAACACGTCCTCGTACTTGACCTCGGCCTTGAGCCGCGCCCAGTGGTAGAGGTAGTGCCGCTGGCCGAGCCGGTCGATGCTGCCGTCGCTGAGCGGCGGCGTGAGCGCGAGGTCGCGGAAGGCGCGGTAGCGCAGCTGGTACTCGCCGTGCAGGGCGAAGGTCACGTCGTCGACCACCGCGGTCGGCTCGGTGATGCGACCGGCGTCGACGAGGAAGGTGTCGCGGAAGGCGCGGTCCTCGGCGCCGGCCCCGAGCACGGCGCCCTCGGGGGCGGGTGCCTCGGCGTCGTCGGTCGCGGCTTCGGTCGCCTCGGCCTCTCCGGCCTCTGCGCCCTTCGGGCCCTCGCCCTCCGTACCGGCGTCGGTCGCGACCTTGGCCGGCTCCTCGCCGGCGCGCGCGCCGCCCGGATCCGTCGCGTGCGAGCCCCTCGGCTCCGGGGCCGGAGGGATCGGGGGCGCCGCGGGCTCGGGCTCCGCGCCCGGCGGGGTCGGCGGCTCGCCCGCCCACGCTGGCGCGGCCGAGAGCAGGCCGACCCACAGGCCGACGAACGCGAGCCACGGATCGCGACGACTGGCTAGAGAACGGAAGGATTGCAACAACGGCGCCTCCGCCGACACCTGCCGAGAGGAACGAGAACGGGCCCTTCTACCACGTGCCGCGACGAGTCCCAATCGAGCGTTCGCGCCCGGTGGTGGGTCGCCTCGGCCGCGCCTCGGCCGCCGCCATCGTGAGTCTTGCGGCCGCACCTGGCTCTGGCCTACGCCATGCCGACCCAGCGTTCGCCGAGGCCCGCCCCCCATGCCGCACCCGCCCACCGCCGCCCCGTCCAACCCCTCCCCCGTGCTGCTCGGCCGGTCCCTCGGCCTCGGCGAGCTCGAGGAGGTCGCCCGCTTCGGTCGCCCCGTCGGGCTCGCGCCCGAGGCGCGGGAGCGCGTGCGCGCCTGTCGCGCCGCCGTCGACGCCATCGCGCTCGCGGGGGACGCGGCGCCGGCCGTGTACGGCGTCAACACGGGCTTCGGCGCGCTCGCCGAGACGCGCATCCCGGCCCGCGACGTGACCGCCCTGCAGCGCAACCTCGTCCGCAGCCACGCGTGCGGGGTCGGCCCGGATCTCGCCGACGCCGAGGTGCGCGCCATGCTGCTCTTGCGCGCGCAGGTCGTGGCGCTCGGTCACTCGGGCGTGCGCGAGGAGGTCGTCGATCTGCTCTGTGCCATGCTGAACGCGGGTGTCTCGCCGCGCATCCCGGCGCAGGGCTCGGTCGGGGCGTCCGGCGATCTCGCACCGCTCGCGCACCTCGCCCTGACGCTCATCGGCGAGGGCGAGGCCCGCTACCGGGGCGAGCTCCTGCCGGCCGCCGACGCCCTCGGCCGCGCCGGGCTCGCGCCGCTCGAGCTCGCGGCCAAGGAGGGCATCGCGCTCATCAACGGCACGCAGCTCATGGCGGCCGTCGGGGGGCTCGCGCTCCTGCGCGCGCTCCGGCTCGCGACCGTCGCGGACGTGGCCGGCGCGGTCTCGATCGAGGCGCTCAAGGGCAGCCAGGTGCCCTTCGACGCGCGCCTCATGGCGCTGCGTCCGCACCCCGGGCAGGCCCGCGTCGCGGCGAACCTGCGCGCCCTGCTCGGCGCGAGCGAGATCATGGCGAGCCACCTGCACTGCGGCAAGGTGCAGGACCCGTACTCGCTCCGCTGCATGCCCCAGGTGCACGGCGCGAGCCGCGACGCGCTCGGCTTCGCGCAGGCGACGCTCGAGCGCGAGCTCGACAGCGTGACGGACAACCCGACCGTGTTCCTCGGCGTCGGCGGCGCCGAGTCCGAGTTCGTCTCGGGCGGCAACTTCCACGGCCAGCCCCTCGCCCTCGCGCTCGATCTCGCGGCCATCGCCGTCGCCGAGCTCGGCAACATCAGCGAGCGCCGCGTCGAGCAGCTCGTCAACCCCGCGCTGTCGAGCGGCCTGCCGCCCTTCCTGGCGCCCGCGAGCGGCCTCTGCTCGGGCTTCATGATCGCGCAGGTCGCGAGCGCCGCGCTCGTCAGCGAGAACAAGGTCCTGTGCCACCCGGCGAGCGTCGACAGCATTCCCTCGAGCGCGAACCGCGAGGATCACGTGAGCATGGGCGGCGTGAGCGCGCGGAAGTTCGCGCAGGTGGTCGACAACGCCACGACCTCGCTCGCCATCGAGCTCATGGTCGCGGCGCAGGGCATCGACTGCCGTCGCCCGCTCTGCGCGACCCGCGGGGTCGAGGCGGCGCACGCCGCCGTGCGCGCCGTCGTGGCGCCGCTCACCGAGGACCGTGCGCTCTACCGCGACATCGCCGCCGTGCGCGCCATCGTCGAGTCGCGCGCCCTGCTCGACGCCGTCGAGGCGGTCGTGGGGTCGCTCGCCTGAGGCCCCGACACCGTCAGCGCCGCCGCGCGCGCAGCCCGAGCGCGGCGAGCGCCGCGAGCGGTACGAGCGCCACGAGCGCGCCCGGGGCGTCCGCGCTCGCGCCGGCGGCGTAGGTGCACTTGCTCTTGGCCGGCCTCGGTGAGACGTCGGCGTGGGCCGCGGGGGCGAGGAGCGCGGCCGCGAGCATGGCCGCGAGGGTGAGGCGCTTGCGCATGCGCCCAGGATACGGGAATCGGCCGCACGCGGAAGAGGGTCGGCGCGGGTGCTGCGCCGCCGGTAGCCCCGCCCGGGGTCGAACCGGGACGACCCGAGGGTCCGTGGGTTTTAAGCCCACTGCGTCTGCCATTCCGCCACGGGGCCGAGGGCGCCCGAAGGTACCACGGCGCGATCGCGCGCCGCGAGGCGTCAGTGATCGAGCTCGGGGTAGAGGCGGAGCAGCGCGTGCTGCACGTCCGCGATGAGGTCGCTCGCGAGATCGAGGCGGCGCCACTGCCCGCCGTCGCCCTGGGCCGCGTCGAAGGTGTAGCGGTGCAGGCGCACGGTCGTCGGGTCGGTGCCGGGGAAGTTCTGGTACTCGACCTGCATGTAGCGCACCTGCGTGTCGTAGCCGATGACGAGCGCGCCGACCTTGCCGCGGCGCGCGAGCTTGATGCGCTGCGCGTCCTCGCGCGTCACGAGCACCTCGGGCATGCCCTTGAGGTCGCGCACGATCGCGGCCAGGGTGCGCGTCGCTGCGGGCGTCGCGAGGTCCGGCTCCGGCCCGAGCTCGGTGCGCGCCCGTCGGGCGAGCTCCGCCAGGGCGGTCGGGGGCGGCGCGGCATCGTTCTTCGCGGGCGTCGGCGCTTTCTTCGAGCTCATCGCCGCGAGCCTTGCCCGGCGGGGCCGCGCCCGCAACTCGCACGCGCCCGGTCGGCCGGCGCGCGCTATGATGCCCCGACGCGCGCGCCTCGGGGCGCCGCCCCAAAAAGCGCATGCACCCCCACGCCACGTCTCGAGTCGCCACCCTCTCCCTCACGCTCTCCCTCTTGACGAGCCTCGCCTGC
>JADLAB010000653.1 GCA_020848455.1 Polyangiaceae bacterium
ACACGTCGGGGTCCTGGCACGGGCCGTCGAGGGTCCACTGCCCCTCGGCGCACAGCAAGGACTGCGTGCCGGCGGTGTTGATGCCGCACGGCTCGGAGCTCGCCTGACCGTCGACGCACGCGTCCGGGTCCTGACAGGCGCCGGCGTCTTGCCATTGACCGGTCGTGCATGTCTGCGGCCGCGTGCCCGCGCCGTTGAGGCCGCACGCGACCAGATGGGCGGAGCCGTTGACGCACGCGTCCGGGTCGAGGCAGGCGCCGTCGAGCCCCCATTGCCCTTGCACGCACAGGAGGGGCTGCATGCCTGCGCCGTTCAGACCACAAGGCACCGAGCTCGGCGCACCGTTGACGCACACGTCCGGATCCTGGCAGTCCCCGTCCTGCTGCCATTGCCCGGCGGCGCAGAGCTCGGCTTGGACGCCCACGCCGTTGAGTCCACAGGCGACATCCTGGACGTCACCGTTCACGCAGGCGTCGGGATCGTCGCACGGCCCTGCGTCCACCCATGCGCCGGCCACGCACAGTTGCTCCTGGCTGCCGGCCTGGTTGAGGCCGCATGGCACGCTCTGCGTGAGGCCGGCGACGCAACCCGGGGCCCCGCCCGCACCGCCGCCCGCGGAGCCACCGCCCCCCGTGGCGCCGGCACCTGCACCGCCACCTCCCGTTGCGCCAGCGCCCGAGCCACCGCCGCCCGTGTCACCACCCGCGCCGCTGCCTCCCGTGGCGCTCCCGGCTGAGCCGCCGTCAGTGCCCGGGCCGGCAGCTCCCCCTCCGCCATCGCAGCCGATGGCGACCAGGGCGAGCAGCGCGCAAAGGAGGCGGCAGCGGGCAGCCGCGGTGCCCGCTCCTCGCACCGTCCGCCCCCAGACGGATTGCGTCGCGGGAGGTCCACGGTGGGGTCGAGCTGCGTTTCCGTTCATGACTGCCATTGGGCGCGACGCTCCCGTTACGGTGGCGACCACAGAAGCGGCACGGGCACGGGAGCGTAGAGACTTCCGTTCCCGAGCTGCCCCTGGCTCGCGAGGCCCCAGCACGCGGCGGTTCCGTCGAGGCGGACGGCGCATGTGTGCGACGTCCCCGCATCCACGTCGGTGGCGCCGCTGATGTTCGCGAGGACCGGCGTCATGGCCATTGCCGGCGCGCCGGTGCCGAGCTGACCGTTGATGCCGTAGCCCCAGCACGAGATCGCGCCGCCCGCGTGGACCGCGCAGCTGTGCTGTCCGCTCGCGGCGATGCCAATTGCGTCGCTCATCGAGGCGACCGCGACGGGAATCGAGTAGCTCGCCGTGAAACCGTACCCGAGGCGCCCGCTGTCACCTCGGCCCCAGCACGCCGCCTCACCCGTCTGCCTCACGGCGCAGGTGTGCTCGGCCCCCGCGCCCACCATCACGGCGTCGGTGAGACCGAACACCGTGACGGGGGTGGTGGACATCGAGGAGGAGCCGTCGCCGAGCACGCCGTAGGCGTTCTGCCCCCAGCAGACGACGGCGCCCGTGGCGCGCACGGCACAGGTGTACGATGCGCCCGCGCTCACCTGGACCGCGTCGAACAGGTTCACGACGTCGACCGGCACCGTGGACTGCGTGGTCGTCCCGTTGCCGAGCTGACCGAGCGCGTTGCTGCCCCAGCAGGCGACGCCGCCCGTGGCGCGCAGCGCACAGGTATGGTTATGGCCCGCGCTGATTGCGACGGCGTCGCTCAGATTGAGGACTGCGACCGGCACGGCCGACCCGGTCACGGCGCCCTGACCGAGTCGCCCGTAGGCGCCGTTGCCCCAACAGACGACGTTGCCGGTCGCCCGCAAGGCGCAGGTGTGCATGGTGACGGCACTCACGGCCACGGCGTCGGTCAGGTTCGCCACCTCGACGGGCATCGTCACGCTCGCGCCCGCGCCGTCGCCGAGGCGGCCGTTTGCGCCGTCGCCCCAGCAGCTCACGTGGCCGCTCGCGTGGAGTGCGCAGCTATGCCGGTCCGCGGCCGTGATGCCGACGGCGTCGCCGATGCTCCACACGAGCACCGGGCTCTGTGCCGTCGTCGTGGCACCGTGGCCGAGCTGCCCGCTCGCGCCATCGCCCCAGCAGACGACGCTGCCCACGTCGCGCATCACACATGCGTGGGCGGCGCCGACGCTGACGAGCGCCGCGTCGCTCACGCCCGCCACCGGGACGGGCACGAGCGCGCCAGCGAGGGAGCCATTGCCCAGGCGTCCGCTCGCACCGCTGCCCCAGCACAGGGCCGCGCCGGTGCCGCGCACGGCGCATGTCGACGCTCCGCCTGCGCTGATGCCCACGACGTCGTCGAGATTGCTCACCGCGACGGGTGTGGCCACCAGCGCCGTGCCGCCGTTGCCGAGCCGACCGTCCGCGCCGCTGCCCCAGCAGACGGCGCTGCGATCCTGCAGGACGGCGCACGTGTGCTCCGCGCCGGCGCTCACCTCGACGGCGCCACTCAGCCCGAGCACATCCACAGGCGTGGGACGACTCGCCAGGGAGTCCGAGCCGAGCTGACCGGACGTGCCGAGGCCCCAGCAGGCCACCTCGCCCGTCACGCGCAGCGCGCACGAGTGCGACGCGCCGGCAGTCACGGCGACGGCGTCGCTGAGGTTCGCGACCGTGACCGGGACGGAGGCGTCGAGCCAGGCGTTGTTGCCGAGCTGCCCCGAGCTACCATGGCCCCAGCAGACGACCAGCCCGGTTGCGCGCACGGCGCAGCTGTGGAGATCGCCGGTGGCGACGGCTATGGCGTCGGTGAGGTTGGAGACCGTGACCGGCACGGACGTGTTCGCGGTGGATCCGTTGCCGAGCTCGCCGTCGATGCCGCTGCCCCAGCACACGACGGCGCCAGTTTCGCGCAGGGCACATGTATGCGATCCGCCGGCGCTCACGCTGACCGCGTCGGAGAGATTCGCCACCTCGACGGGCCGGGGTTGGTTGAGCGAGGACCCGTTGCCGAGGCGGCCGGAGCTGCCGTCCCCCCAGCAGAGAACGCGGCCGTTCGTGCGCACGGCGCACGTGTAGCCGTAGCCAGCGCTCAAGCGGAACGCGGCGCAGTCGCTCGTGGGCACCGCCCATGCGCCTCCGACGCAGCGCCACGACTGCTCGCCGAAGTCTCCCTTCTGACAGCCGAGCAGCCCTGTCTCGTCGTCGACGCACTCGTCCGGATCGACGCAGCTCCCCCCGTCCTGCCAGCCGCCAGCGACGCAGACCAGTGGCTGCTGCCCCCGGGCGTTCAGACCGCAGGCGAGCTGCGCGGTCGCGCCGTTGACACACACGTCCGGATCCACGCAGGCGCCGTTCGGGGTCCACTGGCCCTCGGCACAAAGGCGAGGCTGCGCTCCGTTGCCGTTGAGGCCGCACGGCTCGGAGCTCGGCTGCCCGTTCGTGCAGACGTCCGGGTCCTGACACGCTCCGCTGTCCTGCCACTGGCCGCTCGTGCACAGCTCGGGCTTCGACCCGGCGCCGTTGAAGCCGCAGGCCACCTGCTGGCCGACGCCGTTGACGCACACGTCCGGGTCCTGGCAAGCGCCGTTCGGGGCCCACGCCCCCTGCGTGCAGACGCGCGGCTGCGTACCGTTGCCGTTGAGGCCGCACGGCTCGGAGCTCGGCTGCCCGTTCGTGCAGACGTCCGGATCCTCGCAGGGACCGCTGTCCTGCCACTGGCCGCCGGTGCACAGCTGCGGCCTCCCGCCGGTGCCGTTGAGCCCGCAGGACACGACCCGGCTCGAGGCGTTCACGCAGACGTCCGGGTCTTGGCAGGCGCCGTTCGGGGCCCACGCGCCCTGCGTACAGACGCGCGGCTGCGTACCGTTGCCATTGAGGCCGCATGGCACGGAGCTCGGCTGGCCGTTCGTGCAGACGTCCGGATCCTCGCAGGGGCCGTTGTCCTGCCACTGGCCGCCGGTGCACAGCTCGGGCTTCGACCCTGCCGCGTTGAGCCCACACGGCACCTGCTGGACGGCTCCGTTGGCGCATACGTCGGGATCCAGGCAACCTCCGTCGACGACCCACTGGCCCTGCACGCAGACGATGGGCTGGGAGCCGGCGCCGTTCAGACCGCACGGCACGACGCTCGGAGCGCCGTTCGTGCACACGTCCGGGTCCTCGCAGGGCCCGTCGTCCTGCCACTGGCCGCCGGTGCACAGCTCGGGCTTCGACCCTGCGGCGTTCAGGCCGCAGGGAGCCTGCTGGCCGGTTCCGTCGACGCACACGTCCGGATCCTCGCAGGCGCCGTCGGCCGTCCACTGCCCCTGCGTGCACACGAGGCTCTGGCTGCCGTCACCGTTGAGACCGCAGGCCTCGCTGCCGGCGACGCCGTCGACGCAGACGTCGGGGTCGTCGCACGGGCCCACGTCGACCCAGGCGCCCAGCACGCACTCCCTGGACTGAGTGCCGTGGTCGTTCAGCCCGCAAGGCGCGAGCTGCGTGGCGCCCGCCAAGCAGTCGGTCGCGCCGCCGCCCGACCCGGCGTCGCCGCCGACGTTGAGCGCCGCCCCTGCCGCGCCGGAGCCACCGCCGCCCTCGCCGCCACCGTCACCGCAAGCGGTGACCACGAGGACGAACAACGGAGCGAGAAGCGCAGGCGCGATCTGCGGCCGAAAGATCCGTCCGATGCGCCACGCCCGCCGGAGGGCGCGCGTCGGCACGGACTCACTCGGGGATACGGTCCGCTCGGCCATCGCAGCTCTCATGTCCCGGTTGGCGAGGTGGACCTCGGCGCAGCCGTAACCCTCGTCGAGCGGGTCGCACCGGCCGTCGTTGCTGCCATGGGACGTGCACCACGAGTCCGTGTCGCAGATCGGGCACACGCAGTCCGAGACGGCGTGGCTCGTGCTCTTGCGCATGTTCGACCCCGAGAGGTAGCTGGTTTCGGTGGGACGAGAGGGGACGAGCTCGGGTCGCCCGCCAAGGTGTGCTGCGAGCGTACGGGCCGACCATCCCGAACACCATTACAGCGCATTACAGCAGCGCCTCCCGGAAGTGCCCTAAGGGAAGGTGTCGGCTGCAGGGCGAGGAAGGTCGCACGGGCGGGCAGACACACGATCGCGGCCGCGAGCGGCGGCGTCGCGCTCGCTCTCGGCGGGACGCGAAGGAGCGCGTGCGCGTGCGGGCGCGCGTGCGGGCGCGCGAGCCGTGCGCGGGCCCTACCTCACCTTGCGCGCCTGGCGCCGGCCGAGGAGCATCTTGTGCTCGAGGCGCTGGCGCTGCGCGGCGTAGAAGGCGCGCAGGAAGAAGAGCGGCGGCACCGGACGGCCCGCGCCGTGCCAGCCGATCTTGCGCTGGATGCGCGCGGTGATGTCGGCGAGGAGCTCGGGGGCGGGGTCGTGGCTGCGCAGGACCTGCTCGAGCACGTGGAGCTCCTCGATGCCGTAGATGTCGAGCTCGGCCTGCGTGAAGGAGAGGCCCGTCGCCGCCGACGGCGGGGCCTCGCGCACGAGATCGTCGAGGAGCACGGCCTTCGGCGTGGCGACGACGACCGTGCCGGCCACGAGGTCGCCGAGCCGGGCGCGCTGCCGGTTCGCGAAGGGCAGGGCCGCGATGACGAAGAGCCAGCCGAGCGCGAGCCAGCGCGCGGGCACGGGCGCGCTCTGGAGCACCTCCTCGGGGGCGACGAGGGCCGCGACGGGGAGGTAGAGCTCGAGATCGCGCGTGAGGTTGCGGCTCAGCACCATGCCCGCCGTGAGCGGCCCGCCGTCGCGCGCCACGACGCGCAGGCCGAGGGCGCGCTTGCCGATGGTGCGGCCCTGCCAGCGGAGCTCCGTGCCGGCGAAGTAGAAGTTGACGAGCAGAAAGACGCCGAGCAGGACGACGGCGTGGAAGTACGCGTCGCCGCCGGCCAGCCACGCGACGGCGAGCAGCAGGAGCAGGCCCACGGCGAGCACGAGCAGGTCGACGAGCAGGGCGAGGATGCGGTCGCCGCTCGACGCGAGCAGGAAGCGGAGCGGCACCTGCTCGGGCGTGACGATCTGGAGCTCGTCGCCAATCATGACGGCGCGACCCCCCGCGCGGCGTGGCGACGTTCGCGCCCGGGGGCGTGGCGACGTTCGCGCCCGGGGGCGTGGCGACGGCCGCTCCAGAAGTAGAGCAGCCACAAGAGGCCGCTCGCGCTCGCGAGGGCCGCGCGCACGACGGTGCTCGGCACGAGCTGCCGGACGAAGCCCTCGAGCAGGGCGGCGACGAAGAACATGCCGACGGCGAAGATGGCAACGGCGCCGGCCCGGCGACCGCGCAAGGCGAGGCTGTCGAGCCGCCCGTGCCGGCCGGGAAAGACGACGCTCCCGCCGAGGACGAAGCCGGCGGCGGCGCACAGGCACACGGCGAGGAGCTCCGTCACGCCGTGCCCGAGCACCCAGGCCATGAACTCGACGAGCAGATCCTTCTGGGCGTGGAGCGCCACCATGGCGCCGAAGGTGAGCCCGTTGACGAACACGAGCAGGGCCGTCGGCGCGCCCGCGACGATGCCGAGCGCGAAGCACACGATGCCGATCTTCGCGTTGTGGGTGAAGAGGAAGCTCGCGAACAGCGTGAGCAGCGAGCCCGGCGTGTCGTCGCCGTCGAAGAGCACGCGCGCGAGATCCGCCTGGCTCGCGGAGGGGCCGCGGCCCTGGGCCATCCCGGGCTCGACGAAGCTGTAGAAGCGCTCGGGGTCCGCGAGCGTCAGCGCGAGCCCGGTCGCGACGCCGAGCCCGAGCAGAGCGATGGCGAGCAGGAGCTCCTTGCGCATGCCCCACACGAGGGCCGGCAGGCCCCGCGCGAGGAACTCGGAGAGCACGGCGAGCCCGCGCCGGCGCAGGCCGTAGACGCACACGTAGGCGCGCGCGCACAGGCCCTCGAGGTAGGCGAGCACGTTCTGATCGAGCGAGATGGCGCGCGCCACGGACAGGCTCGAGAGGGCCGCGCGGTAGAGGCCGGGCAGGGCGAAGAGCTCGTCCTCGGACAGGCTCGCGAGCCCGCGCTCCTCGACGCGCGTGCAGAGCGCCTCGAGCTCGCGCCAGGAGGCCTCGCGCTCGGCGCGGAAGCGGTAGCTCTTGAGGGCGAGCGGCGCCGTCACACGAGCTCCCGGCGCTTGATCTCGAGGTAGCGGTTGCAGAGCGCGCTGCCGAGCTCGCCCGGCGCGGCGTCGATGCAGCCGATGCCGTGGCGCGAAAGGCGGCGCAAGACGAGCTCGCGCTCCTGCGCGAGGGAATCGGCCACGATCGCGCGGTGCAGGTCCCGCGGGCGCGTCGGCTCGCGCGTGGCCTCGGCGTCGAGCACGGGGTCGCGCAGCGCCGCGAACACGCACAGGTGCCGGCGCGACAGGCGCAGGAGGTTGTCGAACACGAGCTCGGCCGACACCGTGTCCACGAAGTCCGTCAGCACGATGACGAGCGAGCGCCGGCTGAGCGAGGCCATGAGCGAGGTGAGCCCGAGCGTGAAGTTCGTCTCGGCGTTCGAGTAGGCGAGCTCGCTCGAGGCCGCCAGCATCAGGCGGAACGCGCCCATGCCGGCGCGCGGGGCGAGCAGCCGCCGCGGGCGCTCGTCGAAGGCGAAGAGCCCGACGCGGTCGCCGGCGCGCACGCTCACGAGGCCGAGCTGGAGCGCGGCGTGGACGGCGTGGTCGAGCCGCGGCAGGCCGAGGAGCGGCTCGGCCATGAGCCGGCCCGTGTCGACCGCGAGCACGATCTGGTGGCTGCGCTCGGCCCGGTACTGGCGCGCGAGGAGCTTCGTGTGGCGGGCCGACGCCTTCCAGTCGACCGAGCGCCGGTCGAAGCCGGGCATGAACTCGCAGAGCGAGTCGAACTCGCTCCCGTCGCCGAGGAAGCGCTCGATCTTGAGGCCAGCCGCGAGATCGCGCGCGCCCCAGAACGCGAGCGCGTGACCGCGCACGTGGGGCAGGTTCGGGACGACCGCCAGCGTGCGCGCGAGCGGCACGCGGTGGACGCGCGCGCACAGGCCGAGCGGACCGGCGACGCGCACCCACGCCGCCGCGATCTCGGCCGTGCCGCGGCGCTCGGCCCCGAGCGGCAGCGCGAGCGCGAGCGTCCCCTCGCCGAGGATGCCGCGCAAGGCGGGCCCGGGCGCGAGGTGATGGGACAGGTCGACGCGCGCCGTGACCTCGGTGCGCCCGCCGCGCGCCGTCGAGCGGAGCCGGAGCGTGCCCGCGCCGACGGCGCCCACGTAGAGCAGCTCCGGGACGTCGAGCTCGATCTCGAGGTCCCGGCGCCGCGGCGTGCGGGACGCGTCGACGACGAGCGCCGCCGCGAAGAGCGCCCAGTAGAGCGCCCAGCCGAACCACGACGCAGGCAGGCCGAGCGCCGGCAGCACGGCGAGCCCGAGGCCGGCGGCGGCGACGAAGAGTGCGCGCGGGGTCGGTCGCATGGGCGCCTCGTCCGCCTCGTCAGCGCGGCGCCGGCACGGCGTCGAGCACCTGCTGGAGGGCGGCGTCGCTGTCGAGGCCCTCGAGCTCGGCAGCCGGGGCGAGCACGATGCGGTGCCGCGCCGCGGGCAGGAAGAGCTCCTTCACGTCGTCGGGGATGACGAAGGCCCGCCCGCGCACGGCCGCGAGGGCGCGCGACGCCGTGGCGAGCATGTTGGTGGCGCGCGGCGAGACGCCGTGCAGGATCGCCGGGCTCGCGCGCGTGGCCCGGCACAGGGCGACCACGTACTCGACGATCTCTTCGCCGACGCGCACCCCGGCGCACAGGGCGCGCGCCTCGGCGAGGACGGCGCGGTCCGCGATGCGCGGCAAGCCGAGGCTCGCGACGTCGGGGCTCGCGCTCCGGCTCCCGTGGCGGCGGACGATCTCGCGCTCCTCCTCGAGCGACGGGAACCCCACGAGCACCTTGAGCAGGAAGCGGTCGAGCTGGGCCTCGGGCAAGGGATAGGTGCCCTCCTGCTCGATCGGGTTCTGCGTCGCGATGACCAGAAAGGCATCGGAGAGCCGGTGCGCCACGCCGTCGATGGTGACGGCGCGCTCCTGCATCGCCTGGAGCAGCGCCGACTGGGTCTTCGGCGGCGTGCGGTTCACCTCGTCGGCGAGCAGGATGTCCGTGAAGATCGGGCCGCGTGTGAGCGAGAAGGCGCCGGTATGAAAGTTGAAGAGGTTCGTGCCGACGACGTCGCCCGGCATGAGATCCGGCGTGAACTGGATGCGCTTCAGCTCGAGCTCGAGCGACAGCGCGAAAGAGTGCGCGAGCAGGGTCTTCGCCGTGCCGGGCACGCCCTCGATGAGGATGTGGCCGCCGGCGAAGAGCGCGACGAGCAGGGACTCGACCACGTCGTCCTGACCGACGACCACACTCCCGATGGATTCGGTCAGCCGCCGACACAGGATCCCGAGCTCAGCCATGTCCATGCGTGATCTCCTGACAGTAGCGGTGGATGCGACGCGCCACGGCGAGCGCGCGCGACGAGACGTGGCCGCCCTCGGCCGCCGCAGCGAGGACGAGCGTCGCGGGGTCGTCGTGGCAGCCCCGCGCCCGCCCGATGGCGCCGAGGCGCAGGTGCAGCGTGGCCTCCGGTAGATCCTGCGGCAGCCCGCAGCCCTCTGCGGCTCGGCGCAGCCGGAGCCGCAGGTAGTGCTCGAGCGTGCCGCGGTGCCGGCCGGTCTCGAGGAGCTCGGCCGCGGTCGCCACGATCGCCGCCGCACCCGGCGGCACCCGCGCGGGCAGGGGCTCGGCGCGCCCGAAGCGCCCGACCATCATCCACACGAGCAGGCCGAGCACGAGCGCGACGTGGGCCGTGGCGAGCACGAGCGGGAAGCGCAGGAGATCCGCCCACAGGGACGGCGGCCGCCCGAAGCCGTGCAGGGTCTCGTCGACGACGAGCGCCTGCGCGCCGAGCGCGCCGCCGAGCAGCGCCTCGAGCACGCGTGCGTTGCCGCCGCGCCCGAGCCCGGCGTTGTTCAAGAGGTCCGGATCGGACAGCACGTACACGCGTCCGGCGCGTCCGCCGGCCCCAGGCGCGGCAGGCACCGCGCTCGCTGCGAGCGGCGTGACGCGTCCGACGAGCACCCCCTCGTTCGACCAGACGACGGGCTCGAGCCCCGCGTCGGGCGCGACGAGCTGCGGGGCGGGCAGGGACGGGCCGGCGCCCGACTCGAGGTCGATGGGCGTGCCCGGGGCGCTCGTCAGGGTCGTGCGGAAGCTCGTGGTCGCCGCGGGGCGCACCACCGAGGCCGCGTGCTTCGGGCGATCGGTCGCGAGACCGAGGACCGTGCCAGCGTCGTCGACCGAGCGGAGCTCGACCCGCTCGACCCAGCCCGGGTGCGTCGCGTGGGCGCGCCCCCGCCACTTCGGCAGCACCACGACGACGTCCGCCCCGCGCTCGAGCGCCGCGTGCGTGAGCGCTCGCAGGCCCGTCTCGAGGGGTACGTCGCTCGCGCCGCTCTCGCCCGCGTGGAGCAGCCGCGGCTCGGCGACGAAGAGCGGCGCCGTGGGCCCCGTCTTCAGGGCCGAGTCGTGGCGGCTCACCACCACGTCGAGCCCGGTGGCCTCGAGCGCGAGCACGAGCGCGTGGTGTCCGAGCGCCGAGCGGCTGTAGGCGTCGGCGGCGTCGCTGTCGTCCTCGGCGAGCTCGGGGCCGAGCGCCGAGAAGAGGAGCGCTGCGACGAACGACACCGCCCCGAAGGCGGCGAGCCACGTGAAGGTGCGCCGTTCGAAGATCGGGCGCGGCTCGCTCGTCGGGCGCTCGCTCGGCAGCCGCGCGCTCGGCAGGCGCCCGCTCGCCCGCCTCGAGGCCGGCCGGCGCTCGCTCCCGACGCGTGCGCCCATCACGCCGCGCCGCCCGGCCGAGGCTGCGCCCGTGCCGCGGGCCGCGCGAGCTCGGCCGCGAGCGCCTCGAAGCTCGTGCGGCAGCGGCGGTAGTCGCCCTCCGCGAGGGGTTGCCCGCCGAAGAGCGCGACCTCGACCGTGCCCACGATGTCCCCGAGCGCGCCGCGACCCGC
The DNA here is from genome assembly GCA_020848455.1 of Polyangiaceae bacterium. Lineage (GTDB taxonomy): Bacteria > Myxococcota_A > Polyangia > Polyangiales > Polyangiaceae > JACRDA01. The sequence continues at coordinate 10,920 of JADLAB010000653.1, forward strand.
GCGCTCGAGCGCGGCGCCGCGCAAGATCTCGCGGGGGGTCATGTCCGTGCGCACGACGAGCCGCTCGGTGGCCGACAGGCGTGCCGTCGCCGCGCGCAGGAGCGCATGCACCGCCTCTGCGAACTGCCCTGCCTGCGCGAGCGCCTCGATGGGGTCGAGCGCGGCCTCGGCCTCGGTGGTCCCG
>JADLAB010000654.1 GCA_020848455.1 Polyangiaceae bacterium
AGCACGCCCAGCAAACTCGAGTTTCTTGCTCATCGCTCGACACTCCTCGAAGGGCATCCGCCCTTAATGAAGTGGAAACGATGTCCTGACACAGAAAGTGGAAACGATGTCCTGATACACTACCGGTGGCGGGGGCCGGTGTTCCGGCCGGCCGGGTCGGCGTTCCTCTGCTAGCCTCGCGGCGATGTCGCGGTCGCTCGTGACCTTCGTGCTCCTCGCTTGCGCCTGTCGCACGGGCGGGCCCGCGGCGGGGCTCGCGGTGGGGCCCGCAGTGGGGCCCACGGCGTCGGCGTCGAGCTCGCCGTCGAGCGCAGGCTCTGCGCGCGAGGCGCCGCTCGCTGCCGCGGTGCCGCCGTCACCGGGCGACGCCTGCGCGGCCGACGACGACTGCGTCGCCACGAACTTCCCCGGTTGCTGCGCCTGCCCGCAGTGCGCCAGCGGTGAGCCCCATGCCCGCAGCCGCGAGGCCGCTCGGCGTGCCGAGGCCGCCTGTGCCCTGGCGAGCTGCGACCTCACGATCTGCGCCGTCGCCGGCATGTGTCCGCCGGGTGAGCCGGCCGCGCACTTCGCCGCGCGCTGTCAGGCCGGCGCGTGCGTGCTCGAGCGGCGCACGCCGCCGGACCGCTGAGCGTGCGCGCACTCGTCGCCGCGCTCGCGCCGCTGCCCGCCGTCGCGCTCGGCTGCCTGCTCTTCGCCGTGCACGGTGCGCCGCCGGCGATCCTGGCGACGCAGCTCGTCGCCGTCGCGCTCGGGCTCGCGACGTGCGCCGCGCTCGCGCGCACGCAAGACCTCGTCCGACGCGGCGGTGCGTTCGTGCTCCTCACGACCGTTGCGCTCGTCGCGGCGACGCTGGCCGCGCCGGGGATCGACGACACCCATCGCTGGCTCCGCGTCGGACCGCTCTGGATGCACGCCGGTGCAGCGCTCGAGCCCTCGGCGCTCGTCGTGCTCGCCGTGCTCTGGGTGGAGGGCTCGCGCGCGCTCGTGCTCGCGGGCGCGCTCGTGGCCGGCGCCCTGCACGTGGCGCAGCCCGATGCCGGACAGGCGACCGCGCTCGCGGCCGGTCTCGTGATGCTCGCGCTCGTCGGCGAGCGGGCGAGTGCGCGTCCGGCGACCGAGGCGACGGAGGCGAAGGCGGCGCCGGTGGAGGCGACGAAGGTGGTCCCGGTGGAGGCGACGAAGGCGGCGCCGGTGAAGGCGACGAAGGCGGCGCCGGTGGAGGCGACGAAGGCGGCGCCGGCGCCGGTGGACGCGACGGCGGCGACGCCGCTCGCGCTGTTCGTGGCGGCCGAGCGGCGGGCGCGAAGGCACCGCGCCCTGCGCGCGCTGCTCGCCCTGCTCGGCGTGGGCGGGCTCGTCGCGGCGCTCGCGCGACCCGACACCGTGCCGCCGCAACCCCTCGTCGAGGGCATCGTCGGCCGCGCGGCGCTCCACGGCACCGAGGTCGCGGCGCTCGCGGTCGCGGCCCTCGCGCTCGTGCCGCTCGGGTCGGCCTGGCTCGCGCAAGATCGCGCGCGGACGCGAGCTGCCCGCCTCGCGGCGGCCTGCCTCGCGGCCTACTTCGTCGGCGCGCTCGTGGCGCCGCTCCTCGGCGCCTACCCCGTGCCGTGGCTCGGGGCGGGCGCCTCGCCGATCGTCGGCGGCTACGCCGCGCTCGGGCTCGTCGTCGCGCTCGGGCGCGAGCGCGGGTAGCGCCGGGTCACTGCGGGACGGGGATGGTGCCGACCGACACCGTGCCGCCGTTCGCGATCCAGCGGAAGTTGTCGAGCAGCGCGGTCGAGTCCCACGCCGTGTCGCCCGTGTCCCAGATGGCGAAGCGGATCGTGAACTGGTCGCCGCCGCCGATCGGCGCCTGGCTCTGGAGCCAGCCCGTCGCGCCGGCGTCGTCCCACTGGTCGAAGCCCGTGCCCGCGAGGTCGGCCGTGCCGAGCGGGCAGCCCGCGCACACGTTGAAGAACGCGATGTTCACGCTCACCGGGTTCGTCTGGCTGTCGAACGAGATGTTGCCGTTCACCGAGCCGGCGGGCGGCGGCGACACGAGCGCGATGTACTGGTCGTTGAAGGTCGTGCAGACCCACTCCGGGTACTCGAACGAGTAGAACGTGAAGTCGTAGCCGAAGCCCGTCGCGTTGGTGGGCGCCTTCAGCGTGACCTCGAGCCCGACGTCGTCGTTGATGTTCGTCCCGCCGCTGCAGCCGGGCACGTCCTGCGGGAAGCCCGCCGGTGCGGTGCCGGCGCCGCTCACCGAGCAGCTGATGCCGCCGCAGTTGCCGGCGTCGCCCGCGTCGCGCGCGTACCCGGACGAGATGCCGACCATGCGCGAGCCGAGGCGCGGCGGCATGTTCTGGCCGAAGCCGTCGAGCAGGCCGACGTTCGCGCCCGGCGCGGCGCCGCCGCCGTTGGCGCGCACCCACTGTGCGCTGACGAGGCCGAAGTGGTCCGCCGCGACCGTGGCGCAGATGTCGAGCGCCTGGGCGGCGTGCGTCGCGTCGGTGTCGCCGATGGCGAAGCCCGAGTCGCAGGGCGCGAAGGGCTCGTCGACGACGTTGTTGCAGTTCTCGTCGGCCGGCGGGCTGCCGCCCGCGCCGGCCTCGACGACCTCGATCGCGCCCGGGTTGACGTTCGGGTCGCAGTCGTTGCAGTCGCCCTGGGCCTGGCTGTAGCCGTCGCCGTCGTAGTCCGCGTTGCCGCCGGGCGAGTCGCACACGGTGCCGCCGTTGTTGCCGCCGCCGCCCGGGTCGAAGCCGCCGCCGAGGCCGGTGGTCGAGCTCGTGTTCGTGGTCGTGGTCGTGGTGCCGCCACCTACCCCGGAAGCACCGGCTCCGATGAGGTTGGAGGTCTTGTCGCCGCCTGCGTCGCAGGCCGCAACGCCGCCGACGCCTGCCGCCGTTGCCGCCAAGAGACCCCACATCGCCATTCGTCCCAGCATCATGGTCGCGCTCCCGAGATCGACTCGCCGCACCGCGTGGATGGCGCGGCGAGCGAAGAGGTGTTGCCCCGGGCAGCTCGCGCCGCACACGGGGTCAGCGCCCTCGAGGCAGGCCCGGGGCGAAACGAAGGTACGACTCATTGTACATGAATCCGCGCCGCTACGCCCGTAGAACGAGCGATCGGGCGCGCCAGCGCGCGCCCCGAGGCCCTAGCGGCGCCGCCCGAGCCGCCGCACGAGCGAAAGCGCGAGACCGACGCCGACCCACCCGGGCACGGGTTTCGTCGGGTCATCGCCGGGGCTGCGCGCCCCGATCGCGCCGCCTCGCACGCCGATGGCGCAGCCCCCCGAGCTCTCCTGCTCGGGCTCGGGCGGGGGCGGCGTCGGGACGCAATGCTGCGTGTCCGGGGCGCACGTGTAGCCCGTCGGGCACGGCGCCATGTCGTCGCAGGGCCGCGTGCACACGCCGCCCTCGCACGCCATGCCGGGGCAGTCGCTCGGAGCGGTGCAGCTCGCGCCGAGCGGGGCCGCGTACACGGCCTCGCCCGGATCGGTCGGATAGCCCTGTGACCAGAGCGGCGGTGGCAGCCCCGCCTCGAGCGCTGCGGCGGCGGTGGTGTCCGCGATCCACTGCGCCCAGCTGTGCACGTGCCCGTAGATCGGATAGGTGCAGCCCGGCAGGCCGCGCGACACGACCCCGCCGACCCGCCCCTTCGTGTCGACCGCGGGCCCGCCCGAGTCGCCGGAGCAGATGCCCGTGTCCCCCTGCACCTCCTGTGCGGCGACCTCGTAGCTCGGCGGGCAGTCCGCGGCGACGCAGCGGACGTGCAGGCCGTCGAGTCGGTTGCGCGCGCCCATCGGCGCGTTCTGCGCATCGGAGGTCTTGCCGTAGCCGATGGCGTGATACTCGGCGTCCGCCACGAACGGCGCATCCACCGCCGGCACGAGGGCCTTCGCCTCGCTCGGCTCGATCGGGTCGGCCAGGACGAGCAGCGCCATGTCGTAGCCGCAGAACTCGTCGCTGCCCGGCGCGACGACGACCTGCTTGCCCTGGTGGTACTCGGGGAGCTTCGGCGGGACGACGAACGGGTACGAGGAGTACGTCGTGACCCAGAACGCGCTCCCCACGTCGGCCGGCTCGAAGACGGCGCTCGCGCACTGGATCTGCTGGGGCGACGCGGCGACGCAGTGGCGCGCCGTCAAGACGACGTTGCGCGCGATGAGCGAGCCCGAGCAGAGCCCGCCGAGCCCGGTCTCCGGCGACCAGTGCACGAGCCCGACGACGCCCTTGTCGGTCTCGTCCGCGTAGCCTCCCTGGATCGGCTGGCTCGTCTCGCCGGTGCGGTACGCCTCGTCGCCGCGGTCGCTCGGCGGATCGACGGGCGCGCAGGCGAGGAGCGCGAACGCGAGCGCGAGCGCGGCGCCGCCGGGCCCGACCGTGCGTCCGAGCGCGTGCAGAAGCATGCCCCGAGGATACTCCTTCGCGGCGCCCGCGGTCAGGGCTCGTCGCGCGCCGCGCCGTTCTCGTCGGGGGCGCGCTCGGGCTCCGGCTCGCCCGGCCACCGGTTCAAGCCTTCGGCCTCGGGGACCGCGGGTGCGGGGCTCGTGGTCGGCACGCCCTCGCTCATGGTCTCGGCGCCGGGGCTCCACCCCTCGCCCGTCGCCGCGGGGGGCCGCCCGTGACGCAGCGCGAGCGCGACGACGACGATGAGCGCGCACCCCAGCGCGACCAGGAGCAGCGTGCCTCTCCGGAGTGAGCGGGGCGTGACGGTGAGCGCGGGGCGTGGGCGCACGAGGTGGTAGCCCATCGTGACTCGATCGTAGCACGCGCCCGCCCGGCGGGCCTGTGGCGTGCTCCCGCGCCAGCGTCAGGGGCGGAGCTCGGTGCGACGGGCGTCCGCGTGTGCGGCGCCGAGCGCGTGGAGCTCCGCGACGACGGCGCGCCGGAGCGCGCGCACGTACGCGTTCGGTCGCGCCGCCCGTGCGCGTTCGACGAGCCGCGCGGCCTCGCCCGCGACGAGCGCCGGCAGGGCAGGCCGCGCGATCCGTGCGCCGTCCCACGCGCGGGCCACGACCTCGAGCTCGACCTCGAGCTGCGTGTGCGCGAGGAGGGCGGCGGTCATCGCCCGGGGGCTCGCGCCCCGCGCGCCCAGGAACACGAGGCGCGTGCCCGCCGCGGTGCTCTCGTCCCGGACGTCGCGCACGCCGCCGAGGGCGCCCGCACGGGCGAGCGCCACGGCCGCGAGGATGACGTCGTCGTGATCCACCCCGAAGGGGATCTCGGTCGCCACGATCGCGGTCACGTCCGAATGCCGCAGCTCGGCGAGCCGCGCCCGGAGCCGCAGGCGCCCGCGGCCCGTCGCCGCGACCTCGCGAGCACCCGCGACGAGCACGCCGCCCGTCGGAAAATCGGGCACGAGCGGGCGCTCCGCGAGCGCGTCCTCGGCCGGGTGGCCTTCGACGCAGGCGCAGAGGATCGGGACGAGCTCGCCGAGGTTGTGCGGCGCGAAGCAGAGCGTGCCCCGATCGTCGCGGGCGCCGTTGACGAGCAGGCCCGGCGCCGCGCCCGCGCGCACTGCCGCGCCCCAGGCCGTGAGCCGGGCCTGGCAGTACACGGGATCCGCCGGCGGGTCGCCGGCCGGCGAGCCGAAGTTGCCGCGCGCCTGTGCGAGCGGCTGGCGGATGCGGTGGGGCGCGGCGAGGTCGACGAGCCGCGCGTACGCCCGCACCACCGGGTCGGCGAGCGCGCGCCACCGGCGCCCGGACGTGCCGAGCGCCGGATCGAGGGGCGGCAGCCGCGCGCCGCGCGGCCGACCGAGCGCGCGCTCGAGCACGAGCGACGCCTTGTGCCAGCGCGCCAGCTGGAGCGCGCCGACGAGCGCTCGCTCGGTCGGGCAGAGCCCGTCCGCGAGATCGGGCAGGCTCGCAGCCGCGCGCGGGCGCGCGGCCGCGGTCACGGTGGCGGCGCGCCCGGGGTGTCGGAGCGCGCACCGGCCTCGCGCCGTTGGCGCTCGTCCGCGAGCAGCGCGCGCGCGTCGCGCAACCCCTCGAGGAGCGGCGGCGTGAGCCGGGCGAGCAGCGTCCGCGCCTCGACGACGAGCGTCCGGGTGTCGGCGACCAGATCGGGCAGCGCCGCGACGGTCGGCCGCAGCGCGACGAGGGTCGCCCGCGCCTCGCCGAGCGCGAGCCGCACGTCGTCGAGCACCGTCGTGGCGTGGCGCATGAGCTCGCCGGCTTGCTCGAAGATCCCCATCGGCCTCGACGCCGAGCGTAACGAAAGCGGGTGCAGGTGCCAACGCTCGCTCAGGGCGCGGGGGGCGCGCCGTCCCCGAGCCGCACGAGCTCGACCCCGCGCGCGCGCAGGGCCGGCAGGGCGTCGCGCAGCCCCTCGAAGGTCTGGCCCTCGGGTCGGTTCATGTGCAGCAGCACGATCGCGCCGTCGGGTGCGCCCTCGAGCGCCTGGCGCACGCCCGCACGGGACAGCCCGGCCCCGAGATCGCCCGCGACCCGGAACCCGGCGATGCGGTAGCCGAGGCCGCGGGCGAGCCCGAGGCACACGTCGTCGTAATGGGCGGTCCCGGAACGGTAGAAGCGGGGCTGCCGGGCGCCGAGACTGCGCAAGAGGTCGCTCGCGCGCTCGATCTCGGCTGCGGCCTCGGCGAGGCTCCGACTCCCCGGGATGCCGAAGGCGCGCTCGCCGCGCACGGCGCAGGGCCGGTGGTCGTAGCCGTGGTTGCCGAGCTCGAAGAGCGGCTCCTCGGCGAGGAGCGAGACGACGTCGGGGTGGCGGCGCGCGAAGCGCCCGCTCACGAACAGGGTCGCCCGGACGCCTTCGCTCCGCAGCCACGCGACGAGCTCGGCGTCGTAGCCACGGGCATCGCACGCGTCGAAGGTGAGCGCGAGTCGCGGCCCCGCCCCGGCCACGCTGCGCTCGACGCCGGGCAGGTCCTC
>JADLAB010000655.1 GCA_020848455.1 Polyangiaceae bacterium
CTTGGTCTTGGTCACGTCGTGGAAGCCGGTGTCCGCGGCGCGCCGCCCGCCGCCGTGGCAGCCCGGGCAAAGCGTGGTGCGACCGAACGAATTGCTGATGCGGCCGTCGCCACCGCAGATCACGCAGGATTCACCTTCCACGGGGGCGGTCGCTCGGTCGCGTGCGTGACGGGTCGTCGTTCATCGCGTCACCCTACACCAATGCGCGGAGCCGCGCTTCCGCCTCGCCGCGACCGCTGCTACACCCGGGCGGAGCGCGCGGTTGCCAGGGGGAGGCGCTCCGGCCCCGCTCCGGCGCTCGTCAGGAGGCCCAAGTGCAGGTTCCGCCAGGTCAGCCACCGTATCCGCCGCAGGGAGGCGCTCCGCAGGGCTACGGACCGCAGCCGGGCTACGGACAACCACCGCAGGGGCAGCCGCAGGGCTACGGGCCGCCGCAGGGGCAGCCGCAGGGCTACGGGCCGCCGCCGCAGGGCTACGGCGCGCCGCAAGCGTACGGGCCGCCGCAGCCGTACGTGTACTCGCCCTACGCGGGCGGGGCCCCGGGGGCCGCGGGTCCGTCGGCGATGGTGGGCGCCGTCGGGTTCTTCATCCTCGCGGGCTACGCGCTGCTGACGCTCGCGATCACGCGCCAGAGCCTGGCGGTCGCGATCGTGTTCACGGTCATCGGCCTGGCGGGGACCGTGGCCGCGGCGATCGGATGCTTCGGGCTCGGCGGCACGGGCGCGGTGGCCGGCGCCGGAAGTCTCGTGCTCGCCGCCGCCATGCTGCTGCCCGTGCTCGCGGGCCTCGCGCCCACGGAGGCCCTGTTCTACGCGAGCGTCTACGGGCTCTCGCTCGCCTACCTCGTCGCGGCCGTCGGGTTCGGCGTCCTCGGCCTCACGAACCAGAAGCGCATGGGACCGCTCGGCGCCGTGTCGGGCGGCGCCTGGCTCCTCGACGCGCTGCTCACCGTGGTGGGCCTCGTCATGGTCATCGCCGAGGTGCGCGGAGGGGGCTCGTTTCACACGCTGCGCACGCTCGTCTTCATCGCGGCCGCGGTGACGAGCGGCGTCGGCCTCGTCATGGCGAAGAGCGCGCGACCGAGCTGACGGCCGCGCTGCCCCCGGACACGGCCGCCTCGAGCCCGCTGCACGCACGCGCCGCGAGGCGTATCCTCCAGGCATGCCTCGATCCTTCCGCACCGTGTGTTGCCTGTTCGCGCTCGGTCTCGCGCTCGTCGCCTGCAAGAGCGAGGTCACCGAGAGCCCCGGCAGCGGCGGCACGGGCGGCACGGGTGCGACCGGCAGCGGCGCGGGCGGCAGCGGCGGCAGCGGCGGCAGCGGTGCGAGCGGCGGTGGCGCGAGCGAGGGGGACTGCGCCACGAACACCGACTGCCCGGGCACGACGTGCGTGGCCATCACGCCCGGCGGCTTCAAGGTGTGCACCGACACGGTGGTCGAGGCGACGAGCTGCCCGGGCAGCGGCTTCGACGAGTGCTGCGACACGAGCGAGTGCGCGAGCGGCCTCTGCCTCACGGCGCCACTCGCGCCCTACTGCGGCGGACCGCAGCCGCTCGAGTACAACGTGTGCGCGACCGACGCCTGCCAGAGCGACGCCGATTGCCCCGGCAGCGTGTGTCTGCCGGCGCCCATGATGAGCTACCAGGTGAGGAGCTGCTTCTACGCGCAATGCAAGGTGTCGAGCGACTGCACGGCCGAGGCGGGGGGCGTCTGCGCGCCCGTGCGGGACGCCTGCTGCAACGGCTCGGTCGGCCTCTACTGCGTGTACCCGAGCGACGGCTGCCGCTCGGGCGCCGACTGCGATGCGAGCGAGTACTGCCTGCCCGACGCCGACCGCGCCCACTGCGTGCCCGGCTTCCCCGCCTGCCCGGCGTGACCCGTCCGTCCCGCTGCGCCCGCTGCGCCCCGTGCGCCCGCTGCGCCCGCTCGGTCCGTGCGCCCGCTGCGCGCCACCCTCGCGCCCCGCGACGCGCCCGAACCGGCCGTAACTGGCCCCAGATCTTCGGTCTACCCCGAGTTTCGGCCGCTTCGAGCCGCTCTTCGGGGCGAGTTGCCCGACGAGCTCCTATTGGACCTTCACCGCGACGGCGAGCGGCACCTGGTCGATCTTGCAGCTCGCGTCGGTGCACACCGAGAAGTAGAAGGTGCCCGAGATCGTGTAGGTGCCGGGCTGCGCGGGCGTGAAGGCGACGCTCATCGTGGAGCGCTTCGCGCCGATGGACATGCCGCGCGCGATCGGGTCGGGGTAGCTCAGGCCCGCCGCGGGCGGATCGAGCTTCAGCTTGTAGGGGTACTTCTCGTTGCAGTGGTAGTCACCCTTGGCGACGAGCACGACCGTCACGGCGCCGGTCTCGCCCGCCTTGTAGCTCCCGGCCGCCTGCAGCCACGCGCCGTACTCGCCGCCCGCCTTCTCGGCGCCGAGGACCGGAGGCGCCTCGACGCTCGACGTCGGCGCCGCGGACGCGGACGCGAGGGCGCTCGTCGTGGCGCTCGCGCTCGCCGCCGCCGAGGCCGAGCCCGACGCCGAGCTCGCGGGCCCGCCGCTCGGGGCCGCGCTCGCGGACTCCGTCGCCGACGCGCTCGCGGACTCCGTCGCCGACGCGCTCGTGGACGCGCTCGTGGACGCGCTCGTGGACGCGCTCGCCGACGCCGTGGTGCTCGAGCGCGAGCTCGCGCCCCGGGTGCCGGTGTCGGGCGTGGCCTTGCCCTGCGAGTCGCCACAGGCGGTGCAGGCGAGGCTCGTCAAGAGGGAGAGCGTGAGGGAGAGGGTGGCGACTCGAGACGTGGCGTGGGGGTGCATGCGCTTTTTGGGGCGGCGCCCCGAGGCGCGCGCGTCGGGGCATCATAGCGCGCGC
>JADLAB010000656.1 GCA_020848455.1 Polyangiaceae bacterium
CGACGCCGCGGCCTCGAGCGTGCGGGCGGCGTGGATCCCGAGGTGCTGCAGGAGGGGCTTCAGCTGGACGAGGATCACGGCGCGCATCTTGCCGCCTTCGGGCGCGGCGCGGAACCCTCATGCGCCGCGGCGATGCTGGGCGGCAGCGTCAGTTCGAGTGCCGCTCGCGGACGGCCTCGGCGTCGAGGTTGCCCTCGGGGCCGTGCCGGGAGAGCTCGGAGAGCGCGGCCGTGAGGCGCGCCTCGAGCGCCGTGCCGCGCGCCTGCCGGTAGAGCCAGGCGAGCTCCCCCTCGAGCTCGTCGTAGAGCGCGCGGGGCACCTGGCCGCGGAGCCCGTGCACCCGCGCCTCGACCTCGCCGAGCGTGCCGAGGCCGAAGGAGAAGTCCTTCATGGCGCGCTCGCAGGTGAAGAGGGCCGACAGGAGGGCCTCCTCGTCGGTGTCGGTGTCGAGCAGCTCGCCGAGCAGGTCGAGGCAGGTACGGAGGGGCAGCAGGTCGCGGCCGCCTTGCACGCGTCGTGCCGCCCGGCAAGGCACGTCTCTCCGGGCGAAGCGCGCGTCCGCGGCGTGGCGACGGGGTGGCGGGCGCCGGCGGCCGCCACCTCGCCGCGGGCGTGCTCCTACATCACCTGCAGCACCTCGACCTCGCCGCGGCGGACGTCCGAGTGGCGGACGTGGATCTCGATCATGCGCTTGGCGAACTCGACGGCTTCCTCTTTCGAGCCGACCTCGAGGGTGGAGAAGCCGGCGATGAGCTCCTTCGACTCGGCGAAGGGGCCGTCGGTGACGGTGAACTTGCCCTCGGAGAGGCGGACGCGCGCGCCCCGGGCGCTCGGCTTGAGCCCCTCGCCGCCGAGGATCTTGCCGGCCCGGGTGTACTCCTCCATGAGCGCGCCCATCTCGGTGAGCACCGCCTCGCTCGGCATGGCGTTCGACTCGGTGTTCTTGTCGGCCTTGATGAGCGCCATGAAGCGCTGCTTGCCCGGTGGCGCGGGGGGCAGCATCGGCGATTTGCGCGCGCCGGCCGCGGCGCGGAACTTCTCTTCGTTCTCGCGCCAGCCGCCGGGCTGCTCGGCGGGATCGACCGGGAAGTCCTCGGTGTCGAAGAGCTCCCGCACCTCGGCCTCGCCGTCGCCGGCGACCGCGAGGAAACGCTTCACGCCCTCGACGGCCTCGGCCTTCGAGGCGTACCGGAGCAGCGCGAAGCCGGCGACGAGCTCCTTCGACTCGGCGAACGGACCGTCGATGACCGTGTGCTGGCCGTCCTCGTAGCGCACCGCCGCGCGGTTGCCGGAGAGGGCGCCCGTCGAGAGCAGCGTCCCGGACTCGATCATCTCGGCCATGAACTTCCCCATCTCGGCCATGTGGTCCGGCGCGGGGCCGGTCGGGGGGGCCTTCTTCTCGGGCTTGTAGACGGACATGAAGCGCATGTGGTTCTCCCTTTTTCGGGCTCCGCGAGCCCCGATCCATCCAGGCGACGAACGAGCGCGGCGCAGATCGACACGCGCTCGAAAAAAAATCGTGCGGGCCTCACCCGCCCTTCGGCTCCTCGCGCGAGGAGCGCCCGGCCTCGTCGGCCGGCTCCACCAGCCCGGCCCGCTCGCAGGCCGCCGCCCGGTCGAGCAAGAGCTCTCGCTCGCGGGCGTTGCGCGTGAGCGACGCGGCGCGGGTGAGCTCCCGGCGGGCCTCGTCCCAGCGACCGAGCTTGGCGAGCAGATCGCCGCGCACGCTCGGCAGCCAGTGGTAGGCGGCGAGGCGGGGCTCGTCGGCGAGCGCGTCGACGAGCGCGAGGCCGGCCGCCGGGCCGAAGGCCATGCCGAGGGCGACGGCGCGGTTGAGCTCGACGACGGGGGATGGGACGACGAGGGCGAGCTCGCCGTAGAGCGCCGCGATGCCTGCGAAGGGCGTCTCGGCGGCGGACGGCGCGACGGCGTGGCAGCCGGCGATCGCCGCCTGCAGGGCGTACGGCCCGCGTCGCCCGCCGAGCGCGTGCACGCGTCCGAGCGCCGCGATGCCCCGGGCGATGGCCGCGCGGTCCCAGCGGGACCGATCCTGCTCGAGCAGCAGGATGGGCTCGCCGCGCGGGCCGGTGCGCGCGGCGGTGCGCGAGGCCTGCAGCTCCATGAGCGCCACGAGCGCGTGCGCCTCGGGCTCGTCCGGGACGAGGTCGGTGAGGACGCGGCCGAGGCGCAGCGCCTCCTCGCACAGGGCCGGGCGCATCCAGTCGTCGCCCGTCGTCGCGGCGTAGCCCTCGTTGAACACGAGGTACACGACCTCGAGGACGGACGCGAGGCGCGCCGCCCGCTCCGCGCCGCGCGGGACCTCGAAGGGAACGTGCGCCTCGGCGAGCGTGCGCTTGGCCCGCACGATGCGCTGCGCGACCGTCGGCTCGGGGACCAGGAAGGCGCGCGCGATCTCGTCCGTGCCGAGGCCGCAGAGCAGGCGTAGCGTGAGCGCCACGCGCGCCTCGGCCGAGAGGACCGGGTGGCAGGCAACGAAGAGCAGGCGCGCCAGATCGTCGCCGACGTCGTCGTCGATCTCGGCCTCGAGGTCCGGCGTCGCCGGGGCCGCGCCGCTCCAGCCGAGCACCGCGTGCTTCTGCTCGCGCAGGCGCCGCCGCCGCAGCTCGTCGAGCGCGCGGTGCTTGGCCGTCGTCATGAGCCAGGCGCCCGGGTTGTCGGGCACGCCGTCCGCGGGCCACCGCTCGAGCGCTGCGACGAGCGCGTCCTGGGCGAGCTCCTCGGCGCGGCCCACGTCGCGGAGCAGGCGCGTCAGGCCGGCCACGAGCCTCGGCAGCTCGCGCCGCACGAGCGCCGCCATCGCTCCGTGCGTCTCTCGCGCCGCCTCCGTCGCCACGCCACGCTCCGTCGCCGCGCGGCGGCGCGCTACTTGACGAGCCGCTTCATGCCCGCGCAGCCCATCGCCTCGCCGCCGTCGCAGGCCTTCTTGTAGAGCTCGCCCGCCCGCTTCGGGTCCTTCGGGTGCTTCGACTTGATCTCCGGATCGAGCTCGGACGCGAGCAAGAGGCAGCTGCGCGCGTCGCCGGCGTCGCACTCCTTCGGCAAGATCTCGAGCGCCTTCTTGTAGAGCTCGGCGGACTTGGCCGGATCCTTCGGGGCGCCGGTGCCCTGCTCCAGGCGCTTGGCCACCTGCAGGCACCCTTGCCCGTCGCCGAGCTCGCAGGCCTTCTGGTTGAGCTTGAGCTCCTCGCTCGCCGGCAGCGCCTTGCCGCCCGCGAGCTCGAGGATGCCCGAGCAGCGCGACGCGAGGTCGGAGCAGGCCCGCCCGAGGTTGCCGTCGCACGCCTTGGTGAGCGGGACCCGGCACGTCGCCTTCTCCTCGCGGTCCTTGCTGGCGAGCGCGAGCTGGCCCTGCATCAGGCACGACGGCAGATCCTGCGCGTCGCAGCCGGTCTTGCAGGCGGCCTCCTTGCCCTTCTTGCAGGCCGCGATCGCCGCCGGCACGTCGACCGCGGGCTCCGGGGGTGCCTCCGGCTTGCTCGCGGTCGCGGCCGAGGCCGAGGACGACGAGCTCGTCGACGCCGACGAGCCCGAGCAAGCCACCACGAAGGTCGTCCACAGCAGGAGTCCACGTCGCATGATCACTCCGGGTCGATCGCTCGCGCGACCTCGGTGGGGCTGGCGTTGCCGTCGCCAGCCATGGTTGCTCTCGAGAGCCCGCGATGATTCGCCCCGGGACGTGTCTCGTCAAGGGCCGGCGGCCGATCGCTCCTTGACCGGGGCCATCCGCGCAGCCAAGAACGGGGCATGATCGACCTCCACTTCTGGCCGACGCCGAATGGCTACAAGGTCCTGATGTTCCTCGAGGAGACGGGCCTCCCGCACCGCATCGTGCCCGTCGACATCGGCAAGGGCGAGCAGTTCGCGCCCGAGTTCCTCGCCATCGCACCGAACAACCGGATGCCGGCCATCGTCGATCACGCGCCGGCCGACGGGGCCGGGGCGCTGTCGGTGTTCGAGTCGGGCGCCATCCTCGTCTACCTCGCCGAGAAGACCGGGGCCTTTCTGCCGAGCGAGCTCCGCGGCCGGCACGAGGTGCTGCAGTGGCTGTTCTGGCAGATGGCCGGGCTCGGTCCGATGGCCGGCCAGAACCACCACTTCGCGCTCTACGCGCCCGAGAAGATCCCCTACGCCATCGACCGCTACGTGCGCGAGACGAGCCGGCTCTACGGCGTGCTCGACAAGCGCCTCGCGGACCGCGACTACGTCGCCGGCGAGTACTCGATCGCCGACATGGCCTGCTACCCGTGGATCGTGCCCCACGAGCGGCAGGGTCAGAAGCTCGAGGACTTTCCGAACCTCGCGCGCTGGTTCGCCGCCATCCGTGCGCGGCCCGCGACCGAGCGCGCCTACGAGCGCGGCAAGGCGATCGGCGCCCGCGGCCCGCTCACCGAGGAGGCGCGCAAGATCCTCTTCGGGCAGTCTCGCCCGTAGCGCTGTGCTAGAACCGCGCGCCGCCATGAGCTCCGAGACCAAGACCGACTCCTTCGCCGCGATGTTCGAACAAGAGAGCGCGCGCGCCGTGCCGAAGCGCCGCACGCTGCGCGTCGGAGACCGGCTCGAGGCCGTGGTGGTCAAGGTCGGGCGCGACACCGTGTTCGTCGAGCTCGACGGCAAGCAGCAGGCCTTCCTCGACGCGAACGAGCTGCGCGGGCCCGACGGCACCCTCACGGTGGCCGAGGGCGACCGCGTGAGCGCCCACGTCGTCGAGGTCGACGACGAGGAGGGCGTCGTGCGCCTCGGCCGCTCGCTCGGCAAGGGCGGCAGCGTGGCCGCGCTCGAGCAGGCCAAGGCGGCGGGCCTCGCGCTCGAAGGCAAGGTGACGGGGGTGAACAAGGGCGGGCTCGAGGTCGACTTCTCCGGCACCCGCGCCTTCTGTCCCATCTCGCAGGCCGACGATCACTTCATGGAGGACCCGTCGGTGCTCATCGGTCAGACGCTGCGCTTCCTCGTGAGCGAGGTGCGCGACGGCGGCAAGAACGTGGTCGTGTCGCGCCGCGCGCTCCTGCAGCGCGAGGCGAGCGAGTCGGCCGAGCGCGTGATGAGCGCCATCGTGCCGGGCGCCGTCATGAAGGGCAAGGTGACGGCCGTGCGCGACTTCGGCGCCTTCGTCGATCTCGGCGGCATCGAGGGCCTCTTGCCGCGCTCCGAGATCGGCTTCGACCGCTCGGTCGCCGTGGCCGAGGCGCTGAAGCCCGGCGACGCCGTCGAGGTGCTCGTGCGCGAGGTGAAGGAGATCGAGCCGACGCGCCGCGGCGCGCCGACCCGCAAGATCACGCTGTCGCTGAAGGCGCTCATGGCCGACCCGTGGGCCGAGCTCGATCTCGCCGAGGGCCGCGTCGTGCTCGGCAAGGTCGTGCGCGTGACCGAGTTCGGGCGCTTCGTGCGCATCGCGGCGGGCGTCGAGGGCTTGCTCCACGTGTCGGAGCTCGGCAGCAAGGTCAAGGCGGACGAGGGCGACGAGCTCACGGTCGTCGTGAAGAAGATCGACCGCGACACGAAGAAGATCTCGCTCGTGCCGGCGCCCGACGGCGCGGCGGTGGGCACCACCGTGACGAGCCAGGTCCCCGTCGTCGGCGCGGTCGTGCGCGGCGCGGTCGAGCGCCACGAGACCTACGGCCTGTTCCTGCAGGTCGAGGGCACGAAGGGGCGCGCGGGCCGCGGGCTCGTGCCGAACGCCGAGCTCGGCGTGCCGCGCGGCACCGATCTACGCAAGGCGTTCCCGGTGGGCACGGTCGTCGCCGCCAAGGTGCTCGAGACCGGCGACGGCAAGCTGCGGCTCTCGATCAAGGGCGCCCTCGACGCCGAGGAGCGCGCCGAGTTCGAGGCTGCGCGCGGCCGGCAGATCGTGCCGAGCTCGCTCGGCACCTTCGCCGACCTCCTCAAGGCGAAGAAGCTCTGAGGCCGTGAGCACGAATCGGCAACCCTTGCCGAGGCAGCAGGCGGCATCCGGACCTGAGTATCACCCTCACCCCCCCGGCCCCCTCTCCCGCGGGGGAGAGGGGGTGGTCCATGTCGGGGGCTTTCGTCGTTGGCGGTCGAAGACGAAGCGCGCTAGGGGATGTCGCGGCTACAGGGATGCCGGCTCTGCCGCTGGTACCTGACTCGAGTGGCGGCCCTGCTCGTCTGCGGAGCCCGAGCCACCACAGGGGTCACGGCCGGTAGCGAAGGAAGAGCGCGGTCTGGCGCGTGCGCAGGCTCGTGAGCTTGCCCCGCACGACGACCGCGAGCGCCTGCGTCGAGAGCTCGAAGGGGTCGGCCGACCAGACGACGGCGTTGCCCACGTGGCCGGGCGCGAGCGAGCCGTAGCGCTCCCCGAGGCCGAAGGCGCGGGCCGGTTGGCTCGTCACGGCCGCCAGGGCGGCGCGGCGCGAGAGCCCGGCGCGGACCGCGTTGCCCGCCTCCTGGCGGAGCTTGCGCGCGTTGTGGCTCTCGCCCGTCGAGAGCGACACCGCGACGCCCGCGGCGGTGAGCAGCGCCGCGTTGTCCTCGCGGGCGCCGCGCGCGGCGAAGCTACGCGGCCCGTGATCGAGCGGGTAGACGATGACGGGCACCTTGGCCGCGGCGAGCGCGGGCGCGACCTTCCAGCCCTCGGCCGCCGAGGCGACGACGGGGACGAGGCGGTACTCGGCCGCGAGCGCGAGCACGGCGAGGATGTCGCTCGCGCGGTCGACGTGGAACACGACGGGCAGCGTGCCCTCGAGCGCGCGCACGAGCGTCTCGAGGTCCAGCCGGCTCGTGCCGAGCGTGCGCAGCCGGTTGTCCTCGTAGCCCTGGCGCTTCTGCCGGTAGAGCCGCGCGTCGTCGAGGAGCTCGCGCAGGCGCAGCAGCGAGCTCGCGTGGCTCTCGCGGACGGTCTCGTGCGTCGCGTCGTCGATGAGCACGTGCAGGGCGAGGCTCGGCACGGCGAGCGCGCGGGCGGCCTCGTTGCCGTCGAGGTCGGCCCACGCGCTCTGCCCCGACACGAGCCCGCCCGTCGGCACGACGCCGACGGAGGTGAGGCCCTCGCGGC
>JADLAB010000657.1 GCA_020848455.1 Polyangiaceae bacterium
CGCGCCGGAAGAGCAGGCTCTGCCGAACGGCGTGGCCTGAAGTCTCGGGCTGGGTCCTCGCAGTCACGCACCCAGTGTGCTGCCTTCAGGCGACCGGCGGCAGACGCGGTCCGTGCAGCGGATACGAAGGATCTCGCGCTGGCTCCGAGAGAGCAGCCCGCGGAGCAGCTTGGGATCGTCGAGTAGCTCTGCGCGCGCCTGTCCCGCCCCGTCTCCGCCTCGAAGTAGCGATAGCTCGTGTACCGCAGGCCCGTTTCGGCGTCCTCGTAGTGGCCGAGCAGCCGAAACGGCGTGTCGACCGCCCTCACTCCCGGATCGCGCACGAACGAGGCGAAGCACCACGAGTGCATCACGGACGCTACTTCGCGCCACCGCGCTTTGGCTGCCGTTGCGCGCCGGCCAGCTTGGCCTGCCCGCGGGAGCCGCCTCGCGCCCGCGACGGCTCCCGCGCGGACGGCGCGGCTTCGCGCGCCGACCGCTTGCGGCCCGCCGCTGGACCTCGCTTGCTCGTGGGCTCGCGCCGCTGGACGGCCGGGGCGTCCGCCGGCGCGGCCATCGCGTCGGGCGCGGGCGTGAGCCCGCGGACCAGGTCGGCGAACGAGCCGGCCACACGCCGCACGTTCAGCATGCGTTCGGGCTCGTCGTCGTTCCGGTACTCCTCCTCGTGATCCCAGAAATAGACGATGCCCCGGTCCTCTCCGGCGAGCGAGAGAAGCAACTGGTTGCCCCCGGGGTCAGCGGCCACGGGAATCATGCGTTCGGGAATGCGACCCGCGAACGTCACGAGCCCTTCCTCGATGTCCGAGTACGCGAATCCGGTGCCCAGACCATAGAAGTAGTGGATGCGACTCCACCCGTTGCCCACGCGGAATCGGGGCGCGGCGGGCTTCCCACCGTTGAACTCGAGCAGGAACTCCCGATACTCGGGCGGAAGCCACCCGAAGCGCGCCTTCAATGCATCGACTCTTCGAGCGCCCGCGGGCGGACTCTTCGAGAGGACCTCGACACCCTGGAACGCCCCGGTGTGCTCGCTGGGCGTACCACTCGACCTAGTCTTCATAGCCAGATCCCCCGCGCTCTTTGTGAACGGAGACACCGCCCCGATGTGTAGCCGCCTGGTGGACGTCCGTCTTCACAAGTATCATGGACCCCGACGTTCCGCCGCTGCCCACGCGTACGTCTTCCGTGTGATGCCAGGTGTAGCCATCGGGCGTGTCCTTCCAACCCATTTTGCGATTGGCCGCGGTGAAGTCCGAATCTCGATCCCCGGTGTACTTGATGCGGAGTTCTACCGGCTCTCCCCCACGCCGCATCGCGTGAGGCCCAAAGTCGGGGAATCCACGCGCGTTGTACTTCACGCGGAATCCGCCGTGGAAGTGGTAGGTGACGCTGCCATCCTTGTGCCACACCACCTTCTTCACTCTGGGGTTGTCGAGGCGCGGTGCATTCGGCGGCCGCTTGTTGCGACACACGAGTCCGAACGGATCGACGTCGTCGATGGGGCTGCCATCGAAGGCGAGCAGGTTGGCGCTGCCGTAGATCCCGAGCGGATCCGGGCTCAACCACCGCCCCGTCTCCGCCTCGAAGTAGCGATAGCGCGTGTACCGCAGGCCCGTTTCGGCGTCTTCGTACTGGCCGAGCAGCCGAAACGGCGTGTCGACCGCCCTCACTCCCGGATCGCGCGCGACGGCGACCACGCGACCCCACGCGGAGTAGGCGGCGCTCCACGCGACGCGCCCGTGCTCGTCGACGAGCTCGCGCGGCGTGCCGAGGTGGTCGAGCACGTAGGTGAAGACGCGCCCTTGCTCCTCCTGGAGCATGGGCAGGAAGGTGCTCGGCTCGTGTACGAACACGCGGCGGGGCGCCGCGCCCGCCGGGCGCTCCTCGCAGAGCACGTCGCCGTCCCAGAGGAACGCCGTGCGCTCGGCCGCGGGCAGCGTCTCGGGCTCGCCCGTGAGCGCGCGCGCGAGGTTGGTGCGCTCCTTCGGGACGAGCTCCTTCGAGACCCGCCGCGCGAAGGCGTCGTAGCGATAGCGCGCGATGCTGCCGTCGGGGAGCCGCACCTCGCGCAGGCGGTCGCGGCAGTCCCACAGGTACTCGGTGACGAGCGCGGAGCCGTCCGGGGCGTGCTCGACCTTCTTAGCCCGGCGGCCGCGCGCATCGTTGTCGTAGCGGGCGCGGTCGGCGGCGCAGAGGACGTTGCCCCGCTCGAGCTGCCACGGCTGGCTGCCCGCGGAGGGCGGCCCGCCGCTCTCCGCGCGCTCGAGCGCGCGCACCAGCGATCCGGCGGGGTCGTAGTCGAAGATCTCGTGGTGCTTGCCGCGCTCCGCCTCGATGAGCTGGCCGACGCTGTCGTGGCGGTAGACCGTGGTGCCCCAGCGCGCGTCGCGGATGCTCGTCACGCGGCCGGCCGCGTCGTAGCCGTAGGTCCGGTCGACCAGGGTCCGGCGCAGGGCCTCGCCCTCCGCCGGCCGCGCCGTCACCCGCTGCTCGAGCAGGCGATCGAGCGCGTCGTAGCGGCTCTCGAGCGCGACGCCGCTGCGGCGCGCGGACCGCGTCGCCTCGCGGCCGAGCGCATCACGCACGATGTCGAGACGCTCGCCCCCGTGCTCGACCGCGGCGAGCGCTCCGAAGAGGTCGTAGGCGTAGCGGGTGGTCTCGCCTTCGGGGAGCCGGCGCACCGTGCGGCGGTGCTCGGCGTCGTACTCGTGACGGATGGCGCGGCCGCCCTGAGTGTCGGTGACGACGCGCCCGAAGCGGTCGCGCTCGAACTCGACCACGATGGGGCCGCCCGGCTCGTCGACCGTCGCCGCGACCAGGCGCCCGAGCGCGTCGCGCTCGAGGATGAAGCTGCCGTGCGGGCTCCGGTCCTCGCGCAGGTTGCCGAGGGGGTCGTACGCGAGCTCGCGGAAGGTACCGTCCGGATACGCGATCCGGCGCAGTCGCTCGGCCTTGTCGTAGGCGTACTCGAGCACGCGCCCGTCGAAGGTCTCCTCGCGCACCACGCGCCCTGCGGCGTCGTACTCGAAGCGGTAGCACTCACCCCGCGGGTTCCGGACCTCGACGAGCCGCTCGTCCGAGTCGTACGCGAAGGCATAGGCCTGGGCGTTCGGCTGCTCGAGCCGTCGCAGCTTGCCCGTCCCGCCCCACTCGAGTCGCGTCACCTGTCCGAGGGCGTCCACCGCCGCGCTCGGGTTTCCGAGCGGCTCGTACTGCCAGGAGGTCGAAGAAGCGTCGGGGCGCTGCACGCGCAGCGGCTGGCCGAGCGCGTCGTAGGCGACGACCGTGCGGCGGCCGAGCGCGTCCGTGCGGGCGACGGGCCGCCCGAGAGGGTCGTGCACGTAGCGCGTCGCGCCGCCGTAGGCGTCGTGCTCGACGGCGAGGTTGTGGTGGCTGTCGTGGCGGTAGCTCGTCAGCGGACCCGCCGGGCCCACGAGCTCGAGCACGCGCCCGTCGCCGTCGCGTGACAGCTGGTAGACGGCGCCCGTCGGGTACTGGACGGCGACCGGCGCACCGTGTCCGTCGTGAACGAACGACGTCACGAGGCCATCCGGTCCCATGCGTCGCGCGACCACGTCGCCCGACCACTCCCACGCTGTCTCGTTGCCGGCCGCGTCGACCTCCTTCGTGAGGTGGCCTGCGGCGTCGTACGCCGAGTGCGTGGTCTCGCCGGCGGCGTTCGACTCGGAGACCACGTAGAGATCGGCGTCGCGTTCGATGCGACGCTTGACCGCACCGTCGAGTGTGCGCTCTTCGACCACGAGGCCGTGGTCGTCCCAGAGGAAGACGCGCGCCTCGTTCGTGGCCGTGATCGTGGTCGTCTTGTTCGGCAGATCGAACGCGAGGTCGACCTCGTGGAGGTCGCCGTCACCCCAGGTCTTGACGCAGCGGCCGCTCTCGTCGTCGTAGCGGTAGTGGAAGCTCGTGCCGTTCTTCAGCGTCGTCTGCACCATGCGGTGCCAGGCGTCGTAGGCGAACCGGTCGGCATGCCCGAGCGCGTCGGTCGCCGTCGCGAGCTCCTCGGTCGCGTGGTACGCGTAGTCGAGCCACTGGCACAGCCGCGGCGCCTGGGGCGCCTCGGGGGTCACGCCCGGCTCCGACGGCGGCACCGGTGGCGCCGCCCACACCTCGACCCGCCGAATGAAGCCTTCTGGCGTGTGTGTGAGCCGCAGCTCGCGGCCCACGCTGTCGGTGACGCGCACCAGGCGCTCGCCGTCGTAGTCGAGCGCGGCGCGGTGACCGTACGAGTCACGGACGGCGACGAGCCACGCACGTCCACGCGGCACGAGGGGCCGGAGCTCGTAGGTCAGCCGCTCGTCATGGGCATAGAGCTCGAAGCCATCGCGGTTCCTGGTGAGGGTCAGGCGTTCGCGCCGATGGAAGGTGGTGCCGCCCACCGCGACGGGCTCGAGCCAGACATCGCGCCCATCTGCGTTGCGGTACGTGATGCAGTGCTCTTCGAGCTCAAGCCACTGCTCGTAGCTGTGCTTCCAGCCGCCGCGACCGAGCGCGCCCTTCTCGCCGCGGCGCGCCGTCGAGTACCAGCGCGCCCACTCGAGCGGGAACGCGCCCGGGAGCAGGAGCTCCACCGCGTCGTCGATGACGCAACCGGTGACGGCATCGACCGGGTGTCCGGGCGCGGTGCATTCGTCGGGGCTCGGCCCGCTCGATTTCCCCGGCTTCTTGGCGCCGCTCGCGGGCGCCGCGCGCTTCTTCGCCTCGTCGTCCTCCGCGTCGCCGCCGCTCTGTCCGCCCGCGGCGTCCGCACCGGCGCCTGCGAGCAGCGGGCCCTGCTGCTGCGAGGGGCCCGGGCCGCCCGACATCTGGTTCAGCTTGACCGTGGCGCCGGTCGCCTGGACTTCCTTGCCGCCCGCTTCGGTCGTCATGCGCGCGTCCTGCCGGCCGGCCTAGCCCACGGTCCCGACGCGCTTGACCGCGTGGGTGACGACGTCGCCGCCGGTCGGCTGCGAGGGCTGGTTCGCGGGGGGATCGACGTCGAGCACGCTGCCCTCGACGAGCACGGGCGAGCCGCCGACCTTGAGCTTGCTCGAGGTCTTCGACGCCGTGGCGCTTCGCGCCGTGTACGGATAGGGCACGGGCACGGGGCCTGCCGGGGGCGTCGGCGGGTTGAGGCTCGTGGCCGGCGGGCACACCGCCTGATGGCTCGTGCCGGTCGTCGCGACGGCCTTGCCGCCTTTGGTCGTGGGCATCGGGGGACCTCGCTCTCGGTGTCTCGGGCCTGGTGGGGCGCCGTCAGGGCAGCTCGACGAGCGCCGACAGGAAGCGCACCACGGCGGCGACGTCGAGGGTCATCTTCTGACCCGTGACGCGCACGGCGCCGCTCTTGTCCATGCGGAGCACGCTCTTGCCCACGCACAGGCGGATCTCGTCCTCGGCGCGGAGCTCGACGCGCCGGCCGCGGAGCTCGACGGCGTCGTGGGCGTCGCGGCTCGTCGTGCGCTGGGTCTGCAGCGCCCCGAGGAGCACGGCCTCGCCGTCCGCGCCGATCTCGGCGAGCACGTGGCGGTAATCGCGCAGGCACTCGTCGGCGAGCTCGGGCTCGAAGCCCGGCGCCAGGCGCGCCGGCAGGACGGCGCCCGCGAGCGTCCGCACCCGCAGGCTTGCCGCCGACCGGAGCTCGAGGGTCACGACCGCGAGCCCCGGCGCAGGTGACGGGGCGCGGTCCGGCACGCGCCGTCGGCGCAGGGCGGGCTCGCTCGTCTTCTTCTGCTTGTCTGCTCGGGTCATGGGCTCTCCCCTGTTGCGCGCCGCAGCCTCACTTGGCGGCGTAGTTGCCGGTGACGACGCTCACGGCGCTCACGTCGAAGGCGGCGTCGACGACCACCTTGCCGGACGTGATGGTGATCTTGGCGCCGGCACCGTCGAGCACGATCTTGCTCTTGGCCTTGACGTGCACCTTGGCGCCCTTGACCGAGAAGGCGCCGCCGACCTTGTACTTGGCGGCGCCGCCGTAGGCCTCGACGCGCTTGCCGCCGGCCGTGACCTTGCGCGAGGCGTAGGTCTCCTTCAGCACGCTCGCCGCGAGCGAGTAGTCGGCGGCCTTGATGCTCATGGCGCCCGCGACGACGAGGCTCTTGGCGCCGAGCACGCTCTCGGACGAGGTGAGCCCGCCGATCTCCTTCCAGCTGCCGCCGAC
>JADLAB010000658.1 GCA_020848455.1 Polyangiaceae bacterium
CGCAGCTCGAGCAGGCGCTCCATGCGGCCGATCGGATCGGGCTCGCTCGCGTCCGCGAGCAGCGCCTGGCGGAAGCTCGCGACGTCCCGATAGCGCTCGGCCGCGCGCAGCGTCAGGCCGAGCTCGATCGTGTGGGCGAGGCGCGGCGAGACGTCGGGGCGGCGCTCGAGGATGGGCACGTAGTCGCCCTTCACGAGCGCGTCGACCGTGGCCGCGGGCGCGTCGCGCACGAAGCAGTGCTCGCCGACGAGCAGCTCGTAGAGCGTCACCGCGAGGCCGAAGAGGTCGCCCGCGTCACCCGCGTCCTTGCCCACCAGCATCTGCGGCGGACAGTAGCCGAGCCGCCCGGCGCCGTGCCCGCCGGGGGCGGCCAGCGGGTCGCCGTGGGCCTGCGCGATCGAGAAGTCGATGAGCTTCACCGAGCCGTCGAAGCCCAGCAGGATGTTGGGCGGCGCGACGTCGCGGTGCACGAGCCCGAGCAGGTCGCCTTCGTCGTTCCTGCGCTGGTGCATGTAGTGGAGGCCGCGCGCGACCTCGGCGCCGATCCAGCGCACCACCGACTCGGGCGCGAGCTCGCCCGTCAGGCGCAGGCTCGCCGAGAGCTGCGAGACGGACACGCCGTGCACGAACTCCATGATCATGTGGTGGCGCCGCTGCTCCTCGAGCAGCCGGAAGATCGGCACCAGGTTGGGGTGCTCGAGCCGCGCCGCGAGCCGCGCCTCGTCCAGGAACCGATCGCGGAAGCGCTCCTCGTCGGCGTGCGTGTCGCCCAGGCGCTTGACGGCGACGACCTTCTGGAAGCCCGCCTGCCCGCCCTGCACCCCGAGGAACACCTCGCCCGTGCCGCCCGCACCGACCCGGAAGTAGAGGAGCACGTCGTCGAGCTGCTCGCCGACCGGCTCGAAGCGCGTGCCCGTGAGGCGTGGCCGGCGCCCGGCGCGCCGCCCGCTCTCGGCCGCGTTGCGCAGCACCTCGAAGAAACGCGCCGCCGCGCCGCATGCGCGCGCGTCGAGCTCGCGGTTGGCCGCGGTCCGCGGCGTCGGCGGACCGTCGGCGGGCGCCTCGGCCGGCGGCAACGGGACCACGACCGGCGGCGGCATCGGCTCGGAGCGCGGCGCGCGCGGCGGGGGCGCCGGCGCCGTCGTGGACGACGGCGGACGCCCCACCACGGGCGTGGTCGGGGCGAGGAGGAGCTCGGCGCCACGCGCGGCATGCGGTGGCACGACGACCCCCGTGAGCACGCCCAGCACCACCGCGGCCTCCGCCTCGATGTGGCCGATGCGGCTGCGCACGAGCGCCTCGTCCAGCGTCGCGCCGTCCTCGAGCGCGAAGAAGAGGCGGCCGAAGTGCGTCGGCGGCAACACGCGCCGGAGCCACGGCGGCATGCCGATCGGCGCGACGAGGACGCCGTCGGGCACGAGGGCGCGGCGGGTCGTCGCGGGGGCGCGCACGAGCGAGCGGAAGAGGAGCCGCAGCGCGTCGACCCCGTGGTCGGAGTCGGCGTGCTCCTCGGCGTAGACGCCCGTCGTCGGCTCGTGGAGCGTTTGCGCGAGCACACGCTCGAGGTGGTCGGTGAAGCCGGCCGAGGCCGCGAAGAGATCGGCGTAGTCGCACACGAGCCCGAGCTCGGAGTGCAGGCGCTGCAGCGGATCGAGCGGCCCCTGCGACTCGCGCCAGAGCTCGATCACGAGCTTGAGCGCAGGGTCCGCGACGACCGCCGAGTCGGCGAGCAGGTCCTGCCCCTCGACGCCCGCCGAGATGATGCGCCCGTGGACCGAGCACACCCCGACGCGGCCGGCGGGCGTATCGAGCAGCAGCTTGAGCGAGGGCCGGAGCCGCCCGAGGCCCGCGATGATCCGCGTCGTCGGCACCTCGACCGGGCCGCTCTCCCAGCTCGCGGGGCGCGCCGCGGACCGCCAGGTCGAGGTGGCCCGATCGA
This sequence comes from Polyangiaceae bacterium, assembly GCA_020848455.1. Lineage (GTDB taxonomy): Bacteria > Myxococcota_A > Polyangia > Polyangiales > Polyangiaceae > JACRDA01. The sequence goes on from JADLAB010000658.1 coordinate 1,940, forward strand.
CCAGCGAACGCGACGCGCGATCGGGATCGAGCGACACGACGATGAGCCCGGGCCCCTCGGACTCGGCGTGCCCGAGCACGACCAGCCCGTCCAGCGCCCGCTCGCGGAGCGCTTCGCGCTGCGCCGGGAGGGCCCCACGCTGCGGCGCGAAGCCCGCGAGCGCGAGCTGTGCGGACGCGAGGAGGGCCAGCCCTTCGTCATCACAGGCCACTCCGATCCGGTGCGCCGCTCCCGCTGCAGTCATGCTCGCCTTCCTGGGAAGCCACGGCTCGCGCGCCGCAGCAGGGGTGGTCCGTTCGCAAGACCTTTGCCAGCGGCGGAGCAGCCACACGAACGCCCGGGAATGACTCGCAAAAGACGATCGCCGGCGCGCCGCGCGCGCGTAGTGGCCGCGCCCGGTGCGCGCGGACTGGCACACCCGCCGTGCGCTCTCGTCCGCGTGATCCCCGAATCGGCTACCAGTGACCCGCTGTTACAGCCGCGGGGCGATATCGCTCCGTCGCCGCCGGGCCGCCCGCATGGCGCCCGCGAGGAGCAGGGCCAGCGCGGCTCCGGGGGTGCTGGGCGCGGCGCCACAGCCGCCACCTTCGGCCTGGATCGCGCCGGCGTCCTCGATGCCGTCGGTGTCGCCTTCGGGTCCGGACTCCGCGCTGGCCTCGGGGCCCGGCTCGGCGGCGACCTCGGGCGTGACGATCCAGCGCACCGTCACGCTGTGCGTGGTGAGCGGGCAGTTCAGCGCGAGCAGGTTCAGGTAGTAGGTGCGGCCGGGCTCGAGCGCGAGCTCGGCCGGGGTGATGCGCACCGCCGTGGGCTCGCCCTCGACGGCGAGGTCGCTCGCGGCCGCGCGGATCGGGAGCTGGAACTCCTGCCCGCCGAACGGGATGGTCAGGACCTCGAGGCCGACCGGCTCGTCGCGCCGCACGAGAAGCTGGTACTGCAGCTCGCCGTCGCCCGTCGGCCGGCCGTCGGCGCGCGCGAAGGCGATGTCGACGGTCAGCGCCTCGAGGCGGCTCGCGTCCACGTCGGGCGCGGTCGTCCGGTAGGCGAAGGCGAGCGGGATCTGCACGCCCATGATGCGGAGCACGTCGCACAGATCCCCATCGCTGCCCGCGAGCTGCGCCGCGGTCTCGGCGCCCGGCATGTGCGAGCGCAGCGGCTCGCCGTCGACCAGCGCGATGTCGCGCCCGCACCCGATGAGGCCGCGCACCTCGAGGTGCCCGCGCACGGCCGCGGCCTCGTCGGCCGTCACGTCGCCGCGCGCGACGGCGTCGGCGGTGGCGTCGAGGATACGCTGCGCGAGCTCGTCGAAGGTCGGCGAGTCCGAGAGGCGCCCGAGC
>JADLAB010000659.1 GCA_020848455.1 Polyangiaceae bacterium
GCAGCCCCTGCGCCGAGCTGCTCTGCACGCGCGCCGTGATGGGCGTCGCGCCGAACGAGACCGGCGCCATGGCTGCCTTCGCGCAGGTGGGCCTGTCGTCGACCGTCGATCCGGCGACCTACGTGCGCCCTTCGCTCGCCGTCGTCGCCACGGTCGACATCTCGGGCTCGATGCAGTGGAGCTACGGCGACGGCCAGGGCACGGCGCCTGCGGCCATCGCGCAGACGCTGCTCCACAACCTCGCAAGACGCCTGGGCGGCGGCGACCGCTTCGCGCTCGTCACCTACGGCAGCGACGTCACGACGGAGCTCGACTGGACGGACGGCGACGACCCCGAGGTGCTCGAGGCCGTGGGCACGCTCGCCGAGGGCGGCTCGACCAACATGGAGGCCGGGCTCGAGCGCGCCTACGAGCTCGCCGAGGAGGCGCTCGGCTCCGCCGAGGAGGTGCGCGTCCTGCTCTTCACCGACGCGCAGCCGAACGTGGGGGCGACCGGCTCGAGCGCCTTCGAGAGCATCGTCGACGCGGGCGCGGCCGACGGCATCGGCATCACCGTCTTCGGGCTCGGGCTCGGGCTCGGGGCCGATCTCATGGGTCACATGGCCGTCCTGCGGGGGGCCAACGCCTTCAGCCTCGACCACGCCGACGATGTCGCGCTCTTCGTCGAGGACAACTGGCCCTGGCTCGCGGCGCCCATCGCCTACGATCTGCACGTCGCGCTCGCGCCGCGCGCCGATCTCTCGCTCCACCGCACCTTCGGCTTCCCCGCCGCGGGCCCGGGCGCCACCGAGGCGAAGGTCGACGCGGCGAGCGTCTTCTTGAGCAAGAACCGCGGAGCCTTGCTCGCGGAGCTCCTGCCCGCCGCCCCGGCCGAGCTCGCCGGCGCGGAGGTCGGGCTCACGCTCTCCTACGTCGATCGCGGCGGTACGCCCCACAGCTCGGAGCTCGCCGCGAGCTACGCCGGCCAGCCGCTCGACGAGCGCGGCGCCTTCATGCCGCAGGTCGGCATCGACAAGACCGTGGCCCTCGCCCTGCTCGCCGACGGCCTGCGCACGGCCGCGACCGAGTACGGGACCGACCACGCGCAGGCCATCGCCACGCTCGAGGCGGCGCTCGCGCGCTTCGCCATCGACGCCGCGCACATCGGCGCGGCCGATCTCGACGCCGAGGCGGCGTTCTGGCCCGCGCTGCTCCAGCTGATGCACAACGGCGCGCCGCAGGGCGATCTCTACGGCCAGGGTAGCTACTGACGGGCGCGAGCCCATGCGGAGGACTGCGACATGAAGCCTCGAGACCATCGCGCTCTCGTCCGGCAAGCGGCGGCCATCGCGCTCGCGCTCGGCGCCACCGCGCTCGGCTGCTCGACCCGGGGCCCCGCCCCCGATCGCGACCACGACGGCTACGACGCCGTCGACGACTGCCACGACGCCAACTCCGCCGTGAGCCCCGGTGCGAGCGAGGTGTGCGGCGACGGCCTCGACAACGACTGCGATCTCGCCGTCGACGCGAGCGACCCCGACTGCACGCCGCCCTGAGGCCCCGGAGCCACCCGGCCGCCCCCGGTACCCCCGCGCGTTGACGGCGCCGAGGCGCCTTGTTACCTCCGACGGGCTCGCCGGGGTGCGTTGCGGGCGGCGAGGGACGGCCGTGGTCAAGCGCGAGGACGGAACCGACCCCGAGGTCCACATCTGGCGCATCGCGCCGACGCGCCGCGATCTCGCGGGCTTTCTCGGCTGGGGCGGCGTGCTCGGCTCGATCGGCGTCGGCACGCTCGCCTTCGTGCGCTTCATGTACCCGCGCGTGCTCTTCGAGCCGCCGACCCGCTTCCGGCTCGGCAAGCCCGCGAGCTACGGCGTCGCGAGCGTGAGCGAGAAGTGGCTCACGGCGCATCGCATCTGGCTCGTGCGCTTCCTCGATCGCTTCGTGGCGCTCTCGGCCGTGTGCACGCACCTCGGCTGCACGCCGCGCTACCTCGCGGCCGAGGACAAGTACAAGTGCCCCTGCCACGGCTCGGGCTTCCGCGGCCTCGGGGCGGGCTTCGCCGCGCTCGGCAAGCCCTACGAGGGGCCCGCGCCGCGCCCGCTCGAGCGCTTCAAGCTCACGCTCGAGGCGGGCGAGCTCGTGGTCGACAAGGCGAAGAGCTACCGCATCGAGCGGGGCGAGGTGGCCGCGCCCGGGGCGTTCTTGCCCTATGCCTAGCGCGAGCTCCTGAGGCGCCATGGCGAGCGAGAAGAAGGGCTGGCTCTCCGCGCTCCGGCGCTCCTACGTGTGGAAGAGCGTCTTCCGGCACGAGTACGAGGACACGGCGCGCAACCGGGCGCTGCAGATCTCGTCCAACGTCTTTCTGCACCTGCACCCGACCAAGGTGCGGCGCCATGCCCTGCGCCTGCGCTTCACCTGGTGCATGGGCGGCGTGACCTTCCTGCTCTTCCTCGTCCTCGTCGTGACGGGCGTGATCCTGATGTTCTACTACCGCCCGACGGGCGAGTACGCCTACCACGACATGAAGTACCTCGAGTTCGACGTCCCCTTCGGGATGATCTTGAGGAACATGCACCGCTGGACGGCGCACGCCATGGTCATCACGGTGTGGCTGCACATGTTCCGCGTCTTCATGACGGGCAGCTACAAGCCGCCGCGGCAGTTCAACTGGGTCGTGGGCGTCGGCCTCCTGGTGCTGACGATGCTCCTGTCGTTCACGGGCTACCTCCTGCCGTGGGATCAGCTCTCGATGTGGGCCGTCACGGTGGGCACCAACATGGGGAGCGCGACGCCGCTCGCCGGGCACGAGGGACCCTTCGCCGAGCTGCTCGGGGTCGACGCGCGCTCCGACGTGCGCGCGCTCTTCACGGGCGGCCGGCTCATCGGCCCGGCGACGCTGCTGCGCTTCTACGTTCTGCACTGCGTGTTCATCCCGATCGTCGCCTCGGTGCTCATGATCGTGCACTTCTGGCGGGTGCGAAAGGACGGCGGCATCTCCGGGCCGCTGTAGCGCGCGCGACGTGGCACCCCCCTCGAGCCCCGAGACCCCGGCGCCGCGCGGCGCGCGCCGCAAGCGGCCGTGGCCGGACCAGGTGCACGCCTGGCCTTACCTCGTGCGCCTCGAGATGCTGGTCGCCACGGCCGTGATGGCCTTGCTCACGGTGTGGTCGATCGCCGTCGACGCGCCCCTCGAGGAGCCGGCCAACCCCACGAAGACGCCCAACCCGTCGAAGGCGCCCTGGTACTTTCTCGGCCTGCAGGAGCTGCTCGTCTACTTCGACCCGTGGTTCGCCGGCGTCGTCCTGCCCGGCATGATCATCGTGGGTTTGATGGTCATCCCGTATCTCGACGTCAATCCGAAGGGCAACGGCTACTACTGCTTCCGCGACCGGCGCTTCGCCGTCTCGACCTTTCTCTTCGGCTTTCTCGGCCTGTGGATCTCGGCCATCCTCGTCGGGACCTTCGCGCGTGGGCCGGGCTGGAACCTCTATGCGCCCGGCCAGTACTGGGACGCCCACAAGGTCGTCGCGATCACGAGCCGCGATCTGCCGCCGCTCATCGGGGTGAGCGACCCCGTGGCCGGCATGATCGTCGGCGCCGTCGTGGTGTTCGGGTTCCTGTTCGGCATCCCGTGGCTGTTCTGGCGCCTGCGGCGCGACAAGAGCCCAGGCCTGCGACAGCTCGGCGCCGTGCGCTACGCCGTGACGGCGTTCTTCTTCATGAGCATGCTCGGCGTCGTCGTGAAGATCGGGCTCCGGCTCGGCTTCGACGTGAAGTACGTGCTCGCCACCCCGTGGCTCAACCTCTGACGCCTGGCGAGTCATGGCGCGCACCCGGTCCTTCGTTCCCGACGAGCAGCGGCGCTACCCGCTCACCTGGCTGCTCGTCGCGAGCCTCTTCGCCGGGGCGACCGCGTGGGCCGTGTGGAACGAGCTCGTGACGCGCGTGCCGTGGGAGAAGGAGCAGCGCGCCTTCTTCGCGCTCGAACTCGCGCTCGCCCGCGCCGCCCACGCCGAGGCCGAGGCCGCGTGGCGCACCGAGTCCGAGACGCCCGAGGCGCGGGCCGAAGCGGAGCGGCTCGCGGCGCTCGACGAGAGCCGGCGCGGTGGCGACTACCTCGCGGCCGAGCGCGAGCTCGTGCGCCTCGACCGCGCCTGCGAGGAGATCGAGCGGCGGAAGACCTTCGCCGCGAGCGATCGCGACGAGGCCGCGTACCTGCGGACCCAGGCCGAGCACGCGCGCGACGCGGTCGCGGCCGAGCTCCGGCGGCGCTACCCCGAGGGCGGCGCGCCGGACGGCGACCCCCTCTTCGCGCGCCTGCGCGCGGCCGAGCTCGCGGTCGCCGAGCGGCTGCGTACCGAGCAGGAGCTCGAGGCGCGCGTCGCCGAGGCCGGGGCCGAGCTGCAGCGCCTGGATGGGCCCGCCGAGCCGTCCCTGCCCGAGCTCCCGCCCGGGGCGCGCGCCGCCGCCCGACAGGCCGCGCGCGAGGCGGCCTGCACCGGGCTGGAGTCGACGCGCCGCTGCGTGCGCTGGCTGCGCCAGGACCCGCTCGACCGCGAACGGCAGGCGCTCGAGGCGGCCATCGCGCGCCGGCGCCGTCCGCTCGCCCTGGCCGAAGAGCGCCTCGCGGACGCCGAGGCGCGCGCGCGCCCACCGACGACGTTGCGGAGCCTGTGGGCGAGCGCGGCCGGCCCGTATCGGATCGAGCAGATCGTGACCCGCTGGATGGCGCCCGAGCGCGACGTCGACATCGAGCAGGTCGATCGCTGCCCCACCTGCCACCTCGGCGTCACGAGCGATCGCTACCGCGCGCCCGAGCTGCCGCGGCAGTTCCGCAGCCATCCGGCCGGGGACACGCTCCTCGCCACGCACCCCGTCGAGCGCTTCGGCTGCACGGCGTGCCACCAGGGCCAGGGGCGCGCGACCGACGTGCGCGCGCACTCCGGGCTCGGGCTCGAGCGCCGCGAGGGGCGCGACGGGCGCGACGGTGGCGAGCGCTGGCGGCGCGTCGGCGACCCGTACTGGGAAGATCCGCTGCTCCGCGTCGGCAAGCTCGAGGGCATCGCCATCGACGCCGCCAACGACCGGCTCGAGCTCGCGCTCTACCGGAGCGCGCGCCAGAAGACGCCCGAGTGGGTCGACGCCGTCGCGCTCCCGCACGGCGACTACGCGGGCGAGCGCGAGCTCACGGCGGCGCTCGGGGAGGGCCTTCAGGCCGTCGTCGTCGCGCACGAGCTCGCCCGCGATTATCGCGCCTTCGCGCGCGTCGTCGACCATCGCGTGACGCTCGGGCTCGAGCCGCGCGATCCAGGGGCGCCACCCGCGCGCACCGCCTGGCCGCTTCTACGCGTGCGCTTTCCGGCGCCCGGCCTCGGCGAGCTCCTCGGCTTCGGCACGGCGCGCGAGGTCGCGCTCGTCCTTGGCGTCGCGCGCGCGCCCGAGCCCCCGAGCCTGCCGGTGCGCGCCGAGCACGAGGCCGCGATGGCCGAGGTCGCTCCGGACGGCAGCTACCGGCCGCCCTCGGGCGCCGCGGGCCTCCAGATCCCGGACGCCGTGCGCAATCGCTTCCTCCAGGCTCTGCCCGAGGTCGAGTCGGGTTGCCTCCGCTGCCACGCCGCGGACCCGGACCTCGCGCCGCGCACCTCGACCGCGCGCCACGTCGCCGACAAGCTCGCCTACGAGAAGGCCGAGCGCGAGCGCGCGCTCGATCCCGTCGCCTACGCGGCTGCGCACGAGGGCTCGGACGAGCTCCCGAAGGTCGCGCCCGCGCCGGGCACGCTGCCGTCGCTCGCCCCGACGCTCGACGCCGGGCGGCGCCTCTTTCGCGAGCTCAACTGCACGGGCTGCCACACGCTCGACGGCTTTGCAGGCAATCGCGACGCCGGCCCGCAGCTCGACGACGTGTCGGCGAAGCTCGCGCCCGAGTGGCTGCTCGCGTGGCTGCGCGCGCCGCGCGGCACGAGCCCGAAGACGCGCATGCCGAACCTCTGGCCGGCGCCGCTCGCGCCCGCCTCGAAGCAGGCCGAGCCCGCGGGCTCGCCCGCGCACGCCGACTGGCTCTCGCTCCGCGCGAGCGAGACCGTCGCCGTCGCGGCCTTCCTCTACGAGCGGAGCGAGGAGCCCTCGCTGCGGCCAGGTGCGGCGCCCGGCGCGCGTCCGCTGCGCGAGACGGTCTCGGCGCTCGATCCCGCGGCGGTCGCGGGTGCGAGCGCCGCCCTCGGAGAGCGCATGTTCGAGGGCTACGGCTGCCAGGGCTGCCACACCCGCCACGCGGCCGACGTCCCGGGCGAGCGCGTGCCCGACGCCTGGCGCGTGCGCGAGCGCGACGTCGCTCCGACGCTCGCCTCGATCGGCCTGAAGACGACGCCGAGCTGGCTCTACTACTGGCTGCAGAAGCCGAGCCGCTACTGGGCCGGCGCGGCCATGCCCGATCTCCGCCTCTCGGACCTCGAGGCCGCGAGCCTCGCGCTCTACCTCGCGACCCTGAAGAGCCCGCTGCCGGATCCGGCGCCCGTCACCGCCGCCGAGGCCGCGAGCGTGCGCGAGCCGGCCGAGCGACGCGCGCTCGTGCCGTGCGAGGCCGCGGGTGGCGCGCTCCTGCCCCGCGCCGACTGCGGTGCGAAGCTCGTCGCCGAGCGCGGCTGCTTCGGCTGCCACCGCATCGCGGGCTACGACGAGCTCGCACACATCGCGCCCGATCTCGGGGGCTTCGCGAAGAAGGACCCTTCGACGCTCGACTTCGCCTACGCGCTCGCCGATCCCGACCTCCAGACGGTCGAGACCTTCGCCGCCTTGAAGCTCGACGCGCCGCGCATCTTCGCCCGCGATCGCATCGTGCTCCGCATGGGCGACTTCGATCTGTCGCCGCGGGAGATCCGCGCCTTGCTCGTCTTTCTCGCGGGCCTCACGCCCGACCGACCGAGCGCGGCCTTCGATCCGATGACGCGCCCCGCCTACGCCGCGCCCGTCCGCGGTCGGGAGCTCGTCGAGGCGCTGGCCTGCCGCGGCTGCCACGTCATCGAGGGGCGGGGCGCCGACCTCGACGGCTTCCGCACGGCGGCGCTCGCCGCGGACGCTCAGGCGCGCGCGCCCGTGCTCGACGGCGAGGGCCTGCGCGTGTCGCCCACCTGGCTCTTCGGCTTCCTGCAGAAGCCCGGCGACAATGGCGTCCGGCCGTGGCTGCACCCCGAGTGGGTGTGGCCCGGCCGCGCGCACGAAGAGGGCGCGTTCGCGCTGCGCATGCCGAGCTACGCGCTCGGCGACGACGAGCTCACGGCGCTCGTCCGCTACTGGAGTTCGTGGGACGGTCAGCGCTACCCCTACGAGGCCCCGTCCGTCCCCGCGCCAGGCGCGGAGCAGCAGGCCTGGGCCGAGAGGGTGATGACCTCCGCCCAGGCGGCCAACTGCATGTCGTGCCACTACGTCGGTGCGCTGCCCGCGGGCGCGGGCCGCGATCTCGCGAGCCTCGCGCCCGATCTCGGCAAGGCGCGCGGCCGCCTCCGGCCCGAGTGGGTCAAGGCGTGGCTCCTCGGTCCGAAGGCCTTCCAGCCCCACACGCGCATGCCGTCC
>JADLAB010000660.1 GCA_020848455.1 Polyangiaceae bacterium
GCCGAGCTCGGCCGCGAGCGCGTCTGCGCGCGCGGCGTCGAGGTCGGAGAGCCAGAGCTCGGCGCCCGCCGCGTGGAACGCGCGCGCCGCGGCGCTGCCGATCGTTCCGGCGCCCTGTACGAGCACGCGCAGTCCCCGAAGGCCGGGCTTGCCGAGTGCCTCGGCGCACGCCTCCGCGCAGCGCACGAGGCCGCGGCCCGCGGCCGCGCCGAGCTCGCCGAGCTCGCGGTGCACGTAGGGCGTCTCTGCCGCCATCACCTCTAGGTCGCGCGCGGTCGTACCGAGGTCGCCGGCGGTGCGGAACAGCCCGCCCAGATCCTCGACCCAGCGCCCCAGCTCGGTGAACGCCCGTTCGCGCTGGAGGCCGGGGTGCGCGAGCACCACGCATTTGCCGCCGCCGGCCGCGAGCCCGGCGAGCGCGCACTTCAGCGTCATCGCGCGCGCCAGGGCGAGCGCGTCGTCGCGCGCCGCCTCGTAGCTCGGGTAGCTCTGGGTGCGCACGCCGCCCGCGGCCGGCCCGAGCCTCGTGTCGTCGATGACGAGGCAGGCGCGCAGGCCCGAAGGGGCGTGGGCGATGTCGATGACCCGCTCGGGGTTGGTCATGGTCGGGGCACTTCGCACCCGCGGCGCGCGGGCGGCAAGTGCTTGCTTCCAGTGGCCGCGTCGGCGAGCCTCGGGGCGGGGTTGCTGCGCTCCATCGGCTTACCGAGGACAGCCATGAGAGTCGCACTGGTCGGGCCCGAGATCGAAGAGAACCTCGCCTTGCGGTACATCGCGGCGAGCCTGGAAGCGGCGGGCCACGAGGCCCGGTTGTTCGACTTCCACCGAGCGGAGCAGACGCGCTCGGTCGCCGCCGCCATCGTCGCGTACGCGCCGGAGCTCGTGGGCCTGTCCATGATCTTCACGCTGCGGGCGCGGGAGTTCGTGGCCGTGGCGCGCGAGCTCCGGGCGCTCGGCTACGCGGGGCACGTCACGGCGGGCGGTCACTTCGCCGCGCTGCACCCCGCGGAGCTGCTCGCCGAGGGCCCGTGGCTCGACTCGGTCATCGCGGGCGAGGGCGAGGCGCCGATGGTCGAGCTCGCGCGCTCGCTCCACGCACCCGAGCGCGTGGCGGGGCTCTCGCGCCGCGACGCCGCCGGAAGCGTCGTCTGCACGCCCCCGCGGCCCAACAGCCGCGACCTCGACGATCGCCCCTGGCCGACGCGCCCCGAGCGCTTCCACGCCTACCTCGGGCAGCCGATCGCGAACCTCTTGTCGAGCCGCGGCTGCTACGCGAACTGCAGCTTCTGCTCGATCCACGCCTTTCACCGCGACAACGGGGGCATGCGCTTCCGGCAGCGCGCCGTCACGGCAGTCGCCGACGAGATGGCGCACCTCTACCACGCGCGCGGCGTGCGCATCTTCAACTTCCAGGACGACAACCTCCTCATGCCGCGGGCGCGTGACAACCTGGCGCGCTTCGGCGAGCTCGGCCGGGCGCTCGAGGCGCGCGGCGTCCGCCAGATCGGCCTTCAGGCCAAGGGGCGTCCGGACTCGATCGACGCCGAGGTGATCGATCTGCTCGCCTCGCTGGGGCTGTTCCGCATGTTCCTCGGCGTCGAGACCGACGCCGTCTCCGGCCTGCGCACGCTCGGCCGCGGCGCCACGCGCGAGGACAACCACCGCGCGCTCGAGGTGCTGCGCGCCCGGGCGATCCACACCTGCTTCAACTTGCTCGTGTTCGACCCCGACTCGAGCTTCGAGGCCGTGCGCCAGAACCTCGATTTCATGCGGCGTCAGTCGTACTTCCCGCTCAACTTCTGCCGGGTCGAGATCTACTCGGGGACGCCGCTCGAGCAGCGTCTGCGGGCCGAGGGCCGCCTGCTCGGCGACCACTACGGCTACGCCTACGCGATCCGCGAGCCCGGCGTACAGCTCGCGTACGAGCTGTTCCGCGCCGTGTTCTGGGCCCGGAACTTCGGCACCGGCGGGCTGCACCACGAGTCGATGAAGCTCGACTACAAGTACCACCTGCTCGCGCACTTCTGGCCCGAGCGGGCGAGCCGGGCGCTCGAGCACCAGGTCAAGGGCCTCGTCTTCGAGCTCAACCGGCACAGTGCCGCCCTCATGGGGCGCATCGTCGACTTCGCGGAGGCCGACGCGGCGCCGAGCCCGGAGGTGCGCGCGCGCTTGCGCGCGGAGCTCGGGGCCGAGCGCGAGCACTTCGACCGCGAGCTCGGCGGGCGCATCGATGCCGTCGAGCGCGAGGTCGAGGCCCTCGCCGTGGCGCGTCCGGCGCGCAGGCGGGCCCGCAAGGTCGCGAGCGCGGCGGCGGCCGGGGCGGCGCTGCTCGCCACCGCGTGCCATCCGCACGGCGATACCCACATGTGCGAGATGGCACCGCCGCCGATCCCGACCACTGCACCGGTCGGCCCCGCGGCGCAACGCCAGGTAGAGGCCACGATCCAGGAGCGGGTGAACGCGGAGCTGCAGGGCATCATCGTGCAGGCGCACCTCGAGGGCGTACCGATCCAGCTCGCGCTCGTGGTCGCGCCCGCGGGAGAGCTCGTCGACTGTCAGGGCCTCGGCGGGCCGACCGCGGAGGTGGCGCGCCAGCTCTGCGAGCGGCTGATGGGCATGCGCTTGCCCGCGGCCGTCCGCACGGACGGCCTCGTGAGCCGCTTCTCGGTCGCCGTGCAGTGGCCGCCCGCGCCCGCCTTCGACCCCGACACCCACATGTGCGAGATGGCGCCGGCCCCCCTCGACTGAGGAGCCCGCCCTCGCTCCGCGCCCTCAGCGGAACACGTACCGGCCCGACGGCTCCACTGCGACGCCGAAGACCACGCGCTCGCGCTCGAAGCGCGCCTTGCCTTCGTCGAGGTTCTTCCAGAAGGCGTGGTGCTCGGGCCGCACGCCCTCGGCGATGAGGGCCGGGATGTCGCGGCTCGGGAAGATGTGGATGTGGAGCTTGCCGCCCGCGTCGGCGACGGGCTTCGTGGCGACCCACAGCTCCTCCACGCGCTCGTCGGACAGCGACACGCAGCCGATCGACACGCAGCGACCGTGCACCATGATCTCGTTGCCCGGATCGACGGGGTCGCCGAGGATCTTGTCGGAGGCGTTCGGGTAGCTTACGAGCATCGAGAGGTGGTAGCGGCTCGCGGGGTTGAAGTACGAGGCGACGTAGAAGCCCTCGGGCACCTGCCGATCGCCCTGCTTCCTCTTCGGACCGAGGTGTCCGGACGCGTAGCAGACCTCGTACGTCGTGACGTGGGTGAGCGGCCCGCGCGCCTCGCCCGACGCCCAGAGCTCGACCCGCCCCTCGCGCTTGAAGATGCGGAGCAGGGCCTGCTTGGCGGGGAAGGCGACGCCCGCGTGCGCGAAGAGCTCCTTCACGGTCGCCGTGCGCGCCGCCTCGGCCTCGGCCATGCGCGCGGTCGGCGCCTCGGTCGAGCTCTGCCACTCGGGGTGGGCTCCGCGCACGGGCGGCAGTCCGGGCGGATCGCGCGGCGCGCCGGCCGCGGCGTCGTGGAGGCCGAGCGCGTCCCGCGGCGGAGCCTCGTCCTCGGTGCCCGTCTCGTCCGGTGCGGAGGCGCGCGCCGCGGTGGTCGCTGCGGGCGGGAGCGGCTGCGGCGCACCGGCAGGGTCGCGGCGCGCTTCGCTCGGGCCGGGCGGCGTCGCGAGCTTGCCACGCGCGGTCGGGACCGAGTCGGCGGCGTGCGGGGCGGCGTGCACGAGATCGCCCTGCGAAGGCGAGCAGCCGCCCGGCAGGAGGAGCGCGAGCGCGAGGGCGGACGCGCGCGCCCGCCCGCTCGCTCCGTGCCGTGCTCGCGCCGTGCTCGTCCGCCTCATCGCGCCGCCACCTCGAAGCGCGCGTGTCCGGCGGCGCTGCCGCCGCCGCTGCGCACCAGGGCCTTGACGTAGTACGTGCCGGGCGCGGTCGGGCCGAGGAGCACGACCTCGGCGAGCCCCCCGTGCAGGAGCACGCGGGCACGCGCCACCACCTTGTCGAGTGCCCGGGCGTGGTTCTCGACCATGACCTCGAAGGCGCGCTCGGCCGGCAGGCGCGCGAGCTCGCGCTCGCTCGTGAGGCCCACGGGCAGGGTGCGGCGCTCGGTCTCGAGCGTCACCTCGAGCTCGGCGTCCCCCGTGCCGGGCGTCGTGACGCGCACACCGACGGGCGCGCCGGGCGCCTGGCCGCCGCTGGCGACGCGCACCTCGGCGGGCCGCGGGTAGCGGAGCACGGTCGCCGGATCACCGAACAGGTTGTACATGCGCGTGTGGTCGCGCTTGAGCGCGTCGAGATCGCCGTCGACGAGCAGGCTCGCGAGGGCGAGCGAGCCCGCGACCATGTCGCTCTTGGCGTCGACCACGCCCTCGCCGACGCTCGCGGCGTGCTCGGCGAGAAAGCGCGCGAGGAAGGCCTGCGCGTAGAGGTAGTTCGGGTAGGGGTGGCTCTCGACCGAGGCGGCGAAGACCGCCACCGGCCCGCCGGGATTGAGGGCGAGCGTCTCGGCGAGCGAGCGCCGGCCGTCGGGCTGACCGTAGGCACCGGTGTGGCAGGTGAGCGCGACGAACAGCGGCTTGCCGTCGCCGATGTCGACGCGGGCGAGGTCGCGCGCCGAGCCGATCGGGTAGGCGCGGCCGCGGTAGCCGACCGTGTCGAAGGAATCGCGCGCGCCGTGGCCCACGTACACGGCGAGGAGCGAGCCGGCGTCGAGGTCGTGGACGAGCTTGTCGCCGAGCGCGTCGAAGCGGTACGCGTAGGGCGAGCCTGGCTTCGCGAACACGAGGTCGAGGTCGTAGTCGTAGGGGAGCTTGCGATCGAGCAGCTCCATGGCCGTCTGCTCGATGAGGCCGTCGAGGAAGGCGCCGAAGCTCGCCGGCCCGCCGAACAGGACGACCCGTCGTTGCCAGGCGTCGGCGCCGGTCCCGCGCTCGTAGCCCACGATCTTGCCGACGACGCCCGCGAGCTCGTCGGCGCTCGTCGCGGGGATGCGCCCGACGGCGAGCGCCCGCCGGCCCGGCCGATCCGGTAGCGCGAAGGGCTCGTCCGAGCGGAAGGAGCGGCTCGTGCCCGGCCGCTCGTCGGCGTGGTAGTCGAGCTGCGGCTCGAAGCTCGGCAGCGGTGGCGAGCCGCGCAGCGGGTCGCCGACGAGCAGCACGTAGCGGAGCGGGCTGTCGGCCGGGGCGGCGAGCGCCGCGATCTCGTCGCGCACGGCCTCGGCGCTCGGCCGGCCGGCCGAGCGGCGCGCGTACACGTCCTCGAGCGCGCGGACCGCGACCCGGTGCCCTCCCGCCTCGCGGTGCGCGACGAGGGGCGCGAGCGCGGCGCGGTAGCTCCGCGGCGCGAGGACGAGGTAGTCGCTCCGGTCGGCGGGGCCCGCGTCCGCGGCGCTCGCCGGCGCGCTCGCGGTCTCGCCCGCGCTCGCGGCGCCGCCGGTGGCGCAGCCGAGCGTGGTCGCGGCGAGGAGCGGCAGGAGCGCGAGCACCGCCGCGCCGCAGGCCGCGTTGTCCCGGGAGGCCCTCGTGCGCTTCACCTACCCGGCTTGTAGCACGCGGCCGCGAGCCGCGAAGGGGCCCCGCCGCGGTCCCGTGTGCTGCTACGCTCGGCGCCATGCGCGCGACGGCGCTCGGTGCGGCAGCTCTACTCTCGCTCGCGGCGTCGCGTGCGGTCGCGGCCGACGAGCCCGCGCCCACGATGGAGGATCCGGAGCTCGTGCTCCGCGTCGCGCCCGAGCCGAAGGTCGATCCCTTGCCCGCGATCGCGACCGAGCCCTGGGACGACCTCGCGGACCTCGCGGACCTCGGGGTGGTGGCGCCCGTGCTGCCCGAGCGGCCGGATGCCGGCGAATGCCTCGTCATGCCGAGCGTCGCGTGCCGGACGAGCCCCCTGTTCGATCTCGGCATGGGCTGGGGCAGCGCGCGCTCCTTCGTCGGCTCCGCGTGGAGCTACATGGGCTACGTCGAGACCGGCGTGCTCACGGAGCTCGGGCTCGGCTCGAGCTTGCAGCTCGGGCCGGTCGTGTCGCTAGGCTTCGACTTCGGGGGCGTGACCCAGGGGTGGACCGGCGCGCCGAAGCTCCGCCTCCGCTACTGGATCGAGGGCGGCGACTTCACGCTCGAGCTCGCGGCCGGCGCCGCCTTCGAGCGCTTCGCGTTCAACGGCGGGTGGGAGGCCGGCACGCGGGTGGGCGGCACCGTCGACCTCGGCGCGAGCTACGTCGGCGCCATCGGCCCGTGGGTGAGCCTGTATGCGCTCGGCGATCCGGGCGGGCCACACGACGGCGAGCTACGCGCGCTCGTCGGCTTTCGCGCCAACCTGCTCGTGTGGGGCTACGTCTTCGGCGCGCTCGGCGGCGCCTTCGGGCGCCCGTGGTTCTGAGGCGTCAGCACGGGCCCTGCCCCGTGCACAGGATGGCCGGCGTGCCGAGGTCGATGGTGACGAGGCGGCAGCCGCTGATCGAGCTGAAGTAGCGCTCGTCGCGCGGCGTCGTGGGCCCACCCGGGCCCGTGCCGCCGCCGCCGTCGCCGCCGTCGCCGCCGTGCTGCGGCAGGACGGGGTTGCAGAGCGGCTCGCACTCGCTCGTGGGCATGCCATCGAGGCCGTAGCGCGCCGCGAGGGCGTCGTAGCGAGCGCGCTCGATCTCGAACACCGTGGTCTCCTCGCTGCAGCGGCAGGCCGGCAGCGTGGCGAGGGGTACACCGAGCAGGCTGAGCGCACCGCCTGCCGCGAGCGCCGCCCGCCAGAGGACCCGCTGGGTCTGCGCCAAGCGACTCACCCTCCACCTCCCGTCCCGGCACCGCCCGCGGCGCCGCCCGCGCCCGCGGTGCCCCCGGCGCCACCGCACGCGGGCAGGGACGCGCTCGCACCCGCCGCGCCGTCGGCGCAGCTGCCACCCGCCGTGCCGTCCACCTTGTCGTAGCTCACCGCGACGTAGCAGCCGTCGTTCAGCGCGCCGCCGAGCGCGACCGCGAGGAGCAGGGCGACGCCGAGCGGGCGGCTCATTTGCGCTCGCTCCATGCGACCACGCGCCAGTCGCTCGGCGACAGGAGGTCGGGGTTCACGTGTCCGATGGGCGAGCCCGCCGCGGTCATCTCGGTGAAGGCGTAGCGCCGGCCCTGCCAGGTGAAGCTCGAGCCCTGGGCGGGCAGGGCGATGGCGAGCATGGTGTGCTTGTGCGCCTCGGAGGAGATGAGCACGCTGTCGATGCCGAGATCGGCGAGCACCATGTGGGCGAGCAGGGCCTTCGAGTCGCAGTCCCCGCGCTTCTCGCTCGCGACGAGCGCGGGTGGCAAGAGGCCGAAGGGCTCCTCCTTCGGGACCTCGTAGCGGATGCCCTGGATCATGCTCACGACCAGCGTAGCCGTCTGCAGCGCGTCGATCTTCGCCTGCCTGGCGCGCGCCTGGAAGCGCTCGCTCAGCGCGCCGACGGCGAAGCGGTCGCGCAGCTCCGCCTGGGCGTAGACGCAGCGCATGTCGCCGACGCAGCCCGGGGGCGGCTGCCACGAGAAGCGATCGGCGTCGATGGGCCGGAAGCCGACCTTCTTCGCGTAGCCCCGGTAGTCCGCGCGGCTCGCCGCGGCCTCGCCCCGGCCGAGCGCGTAGCGCACCCGGTAGCTCGAGGGCTTGAGGCTCGCCGTCCAGTCGTGCTGGGCCGCGCCGCGCGCGTCCGTGCCGGGCGGGTACGCCGCGACGCCGAGATCGACCGCGTTGCCCGCGACGGCCGGCGGCGGCCCGGCGGTGCCCGCGATCGTCGGCACGGCCGTCGGTACCCAGGTGGCGCTCGGTGCCGGCCGCCCGCTCTTGTCCTTGCGAAGGAGCTCGCAGGCCGTCGTGCCCGACACGAGCGTGACGCAGAGCACCGAGCGCACGAGCGCGAGCGCGGTCGGGGTCATGACGGCGCGATGAGCTCGTTGCGCCCGAGCTCCGGCAAGGGGAGCAGACCGTCGAGCGCCGTCTGCAGCCCGGGCGCGGTCATGAGCGCCAGGACCACCATCACCGCGGCGAGCACCACCGCCGGCGCGGCGTTGCCGCGTCGCACCTCGGCGAGCTCGTCGACCCGGCGCGTCAGACGCGTGAAGAGCAGCGTGCCGAGCGCGAGCACGAGGGCGCCGACGACGATGCTGAGCCCCACGTGGATGCCCGCGAAGGCGGCGAAGCGCGCGACGGCGGCGGCGTCGGCGTCCTCGTTCCGGTAGAGCAGATCCATCGCCGTGAAGGTCGCGCCGACGGCGTGCTGCAAGAGGATGCCGAGCGCCACGAGCCCGCCCGCCTTGAAGATCGCGCCCGCGAGGTTGCCGTCCGCCATCTCGCTGTCGCGGTCCCGGCGCCCGAGGAAGCGGTGCAGGGCCCGCGAGGCCACGAAGATGCCGAGTGCGCCGACCACGATGCCGAACGCGGCCTTGCCCAGGCCGATGAGGAAGAGCCCGAGGTTCATGGCTTGTCGGGAGCGTACACGAGCCTCCCCGGACGCGACGCAGCGTTTTTTTCGGGTCGCGCGCCGCCCGGTGCGGCACGATGGACCGAGAGCTGCCCCCACGGCCGAGCATGGCGCGCTTCCGCACCTCCGACACGCATCCCATCCGGGTCGACTGGCTCGTCGAGGCGCCCGGCCGCATCGGCCTGACGCTCGCACCGGGCAAGCACGCCCCGTCGCTCACCGGCGCGCCGTGGGCGCGCGACCTCGCGGCGGACCTCGACCGGCTCACCGGCGAGCTCGGCGTACGCGTGCTCGTGTGCCTGCTCGAGGCCGAGGAGATGGCGCGGCTGCGCATTCCGACGCTCCTCGAGGAGGCGGCCGCGCGCGGCCTCGAGACCCACTGGCTGCCCATCGCCGACGGTGGCGTGCCTCCCTCGGTCGAGGCGGCGCGCGCGCTCGTCGCGCGGCTCGTCGCGCGGTCCGCCGAGGGCGCGCCGGTCGTCGTGCACTGTCAGGGCGGCATCGGGCGCGCGGGCACGCTCGGGGGCTGCGCGCTCGTCGAGCTCGGCATGACGACGCTCGAGGCGCTCGCCACCCTGAAGGAGCGCCGCGATCCGCGCTCTCCCGAGACGGGCGAGCAGGCCGACTTCATCGCGCGCTTCGAGCGGTCTCGCGGCGAGGGGCTCGCCGTCGGCTCCGCGCGGCGCGCGTCGGGCGCGCCCGTCCGCTTCGACCGGCAGCGGGCCGGGGTGGTGGGCGCGGTGCTCGGCGCGGCCATCGGCGACGCCATGGGCCATCCGGTCGAGTTCCTGTCGCGCACGGCGATCCACGCGCGCTTCGGTCCGGCGGGCGTGCGCGGCTTCGAGCTCTACTGGGAGCGCGACGGCGTGCGCTTCGCACCCTACACGGACGACACGCAGCTCGCGGAGATCGTGCTCCGGGCGCTCGTCGCGGCGCGGGCGCGGGGCGAGGAGCTCGAGGCGACCATGCAGCGCATCGCACGCGGGCTCGCGCGCTGGCAGACCGCGCCGCAAGGGGGGCACCGGGCGCCGGGCAACGCGTGCCTCGCGGGCGCGCGGGCGCTCGCGGCCGGTGTGCCCTGGCGCGAGGCGGGCGCGCCGGACGCGGGCGGCTGCGGCTCGGTGATGCGCGCCTGGCCCTTCGGGCTCGTCTGGTCCGACGATCTCGAGCGCGCCGCCGGCTGGGCGGCCGAGCACTCGCGCCTCACCCATGGCGCGCCCATCGCGCTCGCGGCCTGCGCCGCGATGGCCGTCGGGACGGCGCTCGCGCTCGCGGGCGAGGCGCCCGGGGCCGTCGCCGAGGCGATGATCACGGCCGCGCGCCCCCACGACCCGGGCACCGCGGAGCTCCTGGCGCGTTCGCGCGACGAGGCCTCTGCCGGCGTACCCCCGGAGGCGACCCTCGATCGCCTGCGCGGGTGGGCCGCGCACGAGGCGGTCGCCGCGGCCCTCTACGTCTTTCTGCGCCATCCCGACGACCCGGCGGTCGCCATCCTCGAAGGCGCGAACACGCCGGGCGACAGCGACTCCATCGCGACGCTCGCGGGCGCGCTCGTGGGTGCCCGCATGGGTGTCGACGCGTTGCCGCCCGGCTGGGTGCGCGACGTCGAGCGCACGGGCGCCCTCACGGCGCTCGCGCTCGAGGCCTCGCTGTGACGGTGCGCGCGCCCGGCGGGCGGGGCGC
>JADLAB010000661.1 GCA_020848455.1 Polyangiaceae bacterium
CGCAGCCACCCGCAGCGCCGACCCCGTCGCAGGCGACCCGCGCCGCGATCGCCACCGCGTCCGCCACCACCGCATCCGCGACCGCCGCAGCAGGAGCGGTCGCGAGCGTGCCCGGCGGCGAGCCCGGTGCGCCGGCCGCGGCCACGAGCTCCGGCACGTCGGCGGCCCCGGCGGCCGCAGCGCCGATCCGGGCAGAGGTCGACGCCATCCAGAGCTTCGAGGACGCGGAGGGCGCGCTCCGCCGCTGGGGCGTGACGCCCCAGGACCTCGCGCACGCGCGTCGTGGCCAGGCCTACGGCCGCACGGTCGGCCATTCGGCCGAGGAGCTCGCGGCCGCCCTCGGTCAGACCCACTCCGTCGTGCTGGCCAACCTCGACGGCGACGCGGACGAGGAGGGCGTGGCCTCCATCGCCATCGAGGACACGACCACGGTCGGGCTCGACGGCAACTTCACCACCACGACCTTCGTCGTCGTGCTCGATGCGACCGCGGCCGGCGTCCGGAGCCTCGGCTACCGCAGCTTCGAGCCGAACGTCGTCGGAGCGGTCGAGGTGGAGACGAAGCCGATCCACTCGGCCGCCTGTCACGATCTGGTGGTGGAGTACCAAACCGGCGGCACCTGCGGGCTCGGCTGCTTCGCACCGAACAAGGTGCGGGCCCACTGGCTCGTTCTCACGGCCGAGCGCGGCAAGGTCGAGACCCTCTATCGGGACGAGTGGCAGGCGATGCCCGACGACGCGCTGCCCAAGGCGGTCGGAGTCACCGGCCCGCCTCCGGCCGAGCTGCTCGTCACCGAGGCCGTTCCGATCACGAACGTCCTGCAGCGCCGGGAGCGAACGCTCACGTTCGACGCCACGGCGTTCAAGTACCGCTGAAGGGGACGCTTGTGGCGCGGGCGCCGCGGCGCGATGAGCCCTCGACAACCGCCATGCAGCTCATCGGTCTGCCCTATTCGCCCTGGAGCGAGCGCGCGCGCTTCGCGCTCGACGTGCGGCACGTCGCGTACACCTTCCGGAGCTACCAGCCTCTGCTCGGCGAGCCGCGCCTGCGCCTGCTCACCGGGAAATGGCGCGGCAACGTGACCGTGCCGGTGCTTCGCGACGGCAAGCTCGTGCTCTCGGACTCGGGCGCCATCGCGCGCCACGCGGACGAGCGCGGCGAGGGTCCGCGCCTCTTCCCGGAGCCCGTCGCCGAGGTCGCGCACTTCGAGGCGCTCGCCGAGCGCGGGCTCGCGGCGGGCCGGGCCCTGTCGCTCGCTCGCATGCTCGACGACGACGAGGCCCTCGCCGAGATGGTGCCGCGCGCTCTGCGCAAGGGTCTCGGGCCGCTCGCGGCCGGCATCGGCAGGGCGGGGGTGCGCCGCACTTTCCGCAAGTACGGCTGCGACGCGCGCCCGCTCGGTGAGCACCGCGCCGAGCAGGTGTCGGTGCTCGACGCGCTCCGGGCCGCGCTCGCGCGCTCGGTCTCGAAGGACGAGCCGCGCACCCTGCTGCCGGCCTTCTCGTACGCCGACATCACGATGGCCCAGACGCTCGTCTTCGTGGCGCCGCCCGCGACGGGCCTCCGGCTCGGCCGTGCGAGCCGGCGCGCGTTCTCGGACCCCGAGCTCCGCGAGCGCTACACCGAGCTCGTGGCCTGGCGCGACGCACTCTACGCGCGCTGGCGCAGCGCCTGACGGGCCGGCCCGCGACCCCCGCGCGCTACGGCGCAGCCGACGCGGCGCCCGGTGGGGGCGCGCTCGCGGCCGGGTCCGGACCGAACAGGCCGCGGTTCAGCTCGCGCCAGTCGAGGGTCCTGTAGGGGCTCTCGCCGAGGACGCTCCGGATCCGCTGCGCGACCTCGCCGGCGCGCTCGACGTACTCGACGCGCAGCTCGACGCCCGTGACGCTGTCGCCCCGCCCCGCGAGCGCCTGCCACGCGTGGAGGGCCACGTAGGCGAGCTTCGCGTCGTACTCGTCGAAGCCGACGTCGAAGAGGGCGATCACACGGAAGGGCAGGGTCGTCGCGGGCCCCAGGTGGAACCGCTCGTCGTGGTCGGTCAGCTCCGCGCAGGCGCCGATGCCGAGCCCGAGGCGCCGGGCGAGCGTCCGGCCGAGGACGACGCCCGGCAGCTCGGTCGCCCCGCTGGCGCCGTCGCACGGGTGGGCGTCGGCGCCCGCGTCGCCGCTCGCGATGGCGGGCGGCGCCTGCGCACCGACAAGCCGCAGCCCGGCGAGCGAACCCTCGACGATGTGCTTCGGGAGATCGAGGACCGCCGGCATGAGCTCGGGGTCGACGCCCTTCACGATGACCTCGGCAGTCCCACGTCGCGCCGTGAGCTTCATCGGCCCGAGCGTGAACGGGGCGACGGCCGCGACGCCAGCCACGCCGCGCACCTGGTCGAGGACGGAGCGGTACTCGGAGAAGTCGACCGAGAACTTCAGCACGACCACGTGCGCGTTCACGCCGAGGATCTTGTCGCGCAGCTCTCGGCCCGCCGGCTGGGGCGCCTCGGCCACGAGCTCGGGGCCGGTCTCGTCCCGCGTGCCGGACGCGACCTCCACGCGCACCTGCGGCGGCTCGGTCCGCTGGCGCTCGCGGCACGCCCAGGCGAGCAGCGCCGC
>JADLAB010000662.1 GCA_020848455.1 Polyangiaceae bacterium
AGGATTGTAGAGGGGCGGCGGCGGTCGTTGGACGCATGTAGCACGGTCCGAGTCACGGAAGGAAGGCGGAGAGCGTTGTCGAATATCGGGCCGAGGCGTTTCGAAAGTCGGTCCGAACGCGTTCTAGAAGGGCGCGCCGAGGGCACAGGTACCACATCGGAAATTCGGAACGCGATTCGTGGAGCGTCTCCTGGATGGCACCGAAGATCGCTTCTACTAGAGCATACACGAGGATGCACTGCGTGTCAATTCTTGCGGAGGTAGCCAGCGCAGAGCCATCGCTGTTATCGTGTCCAGGGTCGTACGGAGGGCGTCGTCGAGTGTGGTACGGGACGGGAGTTGACGCCGTTCGAAGTGCGCCGGCTAAGGCGCACGAGAATGGCAGCACCAGGTTTGAGGCGACCGGCCGGAGGCGCGTTGAAGAGGCGACCATGTCGGAGTGCACACGCCCGACAACGGCTAGCGACTGACTTGCCGGGCCGATCGGGCACCCTGCAGCGGCGCCGACCACGTTTGCCGGAGGAACCCGCCGTTTACGCCGCGCAGGGGGCCCGGCCCGGTCATAGTCAAGTCGCTTGTTGTCGGGCGCCGGCCTTCGCGGGTAGTACGACAGGCCCGCGGCGAGCGCGAGAGCGCTGCCGCGGGGTGCGCCTGGCATGACCAGCGATCAGGAGGTGAAAGTCCAAACCCGGGGCCCGACGGAGGGAACCCGACACCGAAGAGACAAGGGCGTCGACCTGGAGCACCAGGTCCTTCGAAGGGGACAGCAACCGGAGGAGCCCGCGAGGGGATGTCTGGTGGAAGTCATAGGTGCGTGGCTGGATCGAGCGCAAGCGAAGCGCCGTAAGGCATCCGCGTCGGGTAAGCCGGCCCCCGGCGGCGAAGTCCGATATCCGTACGAGACGCGGGTGTATTGGCGACGAGGTAGCCACGAAGAACGCTGGTCTTACCCAGGGAGATCTGCCGGGCTCCGCGCGAGCGGTAGTCCCGAGAACGAAAGGACGGAGGATGATGGCCCGGCAGAAGTCAGATGGTCGCGTATTACCGCAAGGTCGGCGAAAGCCGGCCCCAAACCGACGACCACAAGGTCGGAGGCGGAGGGAAGGCGACCACGGTCGAGCAACAGGAGGGCAGACTGGAACGCTCCTCGGGACAGCCGAAGAGGGTGGGCAACGGCCCACCCGCCGATTGCGGATCGATCCGTGGCGGACCACGGACTGGCTTGCAGACGGTGCCGAAGCCGAGGAACTTGAAAGTACGAGCCTGATGGGCGCGAAAGAATTGAGACGAACTGGCCCAATGATGGGGGGCCGGCGGAAAGGACCCGCAACGCGCAATGAGCCAAACGGGCCACGCACGCTCTGCATCAGGGCCAACGAACTCAATATGTATCGCGCCTCGGTCGAAAGGCCGGGATAGCTCGAGGTCGTAAACCGGCCGGCTACGGGGGTAGCAACCCGTGGTCCCGACGAGCCGGATGTGAACAGCACAAGTCCGGTTCTGTGGGAGGTGCCCCGGGCGACCGGGGCGCCTACCCGATCCTCGAGCACCAACGCCCGCGCGAGGTGCTCTTCGGAACGATCGCGCGCGTCGGAGACGTGCGATCGCTCGATCGCCATGAGCGTCACCAGCGCGATCAAGGCGAGCCCGCCGACGATGAGCGGGACCCGCCAGGCCGCGACCAGCCGCCGCGCGAGCTCGAGCGCGGAGTAGTCGTGGGCTTGGACGCGGGCGCCGTCGAGCCAGCGGCCGAGGTCGTCGGCGAACGCCTGGGCGTCCGGGTAGCGGTCGGCCGCCCGCGGAGCCATTGCGCGGCGCACGATGGCGACGAGCTCGGGTGGCACGTCGTCGGGCTCGAACGGCGGCACGCGATCGGCGGCGAGGGCGGCGAGCGTGGTCTGCCGATCGGTCGCCTCGAAGAGCGGCCGGCCGCTCAACACCTGCCGCAGGATCGCGCCCAGCGCATAGACATCGGCGCGCCGATCGAGCGGCTCGCCGCGGGCCTGCTCGGGGCTCATCGCGGCCGGCGTGCCGGCGCGGCCCGGGTCGGGGCTCGGCAGCTCGGGTGAGAGTGCGAGTCCCCAGTCGATGACCTGGGTCTCGCCGAACGACCCGATCATGATGTTGGCCGGCTTGAGGTCGCGGTGCACGACCCCCTTGTCGTGGGCGTAGGCGACGGCGTCGGCGGCGGCGCGCACGTGGCGCAGGAGGCGCGGGCGATCGGCGATGGTCGCGCCGGCGAGCTGGTCGGCGAGCGAGCGACCGCGCACGAGGCGCATGGCGAACCACGGCGAGCCGTCGGGGCGCGTGCCGGCGTCGAAGATGGCCACGATGCCGGGGTGATCGAGGCGGGCGGTGACGAGCGCTTCGCGCAGGAGGCGATCGCGATCCTCGTCCGAGGCGGGCGTCTTGAGTGCGACCTCGCGGCCGAGCCAGCGGTCGAAGACGATCGCGACCGTGCCCATGCCGCCGGCCCCGATCTCACCACGCCGCTCCCAGCGCTCGGGGACCGAGCCGGGGGTGGCCACCCTGGGCGCTTCGGGGCCGGGGTCCGTAGGGCGGAGGGCGCCGGAGAGCGGATCGACCCCGCTGTGGGCGGCCTCGCTCGCGGGCCAGTGGCTCACGTCTCGTCCTTGACGCGGTCCTTGGGCCCGAGCAGCAGCTCGACCCGACCGGAGCCGTCGGTGCGCACCAGGTCGGGGCGCAGTCCGTGTTGGCGCAAGCGCGCGCGGAGGCGCGTGAGCACCCGGTCGAAGCGGCTGCGCAGCGGACCGTCGCCGGTCTCGGAGGGCTCGTCGGGCCACAGGAGGCGCGCCAGCGTGCGCCACTCGACCGGCACGCGCATGAGGCCGAGCTCGCTCACCAGGCGGGCGGGCTGACCGTCGATGGCGATCGCGGTCGCGCCGCGGTGGATGTGCACGGTGTCGAAGCGCAGCACGATGACGAGCGGCAGATCGAGATCGGTGTCGCGCTCGGTCGGCGGCGAGGCGGCGCTCTGCAGGGCGACCGACACGACCTGGAACGGGCCGCGCCCGTCGACCTCGAACGTGTCGCCCGGCTCGAGGATGCGATCGGGTGCGTCGGGAGTAGCGGCCAGTCGCAGGTGCAGCGCCTCGCCCGCGGTCCACAAGAGCGCCCGCGCCTCGGCCTGGAAGCCGTGCGCGACCGAGCCGTCGGCGAGGATCGACGCGACCGGCGGCAGGATCTGGCGCGGCACGTCGGGGCCCTCGAGCCCGGGCACGCCGTCGCCGAGCGAGACCA
>JADLAB010000663.1 GCA_020848455.1 Polyangiaceae bacterium
CGCGGCCTGGGAGGGCCCCGATGTCGAGCGCGAGGACGCGGGCGCACGAGCTCGCCCCCGACTCCCAACCCGGTGCCCGCGCCGCAGTGCGAGATGGGGTTGGGGCCCAGGCCGCGCCGCGGCGCGCGCCCCTGCACGCGGGCGACGCCGGCCGGAGCCGCTGGCGATGTGGCTCGCCGGGCGCCGCTACGGTGGACCCTGGCAGAAGCCCTCCGGGGTCGTCTTGCACACGCAGCGCCCGGCCTCGAGGTAGCACTCACCGATCTGGGTGCAGGCGTAGGACTTGCGGCAGGCCTCCTCGCTCGTGGCGAGGCAGGCGCCGTCCCGGAAGGTGCACTGCGCGTCCATCGTGCAGAGCCACGACTTCGCGCAGTCGGCCTCGCTCGTGAGGGCACACGCCCCGTCTCGTGCGGTGCACTCCGCGCGCGTGCGACAGGCTTCGCTGCGCTCGCAGTCGCTCGCCCGCGCGGCGACGCACGCCCCCTCGCGCTCGTCGCAGAGGCCGGCGAAGCGGCAGTCTTGTGCCCTGGCGCAGTGCTCGCGCCGGGCTGGACGGCAGCCGCCTCGGACGAGCTCGCAGCGCCCGTGCAGTCCACACGCCGGCGCAGCGACGGGGCAGCGATCCTCGGGGTGGGCGACGCAGAGCTCGCCCTCGGCGAAGCAGCGCGCCTCGTCGCGGCACGCATCGCTCGCCGCGCAAGCGAGTCGCTCCGCCACGCAACGACTGCCGTCATCGGACGCCTCGCAGAGCCCGAGGGCCGCGCACTCGGGGCCGAGCGCGCAGCTCCGCCGATCCCGCCGCGCTTCGGCCGACGCCGGCGGAGCGGGCGGAGCGGGCGGAGCGGGCGGGGCGGACGGGGCGGGCGGAGAGAGCGCCGGCAGGGCGCTCGCTGTCGAGGCGGCGCCGGCGTCCACTCGACCGTCCACGGGCGGGGGAGGGGGCGGAGGTGGAGCGGAGGCGCACGCGCACAGAAGTCCCCAGGCCATCGCGAGCGCGAAGGTCGCGCCCACGGTCTCGGTGGCTCGCATCGGCACGATGCTAGCGGTTCCACTCGAGGGAGGCTCGATCGCGATCACGCGGCGCGCCGAGGCCGGCCGCCCGCTGGAAGCTGCCCGCGCCCGCTCCGCCTCCCCAAGCCCGCGCCTCGCCCCCGCGCCCGCACCCGCTCCCGCGCCCGCTCCCGCGCGCCCGCCCGCTCCCGCGCCGCCCGCCCGCTCCCGCGCCCGCCCGCCTCAGTTGAACCCGAGGTGCGTCTCGAACCCCTCGGCGACGGTCGCGCGGACGGCGTGGAGGTTAGTTACTTAGGAGAGGCGCTTGCCGCCGGAGAAGCACTCGCAGAACTAGAGGCGCTTGGTGCCGACTTAGAAGAGCCGCTTGCCGTAGCAGAAGCACTCCCAGAAGCAGAGGCGCCTGGTGCCGGCGTAGTCACCGTTGAAGTCGCCGTATCCAGCGGCCCAGCCGAGCACCGCGGCCGGGTGGCGGACGCCTGCGCAAGGCAATAGCAGGCCTCGATGAACTTCGCGTTGACCGCCTGGCAAGGTGCCGCCTTGATGCAGTCGGCGAACAGCGCGGACGGCGTGGCTTTGCATCCGGTAGAGGCGCCGACCGCAACGACCACCGCCGCGACGCCGACGGCCGCCCTCGGGGACCACATGTTCATGGGGCCTCACCTACCACCGTCAGCCGGACGCTTCAACTGGCAGGACGTCGAGCGCGGGTCCGGCGGCGCTCGGGCTTCGAGAGCCATTGACGTGGCCACACCCTTTCGCTAGCTGAAGACATGCCGCCGTCGTGGAGACTTCCTGCGGGGTCGGAGTGGGCCTTCCCGGCATCCCCAGCGCACCCCGTCGTGCAGCTGGCGGCCACCCGCGGGCCGCTCGAGTGGCTCGGCTCGGGCTTCTTCGTCTCGGACTGGGAGGACGGAGTCGTCACGGCGGCCCACGTCGTGTACCGCCCCGGGGGAAAGCGAGCCACCCAGGTAGAGCTCAGCATCTGGTTGGGTGACACTTGGTGGCAGGCTTTCGCGGCGGCGGTGGCGGTCGATCTCGGTTCCGACGTCGCGGTGCTCGTATGCGGCCAGAGCAGGCCCGCGCTCGAGCACGACATGGCGCTCGATGGCACGATGCACGAGTCCTTCTCGGCCGAGGTGTGCGGGTTCGGTGCGCGCGAGCCTGACCGAACGCGGCCCTTCCACCGGCTAGCGACGGTCGGCACGGCGAGCGAGGCCTTGATCTCGTACGCGCCGCCCGTCGGCCGCGACGGGATGAGCGGCGGGCCCGTCGTCGTTGCGGACAAGACGCCGGTCCGGGTGCGAGGCGTGCACCGCGGGAGCCCCTCGGCGGCAATCCCCCGCGTGGCGGCGCGGGTCAATCCAGAGCGGCTCGAGGAGCTGCGCAGCGAGGCGTTGCGGAGGGTAGGACGATGAGGCGGCACTTCGTGAGGTCGGGCGGACGGACGACGGCGCGCGCGGTCATGGGGCTCGCGGCGGCGGGCCTCGTAGCGACCCTCGTGTCGCTGGGGCACGCGGTAAACCCCCCGGAGTCGCGCAAAGGTGACACGAGGCCGCCTCAGGACCGGACGAAGGCGGAACGCATCGTGGCGATCGAGCGGGAGCGGAAGTTCCTATGTGCGGTTGACGAGCCAGGTGACAACGGGGCCGTCAAGGCCATGCAGTTGGAACGGTTGAACCAGGCGCTCGGGCAGCTCGAGCCGCCCGTCCCGGCGGCAGACCCGGCTCGTCGCGGTCGGCCCGCGGGCCCGCCGGCACAACCGGTGCTGCCGGATCCCCGAGACGGGTTCTGCAACGAAGGCCTGTCCCTTTCGGACGATCTCTCGGTCGCGCAGGCGATGCTGCTCGCGGTCCCGGACAAGGTCACAAGCCGCTTGAAGGGTCTGAAGACGGAGATCGACAAGCTGGCGGGTGGGCGCAAGGTGGATCTGGACCAGAAGGAGCGCCTGTACGCCGAGGAACCCTCGAAGAAGCCTCCCGGCCTCGGCCCGTTGTGGACCTTGAGCACCGAGATCAACACGATCAGTCCCGAGCTGCAGGCGGCGCCCGCCATGCTGGGCCTCGCAGACGGAGCCGCCGAGCTCGCCGTGCAGGGGTTGACCGCGCTCGCGAAGGTCATCCTGGATCGAGCCCAGCGTGAGGCCATCGGGTGGCTGCTCGATCGAATGGCGCACGAGGTGTGCCAGGACGACGCGGGCGCGGATCCGAGCCTCCTCGATCCCATCGCGAAGCGGGAGATCCGCACCCACTGGGCGCCGTCGCTGTGCAACCTCGCCCGCGGGGATCGACTGCTCAGCTACGGCGCCGGGTCGGCGCTCGTCACCGCCCTGCGCGCGGCGATGCTCGAGGACGTTCGACACCTGCCCGCCGCGGCGGGCGGGCTCGCTCTTGGGGCGCTCTACGCGCGCGTCGCGGGTACGCCTGCCTCGAGCGTCTTCGGTTGCGACACAGATGGCGACGTCGTGTGTCGGGTGCGAGACGCCGGCGAGACGCTGGTCACGGGTCTCATCTCGGGCCGCAACGCTCCTCAGACGCTCGCGGCGTTCGGTCAGAGGCTTCAGGCGGCGCTCCCACCCGTCGACGGCAAGAGCGCCGGCAACGTCGTGTTCCGTGCCCTGGCATGCGCGAGCGCGCTCCCTGCCACGTTGCAGGGCGCGTTCGAAGAGAACACCGACGCGCCCGCGAGCGCCGCGGCCGCCGGGACCCTCGCGGGGATTGTCCAGGTGCAGGCCTGCAAGGACTTGCTGAGCGTTGATGGTGACGCGATGGCATGGTTACGGGACAAGGGTCCGAAGGCTCTCGATGCGCTCCGAGCACTCGGCGCGAGCTGGCAGCATCTGAATGAGGAGCTCGAGCGTCTGAAGACGGCATTCGCGAAGACGGCGGATCTCGACAAGCTGGCGGCCGGCGGTACGGCAGCTGCGGCGCCGCTCGCACCGACGGACGCCGAGGCCGTGCGCGCGAGCGTGACGGGCGCAGAAGAGCTCCTCGCGGGCCGGATCCGCGCCGTACAGACCACCCTGGCGGGCGAGCGCCTCCGCGCCGCGCTGGCCGTAGCCGACGCCGCGCTCGACTTCACCCAGAACGCCCTCGGAGCGCTGGGACGAGCTGCGACGGCATTGGGCCTGCCGGTCAACCTCGAGCTCGACAAGATCACTGCGGGCATCACCACTGTCCGTAGGGTGCTGAGCTCGGCCGACGCCATCGCCGCACAGGACTGGGCGGCGCTGCTCGTGCGCGGCATCAAGCTCGCCGAGGACGCCGTGGCCGAAGCGTGTCCGGAGACCACCTGCACCCATCGCGACCTCCTGGCGCCGGTGGCGCGCTTCAGCGGCACCATCTCGGCCCTCCTTTCCGCGAAGGACGCCGACGCGATGGCCGAGGCCCTCGACGCTGCGGCCGAGCCCATCGGGACGGGCCTCTTGAAGAGCCGGGCCGGGCGCTTCACGCTCTCGCTCACGTCCCACGCAGGGTTCCTCGCCGGCGCTGAGACGCGCTGGGGGCAGTACGGTGTCGAGCGCGTTCTCGGCAAGGCCGCTCCGGTGGTTCCGGCGCTTTCCTTGCCGTTCGGCGTCGATCTCGCGTGGGGGCTCGACGGGGTCGTGAGCCCGGTCGGGCTCTACCTGTCGCTCCTCGACCCCGCCGGGTTCCTTCAGTACGACACGACCGCCGAGGCGCTACCAAAGCCGCGCATCACGACCGCCGTCGCCTTGGGCGCCGGCCTGCGGATCGGGTTCGCCGAGACGCCGTTCAGCCTGGTGGCGATGACGATCTTCCGGCCGAGCTACCGGAGCTTCGACACGGCATCGGGCGAGCCGGGCGCACACGTCTGGCAGTTCCTCGCGGGGCCGGCCGTCGACGTCACCCTCTGGACCTTGCACGCCCGCTAGCGGAGGCCGACATGAACGAAAGACTCGCGATGCTGGTGGGGCTGTGCTTCGGCGTTGCCGGCTGCAAGAGCGAGGCGCCGAAGTGGCTGATCACCATCGCCGCCGCGGCGCCGAACATGACAAGTGTAGCGGCGGAAGAGCCCGTTTGTCCCGGCGCGGCCTCTGGTGGTGCGGGTGGCTCCGGAGGAGGCGATGGGACGCTCCATGGAGGAGACATCATCTGGGTCGGCCACTGTTTGCCGGCCGGCGTCGAGCCACTCGGGCCACTGTCCATCCGGCTGCTCTCTCCCTGCGCGCCCGAAACGGCCGCGACGGCGGAGTACGTCGTCGGCGGCGACGGCAAGGCCTGCGCGCTGCACGGCGTGGCCGTCCCCGCGGGCGCAGACTGCGGTCTCCGACTTTTGGCCGGGGTGTCGAACAGCTGGGCCGACTGCCAGTTCGGCGGCGTGACCGGGACGGATCAGGGGGGCTCCGGGGGCTCCGGGGGCTCCGGGGGCTCCGGGGTGCCCTGATCCGCGAAGCGAGGGGCTGGACTGGCCTCCCGCGGCGTTCGAACACGATGGCCTGCAACGACGGGGTCCCGCGGCCGATCGGCGCCGTTGCGACGGAGGGGCCACGGGGCGCGCACGTAGAGCGCCCCCGCAGGGACGTCCCCGCGGGCGACGACGGGCTCTTCGTCGCGCAGTCGGCCGCCAGGACCATCGTGGTCGTGTCCGGCCTCTTCGGCGGGCGCCCCGACACTCGAACCGTGGTGGATCTCGCGCCGCCCGGAGCGCCCCCCGGACGCCGGTTCAGGCTCGGCCACGTCGTGCCCGCCGACGCCTGCTCGGGCTCCTGACCCGCGTCACCAATCCTCAGAACGACCACGACTGAAAGGACTACGGCCTCTAATTCCGCCTCGCGGGCGACGGCAGCGCCGTGCCCCTGCCGCTCGAGGGAGGAGCCCCGACCGCCTGCGGGAAGTGATCGGGCAGGCGCGCTCCCGGCCCCGCTCCGTGTCACGCACCCGCTCACGCTCATGCACCCGCTGGCGCCCCGGCTCACGCCGAGCGCGCCGCAGGCGCGGGCGAGGCCCGCGCAGGTGCGCGAGCCTGCTTCGCGCAGCGAGTAGCACCGCGGGACAAGCGGAATCCCGCCCCCGCCCCCGCTCACGCACCGCCACCCGCCCCCGCGCGCACTCGTTGGCCCGCGCCAGCGCGCTAACACTCTGCGTGTGTATAGGTGTGCACAGCGCGCCAGCGCGCTAACTTTTTCTTGCACTGTACGCCCGAGTAGCTAACATCCCACGTGTGGATGCCAACTTCGACGCGTTGATCAGGTCACAACTTCGCGTAGAGCATGCGCGGGCAGCCGTTCTCGATGCACTGCGCGGCCTCACGAGCGAAGAGCGGCGGAGCGTGCTTGTTGCGGTGGCGGCGGCTGACCTTGCCGCGAGCGTGCCACCAACGGTGCCTGTGCCAAGCGAGTCCTCCCCGGCACCAGCGGATAGCAAGACGGAGCGCATCCTTGGGGCGTTGCGCGAGATCCCAGGAATGCCGATCCGAGACCTCGCGGTGCGGGTCTACGGTGAAGTCACCAAGGCGACGGAGTCAAACACGCGGTCACTCCTCGCGGCCCTGGCGCGCAAGGCGCCACCGGCCGTGCGCCGGGTCAGCAAGGGGAGGTGGGTAGCCGTCGAGTAGCGCCAACGACTTCGGCACTCGTAAGTGCCGCGTCACAGCGGAGTTTGCCGCTCCGCTGTGACACCGCGAGAGCGGCAGCTGCCTCGGAAGGAAGACCATGCGACAGGCTTCCAAAACCTGACGCACCCACCTGAGGCAGCTGCTAGGTCATGGGGTCCAAACCCATGACCGTGCTCTCGTTTTTCTATTTGTAGGCCACGTATTGGTCGCTGGCAAGCCGCATCACCACTCCCGCTCACGCTCCCGCACGCGTCCCCTTACGCTCGCGCTCCCGGAGCTCCCCTTCCTGCAACTGCCGACCGCCTGCGGAAGTGCTCGGGCAGCCAGGTGCGCGGCTACTTCCCGGCGAACGTGAATCGCTTGGCGAGCCCGTCGAGGGTCATGTTGTCGGCGATGGCGTCGTGCGGGATGAGAACATAGCGCCAGGGCTTGCCCTTGTTCGCGGTCGCGTGCGCCGTCGCGTGCATGCACCACGTGGCGGCCGCCCGCGCCTTGGCGAGCACCACGGGGTCCTGCATGCGGTCTGCCGCCTTGGGCTCGCAGATCAGCTTCTCGATCTCCGTCTCGACGACGAAGTCGGGCTCGTAGTCGGCGTCGTTGGAGTAGCCGATCTGGAAGACGCCCTTGCCGGGCTTGAACCACTTGATGACGGCCTTGTCTTTCTCGATGACGACGCTGAAGCGCCGCTCCGTGTCCGAGTCGAACTTCTGCGTCGGGTAGAGGCACTTCATGAACCCGCCGAAGAGCATCTTGCGGATGTCGACCTTGTTGTCGATCGGCGTGTCGTACTGGCGCACGACCTCGCCCGCAGGCGCCGCGAACGCCTGCGCGCGCACCTCGGAGAAGCCCTGCCTCACCACGGCCTCGTAGGAAGACGCCTCCTCCCACGCGTGTGGCTGCATCTGCGTGTGAACGAGGTCCGCGATCTGCTTCGCGTGGAAAATGAGAACGTTGCGAACCTCGTCGTCATCCTTGAGGTAGCCGCGGAGGTGCGTCACGACCTGCCCGGCGAGCTTGTACAGCAGGTCGGCCTGCTCGTCGTAGCTCACGTCGTCGAAGTCGATGAGGCTGCGGACGACGAAGTTCTCAAGCCGCTCTTCGTCAACGCCGCCGCTGAGCGCGCCGATGACGTGCTCGCTGCCGCTCTCGAGGTGCCGAACGAGGATCGCTTGCGATACCGGCTGGAGCCGGAACGACGAAAGATCCAAGGCGAAGTCGCGGAAGCCCGCCCGCACCACACCCTTGGGCAGCCACATGACGCGCGGGATGGCGATGGTGAGCGCGTTGTAGACGGTGGTCGCCTCGCGCACGACCAGCACGAGCTGGGCGTCGGTCAGCTTGCCAGTGTCCGGGTACATCGTGAGCTGGCCGCCCGTGAGCCTTTCCTTCACGACCTCGACCAGCTTCTTCTGCACCTCGTCGCTCTCGAGGGCCTTGGGCGTCGGCGCGAGCTCGGGATCGCGCACCACCTTCGCGATGGCCTCGATCGTCGCCTTCGCGGCCGCGACCTCTTCGGGCTTCGTGAACTTCGGCTGCGCCGCGGGCGCAGGGGCGGCGGGCCTAACGCCCGGGCTCGCGGCCGGGGCGGCCGTCGTCTCGGGCGTCGGCGGGGTGATGCCCAGCGCGGTCTCGAACGACGGAGCGACCACGACGGTCTGCTTCGGCTTCTCATCGATGTCGGTGCCGATGTTCACCGTGCTGAACGAGTAGCCGCCCTTCTTGGCTTCATCGACGATGTCTTGGAAGCGGTCGTGCGCGACGATCGTCAGGCGGTCTACGGCGGCGACGCCGGTGCGCTTGCCGTATGGGAGGCGCAGACCACGGCCGATCGACTGCTCCACCAGCGTACGCGAGTCTGCCGTGCGCAGCGGTACGATGGTGTAGAGGTTGGTGACGTCCCAGCCCTCCTTGAGCATGTTGACGTGGACGACGATCTCCGTATCCGAGTCGGTGCCCTCGACCGAGAGCAACTTCTCGACGTTCTCGTCCTTCTCTGCACCCTTCTGGCCGGAGTGGACCTCGATGACTCGCTCCTTGTAGCGACCCTCGAAGAACGACTCGCCTTCGATGAGCTTCACCAACTCGCTCGCGTGGTCGGTGTTCTCCGCGATGACCAGCATGAACGGCTTGACCTTCCGCACACCGTTCTGCTGCGCGTAGACGTCGAGATCGACCTTCGCCGACTCGTGAACGCGCACGCCGTCTTCGAGCTTGAGCAGCTCGAGCGCGTCCTTGCTCATCGACTTCGGGTTGAAGTTCGCGCGTGTCGCGACGGCCGGCTCCTTCACGTAGCCGTCCTGCATCGCCTTCGCCAGAGGGTAGTCGAAGATGACGTTCTTGAAGCGCGTCGACCTTCCGGCGGACTCAATCTGCGGCGTCGCCGTGAGCTCCAGGCCGAGCACGGGCTTCAGCTCCTCGATCGACTTCGCGCTCGTGTCGGCGCGGTAACGATGCGCCTCGTCCATGATGAGCACGAGATCATCGAGGCCGGCGAGGTAGTCGAAGTACGACTGGCCGAGGAACTCGGACAGGCGCCTCACCTTGAGCGTCTTCTTGCCTTCCTCGTCGGCCGTCTTCGCCTTCTCGTTGAACTTCGAGATGTTGAAGATGTTGACCACGACGTCGTCGCGCTCGAACAAGTCGAGCACCTGCGGCTTCTGCTCGAAGTTCTCGCCCGTCACGAGCGTCGGTGCCTTGACCGCGAACTCGGCCACCCCCTGGAACACGTACTTCGGCGTGTTCGGCGTGAAGTCGGCCAGGAGCTTGTTGTAGATGGTCAGGTTCGGCGCCAGCACGAAGAAGTGCCGGATGCCGCACTCGAGGTGCAGGTAGGTGATAAACGCGCCCATGAGCCGCGTCTTGCCGACACCGGTAGCGAGGGCGAAGCACAGGCTCGGGAACGCGTGCTCGAAGTCCTCCACCGACGGGAACTCGGAGCGGATGATGTCGAGCGCGGCCTTGAGATCACCGCCCTTGTGCGGCTGTGCGATCTCCATGACACGGTCGAGGATCTCGAGAGACTTCCGCTGCGGAGAGCGAAGAGAGAGGCGTCCGGTGATGCTGTTGACGTGACGGCTGGTCATCGCTTGCTCCCGTTGTCGATCCCGGCGAACAGCGGGAGTACTTGCACCGGCGCCGCCTTCTTGCGGCGCAAGCCGGCCTTAGTCTTCGTGCCGTTGTTGGACGACGCCTCGGCCTTCGCCTCCTCGACGGCGACGACCGGCGCCTGCTCGGCCACGTTCAGGCTGTAGTCGTCGCGCCCCCACTCGCAGCGCGCGAGCACGGCCTGCGGGATCTTCTTCACCGTGAGGTTCGGGAAGTTGGGCTTGCCCCGGAAGGCGCCGCAGCAGATGAGGAGCGTGCGCTCGGGGCCAACCTGTTCGCTGATGAAGCGGAGCTGGTCGGGGCTCAGGTTCTGCGTGGTGACGTAGATGAAGTCGCGCTCGGTCGAGTGCCCGTGGCTCCAGAAGATCTCGCGATCGGGCGCGTAGCGGAAGCCCTCGAGCTTGCACATCGCCTCGGCGAGCATCTCTGGCCTGTACTGCTTGCTCACGATCCAGTTGCCCCACTTGTCCTTCTCGAGGAGCGAGGGCGCGAGTTTGAAGAAGCGGAAGCCGCCGCCGCCCTTCCAGTCGGCACGCGCGGTGATACCGCCGGGCTCGTTCCCTTGGATGACCTTCTTGAGCCGCGGCAGGCAACACGTCGTCGCGTGGTCTCCGAGTTCGATGCCGATCCAGCGCCGCCCAAGTTTGTGCGCGACAGCGGCAGTCGTGCCCGAGCCGAGGAACGAGTCGAGAACAAGGTCGCCGGAGTTCGACGCGATCTCGACGACGCGCGCGATGAGTTCCTCCGGCTTTGGCGTATCGAACCGCGATTCGCCGTCGAAGACCTGGAGCAGATGCTTCTTCGCAGAGTCATTGGTGCCGACGTCGGCGGACGTCCACAGGGTCTCCGGCGTCAGCCCGGCGTCCTCGGCCTGTGCCTCGCGCAGGAACTTCTTGATGCGGGGTGCCGACTTGCCGTCCCTACCGAACCAGATGTTGTTCTTCGTCACCTCGGCGCGCATGCGCTCTTCGGTGTAGAGCCAGCAGCGGCCCTCGGGCGGGCGGTGCTTGACGCCACTCGGCGCGACGAGGTCGTAGAACTGCGAGGCAGTGGCGTGTCCCGCTTGGGCATTGGCGGACACCGATTGCCACGGGCCTCTCGGATCCTTGTCCGGGTTCTTGTAGCGATCGAGGACGGTCTGGTTCAGCGGCAGCGGATTGCGAACGGCCTCGAACGCGCTCTTGACCTTGGCGTAGACGAGGACGTGGTCGTGGTTGAACGAGAAGACCCTTCGGTTCTCTCTCGTCGTTCGCTTCTCCCAGATCATATTCGCGACGAAGTTCGCGCGTCCGAATACCTCGTCACAGAGCACCTTGAGGTAGTGCGCCTCGTTGTCGTCGATGGAGATCCAGATGGATCCGTCGTCACGCAAGAGCTTGGAGAGCAGTTCGAGGCGGTCTCGCATCAGCGACAGCCAGAGCGAGTGCTCCACCCCGTCGTCATACTGCGCGAACGCGCTGCCCGTGTTGTAGGGCGGGTCGATGTAGATGCACTTCACCTTGCCCGCGAACTCCTGCTCCAGCGCCTTCAGTGCGAGCAGGTTGTCGCCGTGGATGAGGCGGTTGTCGAAGATGTCGTCCTTCGACACGCGCTTCGCGTAGGACAGCTCTTGGTCCTCGAGGAGGATACGCGGCTCCAGGCGAGGCCGATCCTCCTTGCCGATCCAGGTCAGCTCCAGTCGTTTCAGCCGGTTCGTCATCGCTTCTTCCCTGGCATCGTCATGCGGTCGCCCGCGCACTCTCGCTGAGCGTCCAGCGCAGCGTGAAGACCGCCTCGATGCTGCTCTTGGTCTGGAGCTGGCGCTCGATCTCCTCGATCAGCTCCGCGCGCTTCTTGTCGACGTCGTCCTGTGCGTCGAAGAGCTGGCGGCGCTTGGTGTTCCGCTTCGCCTCCAACGCCTTGATCTGCTTCTGCGCTTCGAGTTTCTCGGCGAGGGCGACCGGCGACTTCGACGCCTTCTTCGCGCCCTTGATCTGCGTGTCAAGCTCGCGCAGCTCGCGCTCGAGAGCGAACTTCAGGTCCTCGGCCCAGCGTTCGAGCTTGTCGGACTCCTCCTCGAAGAACTCTTCGTTACGGTCTTGGAGCTCCTTCACCCGAGAGCCGTGCAGCTCGTCGCGGATCTCCGCGAGCAGTGCCGGCGCTTCCCCCGCAGCCCCGCCGGTCACGCTGCCTTGGAGCGAGAACAGCTTGGTGGCGACGTCGGGCGGGATGCGCTTGCCCTCGGCGTCGCAGGCGGCCACGAGCAGGAACTCCTCGGCGCGCCCCACCGCTTCGGCAGTGAGCTTGCTGACCTCGAGCCAGCCCGACGTACCGCGATACCGCTCCAAGGCGCTCGCGTGCGGCTCGTACTCGAAGCTCACCTCGGCGGTGTTCGTGATCTGCGACGCGGCCTTCTCGATCAGGTCGTGGGCGAGCGGGTGGTCGAGGCGGAAGAAGGTGTCGCCGAGAGCTTCCGCGCGCTGCCACTCGAGGTGGAAGCGCTGCACGTCCGAGGTCCCCTCGGGGTTGAGCTGGAAGCGCGGCTCGGTCGCGTCGAACGTCGCGCGTCCATCAAGGGCGAACTTCGCGAGGTCGAGGAGCATGCGCTGCTGTTCGCCGAGCGACTCCTTGGCTGCATCCTTGTGAAGACGGAGACGCTCGTGAACCTCGGCATCGAAGTTCTCGAGGAAGGCGCGGCGCGCCGTGTCGAGCCCCGCCTTGATCTTGTCGTCGAGCTCGAGCTGCAGGGCGTCGAACGCCGCCTTGATCTGCTCGGGAGTCCGGCAGTCCTGGTAGATGGCGGCGATTCGCATCTCGAGGTCGACGCCGCTCTCGACGGCCCCGAGCACCTCATCGCTCGCACCGAACACGCCCTTGAACAGCTTGAACTTCTGGTCGAGCAGCTCGAAGACCCGCTTGTCGGCCTCGTTCTTCCGGTTGAGGAAGTTCACGACGAGGACGTCGGACTTCTGGCCGTAGCGGTGGCAGCGGCCGATGCGCTGCTCGATGCGCTGCGGGTTCCACGGCAAGTCGTAGTTGATGACGATGGAGGAGAACTGGAGGTTCACACCCTCGGCCGCCGATTCGGTCGCGAGCAGCAGCGTGCCGCGCTCGCGGAACTCGTCGACGATCGCCGCCTTCATGTCGGCGGTCTTCGAGCCCGACGAGACGTCGCCCCAGCGATGCTCGTTGCGCTTCTTCCACTCGGCGTAGGTTCGCTTCGAGGTCTCGTCGTTGTTCGATCCGTTCATCAAGACGATCTCGCCCGCGTACCCGCTCTCCGTGAGCAGGTTGAACAGGTACTCCTGCGTCTTGACGGACTCGGTGAACACGACCGCCTTGCGCGCCGCCCCCTTCTCCTGGGCCAGCTTGAACGCGGTAGGCAGTACCTCGACGAGCTTCGTGGCCTTCGAGTCGCGCTCGACCGACTGAGCGAGCCGCACGAAGCGCTGGAGGTCCGACAGCTCGCTCTTGGCCTCCGGGCTCACTCCTTCGGCGACGGGCTCAGGGGGCGCGGGAGCCTCGTCACCCGACCATTCCTCCTCGATCTCCGACAGCGACTCGAAGTCCTGCGCGAGCGATTCCTCGACGGGCAGAGACAGCTTCGTCTGCTTTGACAGCCGATCGACGAACTTCGTGAGGGTCGCGCCAATGGCAGCAGACGACGACGCCAGGAGCTTGCGCATGATGAGTGTGATGAGCTTGCGGCGCGCGTTCGGCAGCGCGACCAGCACCTCGCGCTGAAGATAGGCCGATACCTCTTCGTAGAGCTGCTCCTCGGCCTTTGACGGGATGAAGTCGGCGGTGTGCGTGAAGCGGTTCGTGAAGGGGATGTACTCGAGCACCTGACGGCGCAGGGTGCGCCTACAGACGTGCTCGAGCCGCTCGCGGAGATCGCCGTCGCGCTTCTGGACGTCGGCGTCGTTGGAGAGGAACTGAGCCTGGAACGCCTCCTGGCTTCCGAACAGCTCCGGGTCGAGGATGCCCACCAGGCCGTAGAGCTCGAGCAGCGTGTTCTGAAGCGGCGTCGCCGTGAGGAGCAGCTTACGCGCGGGCCGGATCGCGTCGACGATGCCCTCGGCGGTCTTGGTCCCCTTGTAGATACTGCGCAGGCGATGCGCCTCGTCGACCACCACGAGGTCCCAGGTCACTTGGCGAACGAGATCGCGCTTCGCGAAGACGAACTGGTAGGAGCAGATGACGATCTTGTCGTCGATGCAGAACGGGTTCTCGACACCCTTTTTCGCTAGGGCATTCGCGACGCGCGCCTCCAGGATGGTCGAAGGCAGGAAGAACTTGTCCTCGAGCTCGACCTGCCACTGCTTGCGCAGGGTGGCCGGCACGATCAGCAAGATGCGGCGGCGCCGCTCGGCCCACTTCTGCGCCAGGATGAGCGCCGCCTCGATCGTCTTGCCGAGGCCGACCTCATCGGCGAGGAGCACGCCCTTCGAGTACGGCGAGCGCAGAGCGAAGAGCGCGGCGTCGACCTGGTGCGGATTGAGGTCCACGCGCGCGTTGCCGATCGAGCGCGAGATGGCGTCCACACCGTCGTGGCGGGCGAGGCGCAGGCTGTGCGCCCAGTACTTGGCGTGGAAGGGCGTCGTCACTGCGACTCCCCGTCACGCGAGACGGCCTTGTGCCACTCCATCCACGGGGCCCGGTCGGCACGCTTGAACCACCGCCGCCCGCGGATCTTGAAGGCGCCGTTCACTCGGTCGGCTTGGATGCGCACGCCCGCCTCCTGGAGCAGCGCGAGATCGCGGTAGAGCGTCGCGCGGCTCGTCTGCAGCTCCTCTCGCAGCACGGCGATGGACGCGCCGAGCCGCCGGCTGTGGAGCACGTCCACGAGCCGCCAGAGGCGGATGAGGATCTCCCGCGTCCGCCTCATCTCGTCCGCCGCTGCCACGCGCCGCCGCCGCGGCCCGAGCCCGCCGCGGGGAAGCCGATGCGCGCGATAGAGGCGGTCTTCTTGGACATCGCCATCAGCCCTCGGAGCAGCCTGGCGGCGAGCGGCCGCGTACCCAAGAACGCTGGGGGCCTCGACCGCGGCTGCGCCGGCGAGCGTACCACGCCCGTCAGCCGCGGAGAGCCCATGCGCCGCCAGTCCGAAAGCCCAGTAAGCCGCGCCGACCCTTGCCGGACCGCGCCGAACTTTCGCGGACGGCGGCGCGCCTTGCCAATCCTTGGATTCCACGAGAGTTTTTGCCGGAGGCGAAAACCCTCGGTGCGGCGCCTCCCGGCGGCGCTCCGGGCGCCGGGGCGCTCGCTGTCGCTCACCGAAGCCTCCGACGCGGTGCGTCGGCCGTTTTCCCGGTGGAAACGGACACCTGGGCGGTGCGGCGAGATTCTGGCCCCGCCAACCGCGAGCTCGTCGCCGTTCCGGGGACGTTCGGCGCGGCCGACGAAGGCTCCCGGCCCGTCCGCGAAAGTTCCGACCCGTCCGGCAAGCGAGGC
The DNA here is from genome assembly GCA_020848455.1 of Polyangiaceae bacterium. GTDB lineage: Bacteria > Myxococcota_A > Polyangia > Polyangiales > Polyangiaceae > JACRDA01. The sequence continues at coordinate 15,121 of JADLAB010000663.1, forward strand.
GGCGCCGATGCGGTTTCGCGCACTTAGCGTGACCGGCGCCGCCTCCCTGCCGGCCGCGGGTGTCACGTCGGGGTTCCGGGGCCCGGGGCACCGGGGCCCCCGGGCGTCACGGGCGGCTCCGGCACGACGTCGGTCTCGTCCTTCTCGCGCCGCTTGGCGAGGCCGAGCCGGATGAGCGTCGCGCGGCCGAGCTTCGCGTTGCGTGCCTGCGCGCCCCAGTCGCTCAGCCACTGGTAGAGCTCGACGAGGATCTGCACGCGCTCCTCGTCGCTGACGACCGGGGCCGGAGCCGCGGTGGCCTTCGTC
>JADLAB010000664.1 GCA_020848455.1 Polyangiaceae bacterium
CGACCCACGCCGCGCCGAACCGCATGCCCCTGCCACCGGGCTCGTGGGTGGGGTTGGGTTCGGAGCGTGAGGAGCAAGCGGGAGGAGCAAGCGTGAGGAGCAAGCGTGAGGAGCAAGCGGGAGAGTAAGAGGGACGAGTAAGAGGGACGAGTAAGCGGGACGAGCAAGCGGGAGGAGCAAGCGGGAGGAGCAAGCGGGAGGAGCAAGAGGGAGGAGCAAGAGGGAGGAGCAAGAGGGAGGCGCAAGAGGGAGGCGCAAGAGGCAGGAGCAAGAGGGAGTGACTAGGAGCTACAAACCCGCGCAGGCCGGCGCCGCGACGAGCTCGGCGTGCACGCGCAGGTCCCGACGGCCACGTCAGGGTAGAGCGATCGTGTTCGCGGCGGTCCAGAAGGTCGAGGTCGGCGCGTTCGTGCCTTTGGCGGGCGCGCCTGCCTGTCCGTAGAACGAGTCGCCCCAGCACGACACCGAGCCGTCGTGCCCGAGCGCGCACGCATGGTTGGCACCGAGCGCGATCGCCGACGAGGCCGTCGCGAGCGTCACCCGTGCGGGCGGCGCGTTGCCTCCGCGGCCGTCGTCGCCCCAGCACGACACCTCACCGGCGACGCCGACCGCGCAGGCGCGGGTGGGCGAGAGCGCCAGCCGTGCTGCACCCGCGATCACCGTGGACACGACCGGCGACGGCTCGAGCGTCGAGGCGGCGAGCAGCGGACCGGCCCCCGCCTGGACTCCCCAGCAGCGCCCCGAGCCGTCGGCGAAGAGTGCGCAGTGAGTCGTACCGGGGTAGCCCTCGTTGAGCACGAGCGCGGTGGCGCCGCGCAGCTCCGGGACCAGCGTGGGCTCGGAGTGCCCGCGCGCTCGCGGCGCGACCTTGCCAAAGCAGCGCACGTCGCCGGCCTTGTCCTTGGCGCACGTGATCTCCGTGCCGACGCCGATCGCCACGACGTCGCTCAACCCCGGCACGCGCCGTGGGGAGAGCACCTTGACCGCGGCGATGCCCATCGTCTCGACGGCGCCGGGCGGAGGCGGCTCCGGTGCGGTGCCGAGCTGACCGGCGAAGTTGAGGCCCCAGCAATCGACCGTGCCGTCGTCATGGCACGCGCACGCGTGCGTGCTGCTGAGCGCGATCTGCGCGACGTGCGCGAGACCCGGCACCTGCACGGGCGCGTGGCGGTCGGTCGTCGTGCCATCGCCCACGGTACCGAAGGTGTTCTCGCCCCAGCAACGAACCGTGCCGTCGTTCGACCGCGCGCAGGCGGTCGACGCGCCGATCGCGATCTGCGCCACGTCCGTGAGCGAGTCCACCGCCACCGCCGTCTCGCGACACGGGACCTCTTTCGGCGGCAGACCGTGGAAGTTCGGCAGCGCGCAGGTGTCCGTGGTCCGCGACCCGAGCTGTCCGTGTTCGTTGGAGCCCCAGCAGAACACGCGTCCGTCGTCGGCGAGCACGCACGAGTGGTGGGTCCCGGCGGCGATCGCGGTGGCGCGAGGACCGACGCCGCGGGCATCGAGGCTCGTATCCGAGCTCGACGCGACGCTGGCGGGTTCGCCGCCCGACTTCGCGCACTGGCACGACGCCAGCGCCAGCCCGAACACCAGCCTCGCGGCACGCCGCATGCCGTCGTGTACGTGCGGCGGCCCCCAACGATCCCCTCGCATGGCACGATCCACGCGCCTCGGGTCCGCCGTCCGATGGGTGACCCTGCCACCCGAGTCGTCGAGCCGACGGATCCGCCCGCCGAGACCCGGCGAGCCGCATCGTCGCGGGCTTGGCCGGTGCTAGGCTCGGGCGTGGCGAGCCGGCCGGTCTTCTTCTGGATCCTCGCGTTCGGCGCCTGCGGGTCGCCACCGGCGACCGCGCCGGCGAGCCCGGGCGCCGACCCGGACGCGGCGTGCTCCTACGCCTCGTGCTCGGAGTGTCTGGAGCACGCGGCGTGCACCTTCGACGTGTCCGGGGCCGTGTGCATCGTCCGCGACACCCGCTGCAATGCCAGGCCGTGCCTCTGGCCCGACGAGGTCGCGTCGTGCCGGAGGTTCGACGCCTTGGTGGGCGACCCCTGACCCGCCTGACGCGGCGCTCGACGGCGGCGTAGGACCTCGGTTGCGCGGCGCAGGCGAGCTCGAGGTCGCAGCACGAGGTCGGCCGCGCACGCGGCGCTCGACCGAATGCCGACAGGCACGGGAATTTCGGTCTAGTCCGCCTCGCGCCGCACGGCGCCCGCGCGCTCGAAGATCGGGGCGTAGGCGGCGAGCGCGCAGGCGACCAGCGCGGCGACACCGAACGCGAAGCCCGCCGCGACCATGAGTCTTCGGGTGCGCAGCCGCGCCCGCAGGGCGACGGCACCGACGAGCGAGGCGAGCACCACGGCGGCGAGCGCGAGCGGCGCGGCGAGGCCCGTGGCCACGGCGGTGAGGGCAGGTAGCTCGGCCACGCCGAAGTCGGCGTACACCTCGGCGAGGGGGAGCCCGATGGCGAAGGGAAACAGGGCGAGCGCGAGCGCGATGAGCGCGACCACCACGACGGCAATCCAGTCGAGCGCGGTGAACGCCCCCGGGTCGCCGGGCGTCGCAGGGCTCGCGTCGGTCGTGTCTTCGGACATCGGGGCTCGGGGCCGGAGGTTGGGGTCGTGGACGCACGCGAGGGCGCCGCGGTCAGCGTGCCTCGGGGTCGTTGCCCGGGGTGCGCGCCGCTCTGCGCGAGCGCGCGAGCTTGCGGTGGAGGGTGCGCCGATCGATGCCGAGAATCGCCGCTGCGCGCGTCTTGTTGTTGCCGAGCACGCCGAGCACGTGCCCGATGTACTGCCGCTCGACGTCGCTCAGACGCTGCAGCGTCTCGTCGTGCGCTTCGGCTCCGGCGAGGTCGTCCGCGGCGGGCTCTGGCGGGGGCGGCCCCGACGCGGCGCGCAGGTGCGCTGGCAGGTCGTCGACCCCGATGCGATCGCCCGTGCTCACCGCGACGGCGTGCTCGACGCAGTTCTGCAGCTCCCGCACGTTGCCCGGCCACTTGTGGCGCAACAGGACGGCCGCCGCGTCGGCGTCGAGCGTCGGCACGCGCCGGCCCAGCCGCGCCGCATGGGCCGCGAGGAAATGCTCGGCGAGCAGCAGCACGTCCTCGCCGCGTTCGCGCAGCGGCGGGACGGCGATGCGGACGACGTCGACGCGGTAGTAGAGGTCGCGCCGAAAGCGCCCCGCCTCCACGTCGGCAGCGAGATCGCGGTTGGTCGCCGCCACGAGGCGGACGTCCACCGCGATCTCGTCGGCGGCGCCGATGGGCCGCACCTTGCGCTCCTGCAGGACGCGCAGCAGCTTCGCCTGCAACGGGGGCGAGACCTCGGCGATCTCGTCGAGGAACAGCGTGCCGCCGGCGGCGGCGGCGAAGAGCCCGACCCGCGACTCGGAGGCGCTCGTGAAGGCGCCCTTCACGTGCCCGAACAGCTCGCTCTCGAGCAACGCCTCGGGCAGGGCCGCGCAGTTGAGGGCGACGAAGCGTCCGGAGGCGCGCCGGCTGCGGTCGTGCAGGGCGTGGGCCACGAGCTCCTTGCCGGTACCGCTCTCGCCCGTCACGAGCACCGTGGCGTCGCTGTCGGCGAGCTTGACGACGAGCTCACCGAGCGCGTGGAGCGCCGCGCTCGCGCCGATCATGCCGCAGTCGCCGAGGAGCGAGGCGACCGGGGCGAACAGGCCGGAGTCGGCCGAGCGCTCCGACCCCGGCGACGCCGCCAGGTCGGCCGCGGCGCTCCCCATGTGCCGGCAGTCCTCGAGCTTGGCCATCGCAGCCCCCCTACTGTGTGCCACGCCGCACGCCGCAGCGCCAACCTGGCCGCGCCGTTCGCGCTCGCGCTGGCTCGGGGCAAGGCTGCACCGTGGCAACTTGCCCCACCCGCGCCTCTTTGCCCCGTCGAGCACCCGGCGAGGCGCCGCCGCCGACGTGCATGGGAGCGCCGGCGCAGGGCATGCTTCTTGCCGAGCGAGGGGCGGCATCCACTCCACACGAAGAGGTGCGCCATGAATATCAACCTCGGCCCCATCATTGCCACACTCGCAATCGGTTCGCTCGCAGCGTGCCAGGCTCCCGGTGGTCGCGGCGCGGCAGAAGGGACGGTCGCCTTCGAGGTCGTCGGCGGCTTGTCGCCCACCTTCGCGGCACGACCCGAGGTGGGCGACCAGCTGCTGGTGACGATCGACGAGCTCAGCGTCCACGTCGCTCCGCAGGACGTGCCGCAGGCGCCGGCCACCGGCGCTCCTGCCGTGACCTGGGTCACGGCCTTCGCGGGACAGGAGCTCATCGACCTGTTCGACGTCCGCGCCTCCCACACTTTCCTGGCGGAGGCCGTGCTGCCGGCGGGACGCGTGACCCAGGTGCGGCTGCGCCTCGGCGACGCGCCGACGCTCGTCGTCGATGGCCTCGCGCAAGCGGTCCGCTGCCCCTCGTGCGACGAGACCGGGATCAAGGTCGTCCCGACAGGAGATCTCGAGGTGTCCGAGGCGGGCCACCTCGACCTCCTGCTCGACTTCCACGGCTCGCTCGTCGAGAGCGACGGCAGCGGGGGCTACCTGCTCGTGCCCGTCCTGCACGTCGACGTCGGCTCGTGAGCAGGCGGCTCGCACCACGAGCGTCGGCGGGCACCGGGTGCGCCGGGTGCCCGCCGACCTTCGAGCCGAGGGACGCCGTCGCCGTGAGCGCTCGCTCCGCGCCGGCGCGTCCCGCCGCCGGTGGCTCGGCCGAGCCGCGCTACCGGGGCGGCTCCGCCACGGGGTCGGGCCGCACGATGCAGTGCGCGACGACCGCCGTGATGTTGTCGCTCCCGCCGCCGAGGTTCGCCTCGTGCACGAGGCTCGAGGCGCGCGTCGCGGCGCGGTCCGGCGCCGCGAGCAGCTCCGCGATGCGCTCGTCCGGGACGTGCTTCGTGAGCCCATCCGAGCAGAGAAGAAGCACGTCGTTCGGTGCCAGACGGTGGCGCCGGATGTCGGGCTGGGCCTCGGGGCTGCCGGCGCCGACGGCGTTCCAGAGCACGTGATGCCATTGCGGGTCGACGTCGACTTCCTGACCGAGGCGCTGCCGCAGCTGCTCGGCCACCGTGTGATCGCGCGTCAGCTGGAAGAGCGCGCCCTGGCGCCACAGGTAGCAGCGGCTGTCGCCGACGTGTGCGAGGTAGAGCAGCGGGTAGTGCGCGTACGCAATCGTGAGCGTCGTGCCCATCTTCGGGGCATCCACGCGGGCCTCGGCCGCCTGCTGCACCGCTCGCTCCCCCTGGGCCACGGCCGCCGCGAGGCCGGTCCGCACGCCCGGCAGGCTGTCGCGCCGCTGCCCGCTCGCCCCGGGCCGGTCGAACCACGGCATCACGCTGCACAGGTACTCGGCGACCGAGTGGACCGCGACGGAGCTCGCCACGTCACCGCCACCTTGGCCGCCCATCCCGTCGGCGACGACCAGCAGCGTCCCCACGGTATTGCGCGCGCCCCAGCGACTCGTGTCGACTCCGACGCTCGTGCCGAGAATGCGGAGCGTGCGCTCGAGGCAGGCGATGAGGAACTGATCCTCGTTGCGCTCGCGCGCGAGCCCGACGGACGTCGCGCCCGCGGCGTCGAAGTCCGCCGCGCGGAGGTCCTCCCGCGCGCCGGCACGGGGCATATCCGGGAGCGTCGTGGCAGGTTTGGCCGCAATCGCGTGTGGGCTTGGCATGGCAGATCCCTCCGTCGCTGGACGATGCCGCCCAAGCGAGGCAATCGCCATGCCATTGCGACTCGCGCCGCGCCCGCGTGCCCGGTCACCTCACGGCATCGCGACGCGGCCGGCGAAGAGCACGAGCCCGCTCTTCGTGTCGCGCACGAAGTAGAGGAAGGGATGGTCGGCGCGGAAGACCTTCTTCGGCGGGCCAGGCGGCGCGGCCGAGGCGGAGCCGGCCACGACCACGGCCGTGGCAGCCGCCGCCTCGGTGCCCTCCTCGTCGACCGCGACGAACGCGCGGTGATACACGTCGTCGATGTGGAGGTCGCGCGCGGGCGCGAGGCCCGTGAAATCGGCGCGCGATTCGTCGAACGCGCTCGGCATGCCGAGCGCCGCGAGCAGGGGCTTGAGCCGCAGCGTCGCGGGCGGATCGACCTTGTAGCGCGGCAAGGCGATGTCGACCTGCTCGTAGGCGAGCGCGGCCACCCAGTCGCGCAACGCCGCCTCGCTCAGGCGCTCCTCGAGCGCGCCGAGGCCGCCCTCGTCGTCGGGCAGCACGAACAGGGTCGCGAAGCCGCCTCCCTGGTAGCCGAGCTCGAGCAGCGCGACGCCCTCGGCCTTGCCGAAGCGCGCCGTGCCCACGTCGTGCATCATCGGCACGTCGGCGGTCTTGCCGCCCGCGCCCTTGAAGGCCTCCGGGCGCGTGGCGCTCTTCTCGAAGGCGTTCGTCCAGGCGCCCTTGAAGTAGACGGCGTTCGTGAGCACGAGCCGCGTCGTGCCGGTGACCGCGCCCGGTGGCAGGAGGTTCGCGATGCGCCCCGCCGTCTCGCGGGCGACCCAGTCGTTGATGCGCTTCTGCTCCGCCTCGGCCGCACCGAGGAAGTCGCACGGATCGAGGGGCGCGCCGTAGCGGCGCGTCGCGAGCGCGCCGAAGGCCGGCTCGAAGGCGAGGGTCTTCTCGCCGAACAGGCGATTGACGACGCGGAGGATCGGCGCGTTCTTCTCCGGCTCCGCCTGGTAGGCCGAAAGGACGGTGGCGAAGCCGCCGTGCAGCGCCTCGGCGTCGTCGGGCAGGTGCAGCGCGCGCTTCATCTCGGCGGCCGTCTCGCCGCGCGCGCCGGCGTAGGTCATGCCGAGCGCGACGGCGATGCTCGCGGGCGAGTAGGCGAGGTTGCCCGGTGCGCTCCGGAGCTTGCCGTAGAGGTCCATGCCGAGCTGGTTCGCGGCGGCGACGGCGGCGTCGCTCGGCCCGCCCGGCTCGATCTTCGCGGCGGGCGGCGGCAGCTCGGTGGGCGCGGGGCCCGACGGTCCGCCGTCCTGACCCGAGCGCGGCGCGTCCGACGAGCAGCCGAGCAGGGTGACGGCGACGAGCGCGAGGATGGAACGTGCGGGTGAGCATGGCGACATGATGCGAACCGGCGTAACACGGGCGTCGTGTCGCGGGGCGCTCCGGCTGCGTGGCCTCGAGCCGCGGACCGCTCGACGTCGCCCCGTGCGGCGCCGTAGAGTTGCGGGCGGTGGGCGCGACCAAGCAACCTCGGCGCTGGCTCGTGCCGCTCGCGCTCGCCGGAGTCGTCGTGCCGCCCCTGGCGCTGCCGCTGAGCCTCGGGCTCGCCCTCTGGGCCCGCGCGCTCGGACGCCGCGACGCGCGCCTAGAGCCCGTCGCGCGAGGGCTCGTCGCGCTGGCGGCGGTCGATCTGCTGGTGCTCGTCGGGTTCGTCGCCTCGAGCGCGGCCCAGCCGGCCGGGCGCGACGCGCCGGCGCACGCCGAGCCGGGCGCGCCGAGCGAGGCCCCGGCGCCTGCCGCGCGCCCCCGCATCGGGGTCGTGCTCGATCCCGACGACCCGGGCGGCGGCGCGCGCGTCGTCGCGGTCGTGCCGGACTCGCCGGCCGAGCGCGCCGGGCTGCGCGAGGGCGACGTCGTGACGCGCGTCGACCGGCAGCCCGTCGAGCGCAACGCCGACGTGGTGCGCGGCCTCGCCGCCGGTCCCGCCGAGGCCCACGCGCTCGTCGTCGAGCACGGGGGCGAGCGCAGCGAGGTCGTCCTCGTCCCGGAGACGCTGCGCCTGCCCGAGGCGCTCCCGCCGGAGCGCACGCCCGGGCGCATCTCGCTGTTCCGCGACCTCGGCACAGACGTGCGGCTCGGCGGCTTCACGCAGTGGCTCGTCGTGCGCTTCGCGCTCATGGCCGCGCTCGGGGCGGCGCTCGCCTACCTCGCGGACCGGCGTCGTCGCGTGCCCGACGGTCCCGGTCCACGCGCGATCGCCCTCGGTTTCGCCGCGTCGTGGCTCGCGATGGACCTCACGCTGGTCGCCTCGCACGGCCTCTTCGGCCTCGCGCTCGGCACGACGCTCGGCGGCGCGCTGCTCTCGACCGCGGCGGCGGCGGGAGCCCTGTGCGCGGTCGCGTTCACGTGGCGGCGCCGGCTCGGGTGGCGCGGTGAGCCCGGCGGCGCCCCCGTGGCTCCGACCCTGGCACTCGCCGTACCGTGCGTCGTCGCGGGGGTCGCGCGCGCCGCCTTCGTCGCCCGCGGGCTGGAGCTCGTGCTCCACCTGCGCGCGCCCGACTTCGGCTCGGACTTCATCGCCGTCCTGCCGTACCTCGACCCCTTCGGCGTCGCCCTGCTCGGCCTCGCGGCGGTGGTGCTCGCGCCGATCGGCGAGGAGTGGCTCTACCGCGGGATCCTGCTGCCCTGGCTCGCGCGGCGCGTGCGCCCCGAATGGGCCGTGGTCCTCTCGGCGGCGCTCTTCGGCCTCGGCCACCTGCAATACGGACCCCAGCTGCTCGTCATCGTCGCGTACGGGCTGGTCTTCGGCTGGGCGCGCGTCCGCACGGGCGGCCTCGCGGCGCCGGTCGCCCTGCACATGCTCGTGAACGCCGCCGTGCTCGGGATTGC
>JADLAB010000665.1 GCA_020848455.1 Polyangiaceae bacterium
CGCCGGTGCGCCAGAGGACGGTGCCGTCGAGGCCGACGCGGAAGTGGAAGTCGCCGCGGTGTCCGCCTTCGAGCCGGCCGAGGGGATCGAAGCTCGCGTGGAGCGCGCCGTCGGGCGACGTGAGGTGCAGGACGTCGCGGCGCACGTGCAGGCGCACGCGCGCGAGCTCGCGCGGTGCGAGCGCCTCCGGAGGCGGCGCCGCCGAGAGCCGCCCGTGGACCTCGGGCCTCGCCACGGCCTCGTGCTTCGTCGTCATCGCGCGCTCTGTTCGGGTGTCACCGCGTCGTTCACGAGTATAGCCGCCGTGACGCGGCCTTGCCGCGCCGCGTCGCGCGAGGGACCGGCGTCGCCGCACGGCTCGTGTTATGCCAGCGGCATGACTCCGACCGAGCTCGAAGACGTGGAAGCGCTGCTCCACGAGCTCGAGGCCGAGCTGCGGCGCGCGCCGGCCCACGCCCGCACCGCGCTCGCCGATCGCGTCGCGGCGCTGCGCGCGGTGCGCGAGGCGCTGCGCGCGGCCGAGTCCGAGGTCGCGGCGGCGGCGCCACCGCACCGGCGCAGCTCGCTCAACTAGCGCGATGCACGACCTCTCGAAGCCCTCCCTCGTCGAGGCCCTGGGCCTGCGTCCGCTGCGCGAGCGGCTCCGGCAGGCGCTCGTCGCGCTGCGCGGCGCCGAGGACGTGCCGCCATCGCTCTTCGGTCCGTCGAGCCTGCGGCTGCTCGCTCCGCGCCTGGCGCTGCCGCTCTGGGCCGGGCGCTTCGTCGTGCCGCGCCACGCCATCGTCACGAATCTCTTCAACCACCGGCAGACGCCCGCCGAGGCCGGCTGGTCGGTGCGCCGCACCCAGACCGAGGACTTCCGGGGCCGGCACCTCACCTACGACAGCCACAACGGGACCGATTTCTCGATCCCGGTGGGCACGCCGGTGGTCGCGCCCGCGCCCGGTGTCGTCGCGCGCGTGTTCGCCGAGTACAACCGCGGCGGCCTGAAGCTCTGCATCGATCACGGCGACGGGCTCATGACGTGCGCGGCGCACCTGGCGCGGGCGCTCGTGCGCGAGGGCGACCGCGTGCGGCGGGGCGAGCTCGTGGCCGTGTCGGGCTACAGCGGGCTCGATGCGCTCGTGACCTTCCCCTTCGGCGTCCCGCACGTCCACTTCAACGTGTGGCTCGACGGTGTACCGGTCGATCCCTTCGCGCGCGCCGGCGAGACGAGCCTGTGGCTCGAGGGTACGCCCCGCCCGGCGCCGGTGCGTCCGGCGGACGAGCCCTTCGCGCCCTCGCGCTACGACGCCGAGCGCGTCGCCGCCATCGTCGCCTCCTGCGTGACGCCGAGCGTGCGCGCGCGCCTGGCAGCGCTCGAGCCGCTCGAGCGCCGGGCCGCGCACCTCGTCGCAGAGCGCTGCTACTACCCGACGCGCTTCGGGTCGCACGCGAGCCCGTACGCCGCGGCACACGCGCGCGCGCCGCGCCTGTCGATGCCCTTCGGCGCCGATCGCTTCGACGGAGCCGTCCTCGCCGACGAGCGCTGAGCGGGCCCGAGCCTGTTGCCCACGCGGCGCGGCCTCCGTAGCATCGAGCGGACATGGTGCGCTCCCCGCTCCGCAGCGCGATCTGGGTCGCTCTCGTCGCGACGCCGGGGTGCAACGCCATCTTCGGGATCCACGAGGGCACCCCCCTGCCCGAGGATCCAGCCGTCGACCCGGAGACCGTCGTCGTGCCCGCCGCGGGCGACACCTTCCACTTCGACCTCGACGGCCTGAGCGCCACGGCGACCCTCACCCACGCCTTCGCGATCGACCGGCACGAGGTCACCGTGGGGCGCTTCAGGGCGTGGGTCGAGTCGGGCCGCGATCTGCCCTGCGACGGTGCGGCTTGCTCGCTCGATCCCGGCGGTCCCTACGAGCTCGTCATGACGTGGGATCCCGGGTGGAACGACAGCGCGGTCGACGTCGATCCGTTCTCGCCGCTCGGCGGCTGCACCTGCCCGGTGCCGTACTCGCCGACCTCGTACAACCGCGGCGACCCCGAGCTGCCGATGACCTGCGTGAGCTGGCACCACGCGGCCGCGTTCTGCGCGTCCGAGGGCAAGCGCCTGCCGACCGAGGTCGAGTGGCAGTACGTCGCGACGGGCCACGGCGACGGTCGCATCTACCCCTTCACCTGGTCGGGCGAGCCGTTCACCTGCGACCTCGTCACCTATCTGGGCACCGGCGACGGCTGCGGCTTCCCGGTGCCCGGCGGCAGCGCGCCGGGTGACGTCTCGCGCGACGGGCTCGTCGATCTCGGCGGCAGCGTGTTCGAGTGGGTGTGGGACGTGTCCGCGCCGTTCGTGGACGACACGACCGACTACGCGGGCCCCGCGCCGAGCGGCGATCCCGCGCAGCCTCGCGTGCGACGTGGCGGCGCCTTCATCAGTCCGGCGGACGACTGGCGCCTGCGCACCGACAGCCGCGAAGCGTACGGGGCCGTCAGCTACTACTCCGACGCGGGCTTCCGCTGCGCCAAGACGATCCTGCCCTGAACGAGCGCGGGGTCAGCCCCCGGGGCGACTGGCGCGTTCGGGGGGCGCGTGCCTGGCGGGGTCGGGCCTGAGCGCGAGCGCCGGCCCGGCGGCGGCCACGTGGCCCGAGCGCGCCGCGAGGCGGTGCGCCAGGAGCTGCGCCGCGAGGCCGGCAGGTGGGTGGGGGTCGAGGGTGGCGTGGGCCGCTTCGATCGCCGCGGTCGTGGCACTGTCGGCGGCGCCCCGCCGGTGCTGCTCGTGCGTGGTCATGGCGTGCTCCCCGTGTGTGGTCGTCGCGGCCTCGGCGGCCGCAGCTCGAGCCGGAGCATCGACCGTGCCAGTGGCGCTGCGCACCCGCGCTTCACGCGGGGGCTTGCGGCGGGCGCCGAGCTGGCTAGCCTAGCCTGCGGCGGGTCGACCTCGCGGGGATGGGGCCCCGTGTCGATACCGCCCACAACGCGAAGCGCGAGGGGAGTGCCATGGCACAAGCATCGATTCTGACGACCTGGGGAACCGTCCACGTTGGCCGCGAGAGCATGGGGCTGCGCGTGTTCCAGGAAGTGTTGACGTACTACGAGAGCGCGAAGGCCGCGGGCAAGCTCGAGGACTTCAAGGTCGGCCTGTGTGAGGCCGGCGACGTCGGCGCGCTGTCGGGCTACATGGTCGCCGAGGGGAGCACCGCCCAGGTGCAGGCCATGTTCGCCGACGAGGCGTTCAAGCGCCTCGTGGCGAAGGCGACGCACGTCGTGTCGTTCTCGATGGTCTCGTGCTCCACCGGCACGGCGATTCCCGCCTCCATCGAGCGGCTGCTCGGCGTGCGCAAGGAGCTCGGCATCACCTGAGGGCCGCGGCCCGAGCGGCGTGGTCTCGGGCGCGACCCGGGGCCACGCCGCGCCCGGCGCGACGAGCGGCGCCGTTCAGCGCCGCGCGGCGAGGGCGGCGCGCAGCTCGAGCCAGCGCTCCCCGGCGCTCGTGTCGACGCCGTGGCGCTCGAGCCCCGTGAGCACCACGCGCCGCGCCGTGGCGAGGCACAGCCGCTCGCGCTCGCGCGCGTCGAGCGCACCGAGGTGCGCGAGCTCGGCGTTCTCGGTCGCGTCCGGCCGCAGGAGCGACTCCTCGAGCACGCGCCGCAGCATGAAGGGCAGGTGCATGCCGATGACGTCGTGGCTCTCGTCGCCCGTCGCGCGCGACAGGTGCAGCCAGCCGAAGCGACTGTGCCGCGCCTCGTCGCGCTGGATCGCGGCGAGCACCGCGCGCGCCCGGGGCTCGGTGGCGCGCTCGACCATCGCCCCGAGCAACGTCGCGCTCAGGGTCTCCTGGAGGCACGCGAGCGCGACGACGTCGTAGAGCACCCGCTCGCGCTCGCGCAGCCCGGCCGGAGCGAGCTCCTCCGGAACGGAGGCGGCGCGCTCGCCGTGCCGGCCGCCGGAACGCGCACAGAGCTCGTCGCAGAGCTCGGCGTGTCGTTCCTCGTCGCGTGCCGCCGCGAGCGTCAGCTCGATCACCTCGTCCGTGGCGCCCACGTGTCGAAGCCTCTCGGCGAGCCGGTGCAGGCGCACGCCCGCTTCCCGCTCCGCCTGGGCGCGGCTCGCCCAGAGCTGCGCGGCGTGGGTGCGCAGCGTGCGTTCGAGCCGGCTCAGGGCTCCGGATTGCTCGGGCATGCAGTCTCCTCGTTCCCTGCCCCCGAAACGAACGTGCCCAGAAGGCAGGTTGCGACCTCGGTCCGGTCGGCGCAACTGCTTCCTGCGCGCCGGGCTCGAGCGCGTGAGCGCGTCCGCGCGTGGCGCCGGGGACACGCGGTCGGCGGGACCGCGGCGCGCTCCGGCCGAGAGCGTCGGGCGACGTGTCACGGGTGCTACGCGCCGTGCCCGAACGTGTCGTCGCGGCCACGTGGCAAAAGCACGGGCCCGAGGTCCGGCGGCGCACTAAGCTCCCTTCGATGCCTGGGGAGGCGCACAGAGGCCTGGGGCGTGCAGGCGCGACAGCGGTCGCGCGCCCTGCGGGGGTGGCGTCGGCGTTGACCCGCCCCGCGCGCGTCGTCACGCCGCTGCTCGGCGAGAGCCGCCTCATCCGGGACATCCGCGAGCGCATCGACCGCATCGCGTCGTGCGACGCTGCCGTCCTCATCACCGGCGAGAGCGGCACGGGCAAGGAGCGCGCGGCGCGCCGCCTGCACGAGCTGAGCGCGCGCGCGCACCGACCCTTCGTCGCGCTCAACTGCGCCGCCTTTCCCGAGGCGCTGCTCGAGGGCGAGCTCTTCGGTCACGAGCGCGGGGCCTTCACGGGCGCCACCGAGCGCCGCGGCGGTCGCTTTCGCGCGGCCGAGGGCGGCACCCTGTTCCTCGACGAGGTCGCGGACATGCCGGCCGCGGCGCAGGCCAAGCTCCTGCGCGTGCTCGACCACGGCGGCTACGAGCCGCTCGGGTCGGATGCCACCGTGGCCGCCGACGTGCGCATCGTGTCCGCCACGAACGCCGATCTCGAGGAGCGCATCGTGCGCGGCCAGTTCCGCGGCGACATCTACCATCGGCTCAAGGTCTTCCGGCTGCACATGCCCCCGCTGCGCATGCGCGGCGAGGACCTGCCGCTGCTCGTCGAGGAGCTGTTGCGGGACTTCTCGGGCACGAGCCCGCCCCCCGAGCTCGCACCCCGCGTCTGGCGGGCGCTGCGGCGCTACTCCTTCCCGGGCAACGTGCGCGAGCTCGAGCACGTCCTGCAACACGCGCTCGTGCTCTCCGGCGGCTCCCGCATCGAGCTCGTGCACCTGCCCGAGGAGCTCGGCCGCGCGGCCGCCCCCGACGCGGTCGCCGCCGGGCCCGTCGTGCCGCTCGCCGAGGCCTTGCGCAGGGCGGAGCGCGAGCACCTGTGCCGGGCGCTCGCGCACTGCGGGCAGCGGCGGGCCGAGGCCGCTCTCTTGCTCGGCGTCTCGCGCAAGACCCTGTGGCGCAAGCTCCAGGAGCATGGTCTCGAGCGCAAGAGGAGCGTCTCCGACGTCGCCCCGCGGCGCCGGCGCCCCTGACCCGATCTTGGCACGTACGTTGCCACGCAGTGTCCCGACGGCTGACGACGGAGGTCCACCCGAGACGGTCACCGGCGACCGGCCGAGCGCGGTCGGCGCGAGGAGGAGCACGCCATGAGCACCAAGCGTCGAAGGGGAGTGGGGGACGAGGCGGCGCCCGCCGAGCGGCGGGTGCACGACATCATGAGCTGGCCTGCCGTCGCGACCGGGCCGCTCGTCTGGGCCGACGTGGCGGCGCGCTACGCCGAGGAGCGAGGGGTGCGCCGGCTCTTCGTGCGGAGCTCGAACGGCAAGCTCGGCGTCGTGCGTCGCGAGGTGCTGCGCCGAGCGCCGGTGGACGCGCTGGTGCTCGACTGTCCGATCGACGACGTGCTCGAGCTCGAGCCCCAGATGACGCTCGACGAGGCCAGCCGGCGCCTGGACGAGAGCGGCGAGGAGTGCGCGATCTGCTCCTGGAAGGGCCAGGTGGGCATGGTCACGCGCGGCGATCTGCGGCGCGCGCGCCAAGACGCCGCCCCGAGCAGCCACTCGGGGGTGCACGACTTGCGGGACGCCCTCGACGAGGATCTCGAGCTCGCCTACTACCGTGACGTCGGCGGCGGCGACTGACGCTCGCGGCTGCGTGGCGGCGAACGCCCGCTCTTGACGGCGCGTGGCCAGCCGGTCATGCCGTGCCCATGTCCGTCACGCCGCTCCGCGCCAGCTGTCTCTGCGGCTCCGTCCGCTGGGAGGTCGACGGCCCGCTCGCCGACCTCGCGCCCGGCTCCGCCGACCGCTCGCTCGAGGCGCTGCTCTTCTTCTCGCACTGTCACTGCGGGCGCTGTCGCAAGGCGCACGGCGCCGCCTACGCGAGCTACCTCGTCGTCCCGGCCGAGCGCTTCCGGCTCGTGACGGGTCTCGAGGCCATCGCGATCTACCGCGCCGCGCCCGGCTCGACGCGGCCGTTCTGCTCGCTCTGCGGCTCGGTGGTGCCCGACGGGGTCGCCTCGGGGGGCCGTGTCGGGATGCCGGCCGGTTGCTTCGACGACACCCTCGGGGTGCGGCCGACCGCGCACATCTTCGTCGCGTCGAAGGCGCCGTGGCACGAGATCCACGACGCGCTGCCGCGCTCGGACGCCTATCCGCCGGGCATCGCCGCGCCCTTCTCCGACCGCGTGCCCCTCGATCCGCCGGAGGTGGGCGTACGCGGTAGCTGCCTCTGCGGTGGCGTGAGCTACGCCGTGACGGTGCCGCCGCTCCGTAGCCGCACCTGCCACTGCTCGCGCTGTCGCAAGGCGGGCTCGGCCGCGAACGTGTCGTACCTCGTGGTGCCCCTCGACGGTCTCGAGTTCCTGCGCGGCCCGGAGCTCGTGCGGCGCTTCAAGGTACCCGGGGCGCGGTACTTCGAGCACGCCTTCTGCGCCACCTGCGGCTCGAGCCTGCCGCGCGCGTCGCGCGAGCGCGGCATCCACGTCGTGCCCATGGGCACGCTCGACGACGACCCGGGCGTGCGCCCGGAGGCGCACATCTTCGTCGCCTCGAAGGCCGACTGGGACGAGATTGCCGACCCCCTGCCGCGCCACGACGAGTATCCACCGGGGTAGCGCAGCGCTGCGCGCGCGAACCGCGGATCGGGCGCCGCGCGCCAGGCCGTAGTACCATGGGGCCATGCGCCGTCTTGCCCTTCTCGCCCTGCCCGGCCTCGCGGCCTACGTCGCCTGCCAGGCAGGACGCGACACGCAGCCCGTGACCACGACGACCACGACCGCGAGCGCCGGCGCGGGTGGTGCGACGGGCGGGACGGGCGGCGCCGTCACGTCCACGGGCGGCTCGGGGTTCGGGGGCTTCTTCGGCACCGGCGGCTACTCCGACGCCGGCCTCGATCCGGACGCCGCCTGCGCCACCGCGACCGAGGTCGCGCCGGTGACCCTATTGCCCGTCGACATCATCTGGATGGTCGACAACTCGGGCAGCATGATCCCGGCCATCGCCGAGGTCACGACCGGGCTCAACGACTTCGCCGCGCTCATCGGCAGCAGCAACCTCGACTACCGCGTGGTGATGCTGAGCCTGCGCTCGGCGACGAGCCCGGTGGTCATCGGCGGCAGCAACCGCTACCCGGTGTGTATTCCGCCGCCGCTCGCGGGCGACGACGCCTGCGGCAACGGGCCGCGCTTCTTCCAGTCGAGCATCGATCTGCGCAGCACGCAGCCGCTCGAGCAGTTCCTCGGCACGCTCGGCCAGACGCCCGGCTACCAGCCGGGCGACTCCCGCGGTGGGGAGCCCTGGGCTCAGTTCCTGCGCCCCGAGGCCACGAAGACCATCGTCATCGTGACGGACGACAACGCGCGCATGAGCAAGAGCCAGTTCGAGACCTTCCCCGGCGGGCAGAACCCGTGGAACTCGACCACGCTGCCGCCGGGCATCCTCGACCCGAGCTGGAACGGCCTGTTCGCCCACTACCTCTTCAGCGGCATCTACGGCTACGGCAGCGACGCGGACCCGGCCGTGAAGTGCACCTACCCGGACCAGACGCAGCCGCCCGCGTCGGGCATGACGTACACGGACCTCGTGCTCGGGACGGGCGGTGTGCGCGCCAAGATCTGCGACGGCGCCGCGGCGTGGGGGCCCTTCTTCGACGCCGTGGCGCAGGCCGTCGTCGCCACGGCGCAGCTCACCTGCTCGCTCGACATCCCCGTGCCGCAGGGCGATCCCATCGACTACAACCTCATCAACGTCATCCTCACCGGCGGCGCGAACGACGTCTACCTGCCGAAGGTGGCCGACGCCTCCGAGTGCGCACCCGATGGCGGCTGGTACTACGACGACCCGCAGGCTCCGACGCAGGTCGTGCTCTGCCCCGAGTCGTGCGACCTCGCGAACTCGCTCGTCGGCCCGAACAAGCCTGGCAACATCCAGGTGCAGTTCGGTTGTCAGTCGATCCTCAAGTAGTCGTCACGGCGGCGCGCCGGGTGACCGGCCCCGGCGTCACTGGGGCAGCGTCGGCACCCCTGCGAGGGCGTCGACGAGGAACGCGACGGCGCGCGCCCGCTCGGCCGGCTTGTCGTAGATCGTGAAGTGACCCGTGTCGGCGTCGAGGTGCGTCGCCTGCGTGAGGTCGCCGCCGTCGAACGCGAGGCGGTTGCCGCTGATCGGCAGCGGCTCGGCGTCGCGGTCCCACACGCCGAAGGGGTCGACGTCCCAGCCGGGCGGCGCGACGGGCGCGAGGTCGCCGGCGATGGTGATGGCCTCCATGCCCTTCGGCGCGGTCGTCGTGTCGTTGTGGCCGTTGAGCACGAACAGGTGCGCGCCCGCGGGCTTGCCTTCCCAGCCGCGCCACGCGCCGGCGTAGTTGTGCAGATCGATGCTGTCGGCGCCGAGCTGCAGCACGGACAGGACCGGGTGGAAGCGGTCGATCGGGCCCTGGATCGCGAGCAGGCCCTTCAAGAGCGCGGCGTAGTCGAGGATGTCCTTGCGCTCCAGGATCGTGACGGACAGGTAGGACGCCAGGCCGTTCAGCACGAACGCGCGGATCTCGGGCTCGATGGCGGCGAGCATGGCGCCGTTCTGCGAGCCCTGCGACTGCCCGGCGAAGACGAGGCTCGTGGTGTCGAGCACGGGTGCCGTCGGCTCGAGCGCCACGGCCTCGCGCAGCACGCGCACGAAGTAGCTCGTGTCGGCGAGCTGCTGGCGCAGCACGTTGCGGCCGGCGATCGGGTTGAGGAAGTTGTAGGTGTGGGTCTCCGGGTCCGAGCCCGGGGTCGCGCGGCTGCCGTGGAACTGCGGCATGTACGACGCGACGGCGAAGCCCGCGGCGAGCAGCGCCTGCGTCTCGGAGCTCGACACGTGGCTCCACTCGCCCCAGCCCGTGCCGTCGATGAAGAGGAGGAGAGGGTGCGGCCCGGCGCCCTGCGGCGCGAGCAGCAGCATCGGGACCTGCTCCCAGCGCTGGATCTCCGGCCGGCCGTCCGCGCCGAACACGATGTCGCCGCCCTCGTCGTAGGGTGACGTCCCCGCCTGGAAGATCGGCGTCTGGTAGTGCGCGGTGAAGGCGTCCCAGGTCGCACCGGCGTAGCTCGGCGCGCTCGCCCAGTCCGTGAGCACGGGGGCGGTCGCGTAGGTGGGATCGGCCACGGCGTCGCGCAGCGCCCGCGCCTCGGTGAGGACGTCCTGCGGCCGGAACACGGTCGCGAGCGCGAGCTCGTCGAGCACGACGCCGCCCTGTGCGGCGCAGGCGCGCAGCGGCTCGAGCTCGGGCGCGCTCGCGAGGTCGGCGTCCCAGGCGGCGGGTCGCGCGGTCGTCCGACCGGCCGGCGCGCCGAAGCTCTTCTTCACGACGAACGCGTAGTCGACCCCCTGGCGCAGCGCGAAGCCCGGCACGGGCGCGATCTCGAGCACGCCGACCGGCAGGTACTGGTCGTCCGGCGTCCGCGAGATCTGCATCTCGACCGGCACGGGCTCGCCGCAGTGGTCGGGGTCGAGCGCCACGAGCGCGACGGCGGCGCCCGGCGCGTGGCTCGCGGCGGGCGTGAGCAGCACGGCGTCGCCCGGGTCCTCGGCCATCTGGAAGAAGCCGACCGGCATGGTCGAGAAGCCGTGCACGCGCCCCTCGATCGCGCTGCGCACGAGCTCGAGAAAGCCGAAGCCCCCGCCCGGGAGGTTCGTGAGGTCGACCGTCCCGTCGGCGAGCAGGCGCGCGCTCGACGGCCAGGGCGTCGCGAAGAAGTCGGCCGACGCGGGCTCGTAGCGGAGCTGCAGGCTCGTGTCCGCGACCTCCTCGGTCGTCGGCGACGAGCAGCCGCTCGCGCTCGCGACACACACGAGGGACAGAAGGGACCGCGTAAGCCAGGTGCGTCGAGCCATGGACTGCCTCCTCTGGCATCTTGCCAGGGACGAGGCCGGCTCGCCACGCGGGCTGCGCGCGGGCGGCCCCGCGCGCGCAGCCTGGCGCCTTTGGGCTCCGGACGCCAGCGTCGCGCGCGCCGCCACGAGGCCGCGCCGCGTCGTACCGATCACGGCGCGGTGTCGGCGGGCCGCCCCCGGGTGAGCTCGGCGAGCAGCTCGCGCGTCGCCGTGGCGTCGCCTTCGACCCACGCGCAGAGCATCACGTCGCCCTCGCGCCGGACGGCGTAGCCGGCGCTCGTCATGGCGTGCTGCGCCAGATCGGCCGCCTCGCTCGACTGGAACGCGGCGTACGACGCCATGGCGGGGCGACCCTCGCGCTGGCCGACGATCTCGAAGCCGACGCGCATCATGGGGCCCGCGGCGTCGGAGGCCTCGTCGATGCGCACGCCCGCGCCCTCCGCGCGCCGCCGGAGCTCGGCGAGGTCGAGCGTCGCGAGCGAGGTCGGCGACCCGGCGGTGGGCCGCGCGGGAGCCGTCGGCGGAGCCGGGTCGCCCGGCGGACCGTTGCGGCTCGAGACGGTGGGCGCTGCCGTGCCGTCGCTCGGGCGAGCCGCGCTCGCGGCGCCGGTCGCGCCGCCGGACGACGCGGCGACGACCCCCGCGGCGGTTGCGCCCGCGACGGCGATCACCGCCGCCGCGACGAGGCCCCACCGGCCCGCGCCGGTGGCGCCCCTGGCGGGTGCGGCGCGAAGGTCGAGGGCGGTCGTCGCCACCGGCACGGGCGCCGCGAGCGGCGCGCGCGCGTCGGCGACGGCGGCGACCTCGAGCGTGGTCGTCACCGTGAGCGTGCGCGCCCTCGACGCCGCGGGCACCGCTTGCTCGACGTCGCGCCGCATCTGCGCCGCCGAGGGGTAGCGCGCCGCGTAGCTCTTCTCGATGGCGCGCGCCAGGATGGGGCCGAGCGGCGAGCGCGCCACGAGCTCGGTCAGGCGGTGCGGCTCCGGTGCGGCGTGCTGCAGCAGCTGATCGAGCGCCGAGGCGCCGGTGACCACCCGCACGCCGCCGAGCACCTCGGCGAGCACGAGCCCGAGCGCGTAGAGGTCGCTCGCGGGCCCGACCTCGCGTCCGAAGGCCTGCTCCGGCGACATGTACGCGGGTGTCCCGATGGTCTGGCCCGTGGCCGTGAGGCGCGCGTGCTGACTCGCCTCGGCGCCGATCGCCTTGGCGATCCCGAAGTCGAGGATGCGCACGCGGCCGGTCGTCCCGGGGCGGGGCACGAACACGTTGGCGGGCTTCACGTCGCGGTGCACGATGCCCTGCGCGTGTGCCGCCTCGAGCGCCCGCAAGAGCTCGACCGCGATGGCCGTCGTCGCCTCGAGCGACAAGGGAGCGCGCGTCTTCAGCACCGCGCGCAGCGACACGCCGTCGAGCAGCTCGCAGACGAGGAAGGGCTCCCCGTCCGGCGTGTGGCCGGAGCCGAGGGCGCGCACGATGTTGGGGTGATCGAGTCGCCGCAGGAACTCCGCCTCGCGCGCGAAGCGCTCGAGATCGATGGCGCTGTCGAGCCGCCGGGCGTGCAGGTGCTTCAGCGCCATCGGCGTGCCGGTCGTCTCGTCGACGGCGCGGTACACGGTTCCGTAGCCGCCCCGCCCGAGCGGCGCACCGATGCGGTAGCGGCCGGCGAGCAGCGTGCCCGGGGGTAGATCCTGAGCCATCGTCGTGAGCCTCTTCTACCCTTCGGGCCCGATCACGGTGCCGTCGCCCGGAGCGCGGCGCCGCTCGAGCCGAACGACGCGAGCACGCCGTCCGAAGCGTCGGGATCGGGCGCGAGCGCGACGACGCCTCGGTGGCCGAGCGCGCCGCCGAGCTCGTGGAGCTGGCCGGTGGCCGGATCGTGGAGCCAGAGCCCGGCGCCGCCTACCCACAGCCGTCCGCGCCCATCGCGGGCGAGCGCCGCGAGCGACACCGCGCCGACGTCGGCCGGTCCGACGTCCGCGCGTCCTCCGCCGGCGGGCAGCGCGCGGAGCCCGCGGTCGGTCGCGAGCACGAGGCCGCCGCCCGGCGCGGCGATGGCGTCTGCCACGGCGAGCGGGCCGTCGCGGTCCGCGACGGCGACGAAGGCGAGCCCCTGCCCGGGCGTGAGCGCGAGGAGCTTGTTCTGGCGCGGCGCGAGCAAGAGCACGTGCCCCGCGCCGTCCACGCCCACCGGTCGCAGGCCCCACAGGTACTTCTCGGGCACGGTCCCCGCTGCGACCCAGGCGCCGCCGTCGAGGCGCCGGAGCGCGAGCTCGTCCGCGCGCCACACGACGCCGTCCGGCGTGACGAACGCCTCGGCGGGGCTCAGCGTGCCGCGCGGTTCGCTCGCGAGCACCTCGGGCGCCGCGACGCCCTCGCGCCAGCGCAGCACCTGCCGCAGGCCCGGCGTCGCGTTGGTGCCGACGACGCACGGGCGGCTGCCGTCCGGCGCGACGAAGCACGCGCGCGCATACCACGCTTCGCCCGCTGGCGCGGTCGCCGGGTACACCGGGACCTGCGACCAGCGCCCGTCGCGCAGCCGCCAGGGCGCGCCGTCGGGATCGTCCGACCAGAGCGCCGTGCCGCCCCCGAGCGCGATCGAGCCCGTCCACGCCGCCTCGAGCTGCCCCGCGAGGCGGCTCGAGGTGAGGCCGCCGTCGGGCGCGATGCGCACGAGCCCATCGCGGCCCGTCGCGACGAGCAGCGAGCCGTCGCCGAGGCGTGCCGCGCTCCGTACCGCCGGGTACGAGCCCATGGCGTCCGGGCGGCCGGGCCGATGGCGGAACGAGAGGCCGGCGACGCGCTCGAAGCGCGCGAAGGCCGCATCCGCGCGCCACACGGCGTCGTAGCCGAGCGCGAGAAAGGTGCCGCCGGGCTCGCCGAGGACCTGCGTCATCGGGCCGACCGGTCGGTCGGCCCCGGCGTCGGCGCCCGACCGATCGAAGGACGCGACGATCTCGATCTCGGTCTCGCCACAGCGCGCCACGTAGCCCTGTGCGAGCCCCAGGTGGAGCATCCCGCCGTGGGCCATGACGTCCGCACCGCGCTGGAACAAGCCGTAGACCCCGTCTACCTGGCCGCGCAGGTGGGTGAGCTCGCCGGACCCGAGATCGAGCCGCGCGAGCTTGCCACCCCACTCGCCCGCATCCACACCGAGCCACAGGCGCCGCCGCGCATCGAGCAGGAACGCGCTCGGCGCGAGCTCTTCGAGCGCGTGACGCTTGCCGGTCGCGACGTCCACGACCTCGAGCCGCACGCTCGGGCGCCCGGCGACGACGCTGGCGACGCGCACGACCGCCACCGCGCCCACTCGGTCCACGCCGAGCCACTCGGCGGCGCCCCCGAGCGCGGCGACGGGGCGCATGGCGAGGGTCTTGTCGTCGACGGCGACGAGCGCGCCGTCCTCGAGCGCCGCGAAGACCGCGCCATCCGGATCGAGCGCGAGCGCGCGCACCGCCGGTCCGGCCGCACGCTCGGCCCCGAGCGCGAGGCTGCCCGGCGCGAAGCGCAAGAGCTCGCCCGACCGGCTCACGGCCACGACAGCGCCGTCGCGGAGCACGCGCGCCCCGCCGAGCGCGTTGCGGTCGTAGTGGTAGCGCCACGCGAGCTTCGTGCCCGAGGCGAGGAGCGCGCTGCCCTCGACCGCGCCGGCGCCGGCCGACGGCGTCGGCAGCTCGACGACCGCGGTCGCGCCCGGGTCGGTGCCGGCGTCGCTCGAGGCCGGAGGCGAGCTCACGCTCGCCTTCGAGCCACAGGCAGCGACCGAGAGCGCCGCGGCGAGGCAGAGGGCGCTCGGGCGTCGCAGGGACCTCTCGCGTCGGGGCGTCGCGTCCATCGAGGCGATGCTAGCGCCGCGCCGGCCCGGGGGCTCGGGCGTCGCCGCGGGCTCGGCGCCGGGGCACGTGACGGGCGCGCAGCGTGCGCCGGCGGCCCGATTGCCAGGGTCCGATTCATGCACAGCTTTCCAGCATGGAGGAACCCCGGGCGCCCCGTCGTCCTGGCCGGGTCGGCCGGCGGGGGCAGGGTGTGGCTCTGGCGCTCGGCCTCGGACTCCTCGGCGGAGCGGCGCCCGCCCGGGCCGAGGATCTGTTCGGGCCACCGGACCCGCGGATCGTGGAGGCGATGCGCAGGAACGGCATCACCGGCACCGAAGATCTCCTGTGGAGCTTGCCCCTGACGCCTCAGGTCTTTCCCGTACGTGACAGCCCCGACTGGATCGTGCTGCCGGGCTTCTCGATGTCGCTCGAGCGCGTGGGCGAGGAGCTGTTCGGCGGGCCGCTCGCGCCCCATCGGCTGCGCGCCATCCTCGCCATGACGGGCTTTCTCGGCGTCGAGATCGCCAACTACTGGATCGGCCGCGATCTCAACGCGCCGGACTGGGAGCTGTCGTGGACCTGGCCGAGCTGGGAGAAGAAGGTCGTCTCCGGCGAGGGGCTCTCGCTCGACACCAATCGCTTCGAGACCAACACCGTGATGCACCCCTTCGCCGGGACGGTCTACTACCTCGCGGCCCGGGGCAACGACCTCGGCCTCGTGGAGTCCTTCGCGCTGTCGCTGCTGGCCTCGACGGCGTGGGAGTACGTCGCGGAGTTCCGCGAGAAGGTCAGCATCAACGACCTCATCATGACACCCGCGGCCGGCCTTGCCGTCGGCGAGCCGCTCGACCGCCTGTCGCGCTTCTTCTCCGCGGGCGACGGGGTGATCCCGGAGATGCTCGGTGTGCTCACCTCGCCCTTCCGCGCGCTCTCCGATGTCGTCACGGAGGGCACGAGCGCGCGGGCCGAGCGGCTCGACGAGCTCGGGCTGCCCGCGGACACCTGGCACCACTTCGATCTCTTCGTCGGCGCGGCGGCGATCCCCAAGAACGGCGAGCTGCGGGCGCCCGAGACGCAGCTCGGCGTGAGCTTCGATCTCTACGACGTCCCCGAGTTCGAGCGCCCCGTGGCCGTCGAGCGCCCCGTCTGGCCCGGCGACGCCACGCGCCTGTCCCTGCAGGCGAGCCTCGAAGAAGGCGATCTGGCGCGCTTCGACTTCCATGCGCAGACGAGCCTCGGCGGCTACCTGTGGCAGGACCTCGAGGCCGGGCAGGACGGTCCGTCCGGCTACAACTTCTCCGTCGGTGCGGCGACCGGGTTCGGCTACTCGATGCACGACTGGGGCGGCTGGGTGGACAAGCTCGGCGCCGCGAATCTGCTCGGGGTCACGGCCGACCTCGGTCTCTACGAGAGCGGTCTGCGCCTGCGCGTCGGCGCGAGCGCCTTCGCGGACTTCTCCGCCGTGAGCTCCGCGGCCATCGCGCCGTACCTGCGCGAGCGAGGCAGCCGGGGCATCCGGAGCATCCTCGCCGATCGGCAGTACTACTTCGCGCTCGGCGGCACCTTCGGCCCGGGCGCGTCGCTCGGCTACCGCGGCGTGGAGCTCGGCGCCGACGTGCAGGCGCAGGTCTTCGAGTCGATCGAGGGGCTCGACCGCTATCAGGCGCAGGTCACCCGCGAGGTCGACCTCCACGACTACCGGCTGGCCCACCGGGCGTGGCTCGCCTACACGCTGCCGGGCAACCGGCTGAAGGTCACCTGGCTCACGCTCGAGCAGCGCCATCGCTCGGGCAGCGTCGACACGGTGCGGAGCGCGCGCTCGGAGACGCGCCTGCTCGGCGGGCTCAGTCTGCTGTTCTAGATCTAGATCGAGACAGAGGCCCGGACCGAGGGTGCCGGTCACGCGTGCGCGCTGCTGGCCCAGAGCCTCGCGATGAGCTCCGGCTCGTGGCGTCGAATGCCTAACCACCCCGCGACGCGCTCGACCACCACGAGCACCCCTGGACGCGCGAGCACCACCCCGAGCTCCACCCGCGCGGATGAGCGCGAGTCGATCGGCCTCGTGCTAGCCTGAAGCCGTGGCAGAGACGCCGTCGCTCGACCGGCTCATCGCCGCCCTCGACCCCGAGGTGCGCGCAGCGTTGGCCGACGTCGACCGGACGCTCATCAACCTGACGCTCGAGATGTCGCCGTGGGAGCGCCTCCGCAGCGCGTCCGAGATGGCGCAGACCCTGGCTCGGTACCGCCGTGAAGCCCCACCCGACCGCGACCAACCTGGCAGCGCTGCTCGCTGAGCTGGCGCGCGCCGACGTCGAGTTCATCGTCGTCGGGGGCGCGGCCGCCGTGCTGCACGGCGTGCCCGTCATCACGAAGGATCTCGACATCGTCCACCGGCGGACGCCCGAGAACGTGGCGCGCCTGCTCGACGTGCTCACGCGTCTCGACGCGACCTTCCGGTACGACCTCGCCGAGCGAAGTCTGCGTCCGACGGCGGAGTTGCTGGGCGGGCACGGCCAGCTGAACCTCTCGACCTCGCTCGGGCCGCTCGACCCACTGTGCCAGCTCGAGGACGGCCTCGGGTACGACGACTGCTGGCCCACACCGAAGTGGTCGAGGACGAGGGCGCGCGCCTGCGGGTGATCGACCTGCCGACGCTCATCGCGGTCAAGACGCGTGCGGGCCGCCCGAAGGATCGCCTGATGTTGCCCCTGCTCGTCGCCACGCTCGAGGAGCGGGGTCGTCGCGGGGGCTAGGGCATTGGCGCGGGCACGCATCGGTGCCCGCGCGCACCGGCGCGCCCGTCAGCGTCAGCGTCAGCGTCGTCGTCGGCGGCGCCCGAGCGCGCCGGCGAGCGCGAGCGCGAGCAGGGCCGCCCCGGCCGCCGAGGAGGACGCCGCCGCCGGGAGCTCGCAGCCGCAGCCGTGGCGCGGCGCGGGCGTGGGGTCGGGCCCCGGCGTGGGGGCCCTTACCGGCGCGCCGCAGAAGCGCTTCGTCACGCACGCGGCGCCCTCGGCGCACGCCGGGCCGGCCTCGCAGGTGCCGGCGTGCTCGTAGCGTGGGTGGTCGGGATCGTTCGCGTCGCGCACGACGAGGCAGAGCGACTGCTCGCGGCACCTGGCGCCGGCCTCGCACTCGGAGTCGCTCGCGCACTCGCGCGGCGCGCAGTAGTGGCCCGCGCTGTAGCGCCCGTCGAGCCCCGCCGGGCACTGGGGCGCCGGCCCCACGTCCGCGTGGGCCACGGTCGCGGCGCAGAGCAGGGTCCCGAGCACCAGCACCCGGAGCCCGTTCCTCGACGATCGTTGCGTCGGCATGAGACCCGGAAGCTTCTCCGAAGGCCGTCGCTCCCGCAATCGCAAAAGGTCTAGACTCGCCGGATGTCGCCCGCGCCCGCCCCGCCGTCCGGTCCCGAGATCGTGCCCACGACCGAGCTCCACCCCCTGCCGGACGGGGAGCTCCGCCTGCTCGGCGCCGTGCGCCAGGTGACGGGCGCCATGACGCGCCTCGAGCTCGGCGGTCGCCGGCTGCTCGTCGACTGCGGGATCGCGCAAGGTCGGGAGCGGATGGTGTTCCCGGAGGCGGCGCGCGACGTCGACGCCGTCGTCCTCACGCACGGTCACCTCGACCACATCGGCAGCGTGCCGACGCTGCTCGAGCACGGCTTCGACCGGCCGCTCTACGCCACGCAGGCCACGCTGCAGATCGCGCGCCTGTCGCTCGAGGACAGCCTCGGCATGGAGCGCGTGAGCGACCGCGAGATGGCCGCCTTCCTGCGGCGCTTCGACGCGCTGGCGCGGCCGCTGCCGTACGAGCGCCGGAGCGAGGTTCTGCCCGGCGTCGCGCTCACCTTCCACGACGCGGGGCACATCCTCGGCTCGGCGAGCGCCGAGATCGAGAGCGCGCAGAGCCGCGTCATCCTGTCCGGCGATCTCGGCCGGCGCGACAGTCCGCTCCTGTGCGACCCCAACACGCGCTGGGCCGCCGGCAAGCCCGTCGACGTGGTCGTGATGGAGTCGACCTACGGCTCGCGCGAGCACGGCCACAGCCACGCCGACATCGAGCGCGACCTCGAGGCCATCGTGCGCGACGCCATCGTGCGCAAGGCCAAGGTGCTCGTGCCCGCCTTCGCCATCGGGCGCACCCAGACCCTGCTCTACTTCCTGAACCACCTCGTCGAGAACCACCGCATCCCCGAGGTCCCGGTGGCGATCGACACGCCCATGGGCCTCGCCGTGACCGAGACCTACGCGAAGTTCCGGCGCCTGTTCGACAAGGAGTCGCTCGACCAGCTCGCGCGCGGCGACGATCCGCTCGACTTCGAGTCGCTCTTCC
>JADLAB010000666.1 GCA_020848455.1 Polyangiaceae bacterium
GAGCGGCGTTTTCCGCGCCTCCGTGGCAGCTGTTGCAGCCGAGGTCGCCCACGTCGACGACGCCGTTGACGTGCTTGCCTCCCCCGACGAGCACCTGCCCCGTGTCGTCCACGGTGTCGGCGTGGCATTTCCAGCACTCGCTGCGGGGCGGGTGCGGGCTCGGCGGCGGCAGTCCGTGACAGGTGCCGCAGGCGGCCTGACCGGTGCCGACCTCGGTCCACACCGGTGCGGTGAGGCTGCCTCCGCCGAGCGTGCTGCCGTGGCAGTAGACCGCGCTGCAGGTCGCGCTCGGGCGGTCCCACGCCGGGGACGCGTCGTCGGCGAGCGGCAGCACGCCCCAGACGACCTCGGCCGGCAGGCCGTCCATGTGGGTCGCCTCGCCCACGCTCGACGGGACCACGTGACACTCCTGGCAGGGGATCGGCCCGCGCAGGCTGCCGCCCGCGACGTGCGCCTGGTGCGCTCCGACGCCGACGACGGTCGTGTCGCTCTCGCCGGTCGTGGCGCTCGGCGGGGCCGCGTTCGCCGCGCCGCCGTGGCAGGCGTTGCAGGCGGACGCGGGCACGAAGTCCGTGACGCCGTTGACGTGGAAGCCCCCGGCCACGTCGAGCCCGCCCGCGGGATCCATGGTCGCCTGGTGGCAGGCCTTGCAGTCGGAGCTCGCCGGGTGGGGTGGCGGCGGCGGCAGGCCGTGGCAGGCGCCGCAGAACGCTTGCGTCCCGTCGACGACGGTCCAGGTCGGTGCGGCGACGAGCCCGCCCCCGAGCGTCGCGCCGTGGCAGTACACGTCGCTGCAGGTCCCGGCGTCGCGGTCCCACGTGGGCGCGAGGCCGGGCCCGATGGCGGTGACGCCCCAGCTCACCTCGGCGGGGGAGGCGTCCTGATGGGTCGGCTCGTCGAGCGTGGTCGGCACGACGTGGCACTCCTGGCAGGGGAACGCGAGCGCGAGGGGGCCCTGACGCACGTGCGCCTGGTGCGCGCCCACGGTGACGTCGCTCGTGGCGCTCGCGCCCTCGAGCGATCGCGGCGGCGCGGCGTTGTCGGGCCCGCCGTGGCAGCGCGCGCAGAGCTCGCCCACGAGCTCGACGGAGCCGTCGAGGTGCGTGCTGGCCCCGAGGTCGATCACGAGCGCGCCGTTCTGCACCATCACGCCGGGGTGGCAGGCCCCGCAGTCGCCGTCCTCGGGGTGGGGCGCAGGCGGCGGGGCGCCGTGGCAACCGTCGCAGCCGAGCGGGCCCATGGGGCTGGTCCAGCTCGGCGTCACCGCGACCCCGCCCGTCAAGGTGGCGCCGTGGCAGTAGGTGCCCGCGCAGGTCGCCTCGGCGCGGCTCCACACGGGCTCGGCCGACGCGGCCGCCGCGAGCGGCCCCCAGGTGATCTCGGCCGGTGCGGCATCGAGGTGGCCGGGATCGTCGAGCCGTGCCGGCATGACGTGGCACTCGGAGCAAGCGACGCCAGCGCCGAGCGCACCCGGCTGCACGTGCGCCTGGTGCGCGCCGACGGCGAGCTCGGTGGTGGCGGTCGCGCCGTTCGTCGCGCGCGGCGGCGCCGGATTGTCGGCCCCGCCGTGGCAATCGCTGCAGCTGCCGCCCGAGAGCGAGGTCGGCGCGGGCGGATCGGCCTTGCAGCCGAAGGCCCCCGCGGCCGCCGCGGCGAGCCCGAGCCCGAGCCCGAGCGCGCGCGCGCGCGCGCGCGTGGCAGCGCGCCGGGTCACGGCTCGATTCCTGGTGCCATGGGACATGCGGCGGAGGGGGTCACTCGTTGGTGCATTCGTTGGAGCAGCCATCACCGTCGACCTTGTTCCCGTCGTCGCACGCCTCGACGCCCTCGAGCACGCCATTGCCGCAGGCCTGGCAGCCGAAGGAGTTGTTGCCGCCGCCCCAGTCGTGGTTTTCCCAGTCCTGGCCGTGGCCGTGGCAGGTCTGGCAGCCGCCGCAGTAGGCGTGCCAGTCGTACGCCTCGAGCCATTGCGCGTGACAGGTGCTGCACAGGCCCGTGGCGCCGCCCCAGTCCACGCTCGCGGGGTCCGAGCCGCCGGGCGGAGGATTGGCGCCCGGTGTCACCGTCACGATGACCTCGCGCGTGGCGCCGAAGGTGTTCCAGGGCGGCCCGGTCCACGAAGGGCCCGGACGCACGCCGTCGTCGACGAAGGCCTTGCCGTCGACGACGTCGCGGATCGCGTAGGGGTTGCCGGCCGGGTTGGTCGCCGAGTACGACCCGTGCGGATCGTGGCACACCGTGCAATCGACCTCGGCGCCCGGTGCGTCCGAGTACCCGGCCCAGCCGCGCTTCGAGTCGCCCCCGTGGGCGCTGTGCGCCCAGGTGTAGCTCGTCCAGTAGGGCACCGTGACGTACTCGCACGAGGCGAAGGGGCGCAGGCCCGAGGCGAGCGTGAAGCCGCCGCTGCAATCGGCCGACGGGTTGTCGCAGGGCACGCCGCTCGGGTCCACGCGAATGACGGACGTCTCGACGCCCGCCGGCATCCGCGTGTCCGTGGGGCCCTCGCCGCCCGCGTGACAGCGCAGGCAGAAGTTGGTGGTCGTGCCCGCCCACGGCTGGGTCGTGTCGTCGGGGTCGGCGAGCTTCTGGCCCGCCGAGGGATTGTGTGCGCCGTGGCAGCTCAGGCACTCGAGCTTGGCGCCGCTCGCGGCCTGATCGGCGTCCGATAGATCGTGGTGCGAGTTGACGAGGCGCAGCGTGCCCTCGGAGCCGAAGCACCAGTCGCCGTACCATTCGTTCCAGGCGAGGGTGCCCGCGAAGCGGCTCGCGACCTCGGGCGGCGCGAAACCGCTCGCGAAGGGGTCGAGCGGCGTCGCGAGCCGGGCGGCGCCGTCGGCGTCGTGGCAGCGGGCGCAGAAGGTCGACAGATCGGGGTCGGACGCGAGGTCGCTCGGCCGCTCGAAGGTGACGAGCGCACCCGTGTCCGGATCGAGAAGATCGACGCGCCCGTCCGCGTGCGTCGCAACGTCGTGGCACACGAGGCAATCGGCGTCCGACACCGGGCTCTGGCGCAGGTGCGCGTGGCTCGTGCCAACGGGGTACTCGCCCACCATGGCGCGGCGCCCGCCCGACGGCGTGCCGTCGCCATTGTCCTGCGCGAGCGCGTGGCAATCGGTGCAGGAGCTCGGCAAAAAGCCCTTGTCGTGTCGGTGGCAGAAGGTGCAGTCCATGCCGACGTTGTGGCCCTGGTCGGCGCTGCCGTCGTTGCGGTGATAGGCGGTCTCGGTGTGGCAGCTCTGGCAGATGCCGTCGTAGGGGGCGCTGCCCGTGGCGAAGGCGAAGTGCTGGGGCCGCTGCTGGAACACGGCGGGCTCGAGTGCGGCCGGCACGTACTTCGCCGTGTCGGCGCGCACCAGGCTCCGGTTGTCGGCCGTGACACCGCCCGGGTGCGGGTCGGCGCTCGCGTGCCGGCGGTGCGGATCGTGGCACGAGCCGCAGTCCACGATCGTCGTGCCGCCATTGACGTTGTGGAGCGCCACGTCGGCCATGCTTGCGGCCTGGCCGGTCGGGTTGTGGCAGCTCTTGCAGACGACGTCCTGGTCGAGGTCTCGTGGCAGGAGCGGATCGACGTCGGAGTGCGAGGCGTGGCAATCGCGGCACTCGATCGCGTTCGTGGCGTCGTGGGGCGGGTCGAAGGCGCGTGCGACCCCACCCGCGAGGGTGAGGAGCAGGCCGAGCGCGGCGCCCTGGGCGAGCGGATGCGACATGGTCACTCCCCTCCTTGCGGCGCGACGAAGCGCTCGATGCGGTGGTTCTCCGCATTGGCGACGACGAGCGCGCCGTCCGGCGCGAGCTCGACGTCGAGCGGCAGGTAGAGCTCGCCGGGGGCGCGGCCGAGGCGGCCGTAATGACCGAGGTAACCGCCGTCGGCGTCGAGCACCTGCACGAGGGCGAGGCGGCTGTCCGCGGCGTACACCCGGCCGGCGCCGTCCGTCGCGACGCTCTGCAGCCGGACGAAGCGACCCTGCCAGTCCGCGTCGAAGGCCTCCATGCGCTCGCCGAGCTGCCGGAGCGGGCGGCCTTCGAGATCGAACACGACGATGCGGCCGTTGCCCTGGTCGGCGACGTAGAGCTCGCCCGTGGCGGTCCCGTCGGCTGCGAGCTCGGTCGTGACCGCCACCGCGGCCGGGAAGTGGAAGGGTGAGCCGTCGCCCGCCCCCTCGAGGACGCGCACGAGCGCCCGCGACGCCGTGTCGTAGACGCGCACCGCGTCGGCGGCGCTGTCGGCGACGTAGAGCAGCCCGGCCGCGTCGAGCGCGAGGTCGTTCGGCATGCCGATCGCGCCGGCGCCGATCGCGTGGAGCAGCCCGCCGGCGGGCCCGTACACCTCGACGGCGGCGCGGTCTCGTGAGCCGACGTAGATGCGGCCGGCCGCGTCGACCGCGACGCCGAGCGGGCCGCCGAGGCCCTTCAGCTCGGCGACGAGCGCGCCACCGTCCTGCACGAAGACAGAGCCCACCTTGACGTCGCTCACGTAGAGCCGCCCGTCGGGGCCGTGGGCGAGCCGGGTCGGGTACTCGAGCGCGTGCTCGACGCCGAGCGCGCTGCAGAGCGGGCCCGCCTCGATGCGCACCGCACCCTCCTCCGAGGGGCGGGGCGCGTGCGTCGAAGGAGCCGGTGCGGACGTGCAGGACCCGAGGACGAGGGCTGCTGCTCCCACTACGTGACGAAGGAATAGTCGCATGGCGGACGAGATCACGTCGCAATGGCAATGCCGCGCCCGCCCCTCGCGGCCGATGAATGAATGAA
>JADLAB010000667.1 GCA_020848455.1 Polyangiaceae bacterium
CCGGTCCCAGCTCGAGCGCAGGAAGTTGCCGTGTGCCTCGGCCGAGGGGATGAGCTTCTGCAGGGGGCCCGGGAGGTGCATGCTGGTGACGCTACGCGTACGCCGGCGCGCGGGGCTGTGCAAGGGGTGCGCGGTGGGTTCCGAGCTACAGACAGCCGGCCGCGACTCTGCCGCACAGAGCACCGCTGGTTGGGGCGCACGCGTGCCTGAAGCCTGAAGCCAGCACCCCGAATCCGCTGCGCAGGATGGCGTCCACGCCCGCTGGTGGCGCGGATCTCCAGCGGCACGATGCTTCGACTCGCGTCCGCTCGACCCGAGGCTCATTCAGTTCGTACATTGCGCCATCCCGTGCTCGTTGCAGCACTGCAGATCCTCGAGCCAAGCGTTGATCAAGCGACCTGCCGGGCCCCCCGTGTCGGGCGCATCGTACCGGATGTCGATCCGTTCGACAGCTGGCGTCAGGTCCAGACAGATCACCTGCCCGGCGCTGCGGTGACAGTCGACCGCCGGAACGCCATTCAGAAGAACCGTCGCCTGGTGTGCGTCGATGGCTTCATCGAATTGCAGCAGCAGATCATTCTGGGTCTCCATCAGCGGCCAGAACGCCGACAGCGGAATGGTCCACGGGACGTGCGGTGCGAAGCCGCTGAATGGCTGTGCCGTGCACTGGAAGGTCAGGCAATCGTCGCAGGGGTCCTGCGGAACGCCGCCGAGCTCGCACACGTTGGAGCAGGTGCAGAGCAGATTGAGGTCCATGATGCGTGGGCAGGGGCCGGGGCCCACGCCCGAATCCTGGGAGCATGCGGGTGCATGCAGCGCCGCGATCACCCCGAGACACGCGCAGAACACTGCCCGGAGGGCGCGCCCCAAGACCTCCGCGCCCCACGCGTGGCCGCGGGTCATGGTGCATCTCCCGGTCCGAGCGCATCGAGGCGCTGGCGCGTCAGGGGGCCGTAGCCGGTGTAGAAGACGTGGCGCTCGTCGACCAGATACACGTACATCACCGGCGCCACGTCATGCGGCACCGCGCTCGGCCAATGCCTCGCGTCCACGAGTCGATACACGTGCAGGAGGTCGTCGCCGAGGCCGCTGTGCCCCCAGGTCGACGAGCTGAAGGCAGCGTGGTGGCCCGAGCCGGCGGCGCCGATAGTTCGCGTGCCCCTGTAGAGTCGGAGGCTGTCCGTCCCACGAGTCCATCGGAAGGCGGAAGTGGAGTCAAGCTCTGCAGGTCGGTCCGGGTCGGCGGTCAGTCCGCTGGCCCCGTCGGCCGCACGCGGCCCCGGCCGCCCCCCGAGTTACGTGCGCGCGTCGCGCCAGCGGCCGGACGCACTTGCGGGCAGTGCACCCGCGCTCCCGAGGGTGCAAGTCGCAGTCCCGAGGCTCCTTCTCGTGCTCTCGGGCCTTCGTCTCGCGCTTCTGGCGCTTCGTCTCGCGCTTCTGGCGCTTCGTGTCGCGCTTCTGCCCGTTGGTCTCGCGCTTCTGGCCCTTGGTCTCGCGCTTCTGCCCCTTGGTCTCGCGCTTCTGGCGCCTGGTCCAGCGGTCCCCAGGCATCCGCACGAGCTGGCGAGCCTCGCCATCGCGCTCGTGAACGCACGTGGCCCCGTCGCCCGCCTCGGGGTGGCACCCTCCGCGCTCGTCTGCGCGCCCGTGAGGCTCGGGGTCAGGCTCCCGGGCGGCGGGGTCGCGGCGTCGGACCTTCGGCGGACGCTTCGGGCGCGAGGTCAGCCGAGGCCTGCCCGGCGCGCCCGCGGCCGCTTGCCTGCCGACCCGCCACGTGCGACGGACCGCGCGTGACGCCCACGCCGTTCGACGCCGAGTTCCTCGCGGACCTGCCCTACGACCCCGAGGTGCTGCTCTTCGACCAGCTCCTCGAGGTCGATCGCGCGGCGAGCCGCGTGCGCTGCCGCATGCCGACCCACGCGGAGCTGCCCTTCACGCGCTCGCAGCGCGCGCACCCGGTGCGCCACCCGCGCCACGTGGCCGGCGCGCTCCTCGTGCACGCGACCGGCATGCTCGGCTTCGTGCACGCCTACTACGTGCTCGATCTGCGCCATCACGCCGGCTGGGTCGGCTACGGCACGCACGTCGTGCGCGCCGCGTTCCGCAAGCTCGTCGCGCCGGGCGAGCCCATCTTCGCGACCTGCACGGCCGTCCGCGCGCGGCTCGGCGCCGACCGGCACTTCGTGCGCTACCGCTTCGAGTTCCTGCACGAGGGCGTGCGCTGCTACGAGAGCGAGCAGACGGCGGTGTGGCTGCGCGTCGACGCGGACGCGCCCGGCGGCCCGAAGGGCGTTCTGGCGGCCTTCGATCGCGAGGGCGAGCCGGGCTGAGCAGCGAGTGCCGGTCCGCAAGGCGCGTCCGGGCCGACCGCGTGCGCGCCGCCTTGACGCCACCGCGGCGCGGGGAGACTCCATCGGGATGGCTCGATGGCTCGCAGAGGTCGCCGCACTCGCCGCGGTCGTCCTCGTCGGGGCGGGCGTCGCCTGCTCGAAGGACGACGACGGCGCGGGCACGGGCGGAGGCGGGGCCACCGCGACGGGCGGGGCCGGCGGCGCGAGTGGCTGCGCGCTCACCGAGCCCGCGTGGGGGCTCGGCGGCGACCGCATGCTGCCCGGTACCGATTGCCTCGCTTGCCACGCACCGGGCGAAACGGCGCAAGGCAGCCCCTTCACGGTCGCCGGCACGGTGTTCCGGTCGGCGAGCTGCCCCGAGCCCGTCGCGGGCGCGACCGTGCACGTCGAGGACGCCAACGGTACCTCGCGCGCGCTCGTCACGAACGAGGTCGGGAACTTCTTCACGCCGGACGCGCTCGTGGCGCCC
>JADLAB010000668.1 GCA_020848455.1 Polyangiaceae bacterium
AGGCCGGTGACTCGTAGTGTAGTCGCGGCGCGCGTCACGGCCGCGGAAACGCGTCTCTCCGGGCCCGCTCGAGCTTGCGCCGTAGCTCGGGGTCGTCCCTGTGGCGGAGGAGTCTCTCGTAAAGCTGCGCTGCCTGGGAGTGCAAGCCTGCCTGGGCGGCCGCGTCGGCGAGCTTGAGGAAGCGCTCGTCGGTCGGCCCTTCGCGCGTGGCGCGCTCGTAGAGCGTGACCGCGGTGCCCCACTCGCCGCGCGTGCCGTGCAGATCGCCCAACCACGCGGCAGCCTCGGCACAGCGGTCGCTGCGTGTGCAGCTTGCGGACAGCAGTGCCTTGGCGGCGACCTGGAGGCGCTCGGGAGAGCTCGACTTCGCGGCAGCGCTGGCGCGCAGCTGGAGGCAGGGCCCAAGGTTGGTCACGCCGTCGCAGGCGGTTGCGAGGAGCGATTCGGCCTCGTCCGGGTGGCCCTCGGCGATGAGCAGGCTGGCTCGTAGCTGCGCCGCTGCTGAGCTGCGTGGGTCGATGTCGGCGAGCGCGACGGCGTGGGCCTCGACCGCTGCACGGCAGGCTGCGATGTCGTCGCAGCGACCGGCCGCGATACGGGAAATGACGCCAGCCGCGAGCCTCGTGTGCGGGCCGGCACGCTTGGGGTTCCGTTCCAGGGCCTGCGTGTCGCAGAATTCCCCGAGCGCGCGCCGCTCGCCGGTCCCGAGGTCGGCCGCGAGAGAGTCGAGGACGGCCGCGCCCAGGATGCCGTCCGGTACCGCGCTCATGATCTCGTCGGGGGTGGTCGCGAGGCGCGAGATGAGCTCGACCGCGCCGTCGATCAGCCGGGTCTCGCTCTCGACGGCGAGGCGCAGCTCGAGCAAGGCCTGCGAGCGCTGGCCGGCCTCGGCGAGCGTGTGGGCCGCGAGCAGGTGCGCGCGCCCGTTCAGGCGCGAGCGCTCGAGGGCCCGCTGCAGCCAGGGCATCGCGGCCTCGTCGCGCTCCTGCGTGGCGAGCGTGGCGCCGAGCAGGGCGAAGTAGGCTTCGGACGGGTGGCGCAACATGGCCTTTCTCAGCTGCAGGCGGAGCTCCGCCAGGCGGCCATCGCCGCGCGGGGGCTCGTCGGCGAGCACGGCCCTCTGCAGGCGCACGCGATCGCTCCCGAGGTCATGCCAGCCCGCGTAGGCCGTGCCGCCCACGAGCGCAGTGCCCGCGGCGACTGCTGCCCAGGCGAGGCGGCGCCGCTTGCGCGAGGCCCGCCGACCGGACTCAGGCTCGCCGCGTCGCGCGTTGCCCCACACCGATCCGGTGACCGCCGCGGCGGCGATGCAGACGCCGGGGACTTCGAGCCCGAGATCGAGCAGGTTCTGCAGCGCGAGCACCACGACACCGACCCACGCCGCGGTCGCGGGACCGCTGCGGCTCAGGCGCAGCTTGCCCGGGCGGAAGAACCAGGCGAACGCGCCGAGCGCGGCGACCGTCGCGACGATGCCCCACTCGGCGAGCCACTGGGCGATGAAGTTCTCGGCGTGCGTGTACACGAGCGAGCCGTCGGTCGGCTGGTAGGCAGGAAACACGCTCTCGAAGGCGCCCCGGCCGACGCCGAACACCGGGTGGTCGACGACCACCGGTCGCACCCAGTTGAGCAGATCGAGCTTCACCAGGCTCTGATCGTAGAGCTCGGCCCACATGCGCCGCGCGCCGCTGAGGACGGCGAGCCCGATGCCCATCGCGAGCGCGAGACCGGCGACCAGCCCGACGCGGCGCCAGGCGTCCCCGCCCGACCCACGGCTGCGACGGCTGATGAACAGCGCAATGGTGAGGGCCACGAGCCCGAGGATGAGCACGGCGAGCCCGGCCCGCGAGCCGGTCGTGGCGTTCACCCCGAAGAGGACGACGATACCCGCTGCAACCATCCAGCGCGGCATGGGGTCCTTGGAGTCGGCGAGGAGCGCGAGGCCGCAGAACGCGCCGAGGTTCAGGTACCCGGAGAGGTTGTTCGGGTTGAGCAGCGGGCCCAGGTGCCAGGCCATCGGCTTGAAGGCGGGCTGGTAGATGCCGAAGACCTTGGTCATGCCGAGCAGCCCGTGACCGACCGTCGCGACGGCGGCTGCGAGGGCCGACCCGAAGACTAGGCTCATCCCCCACCTCGGCCCGCGGCGTGCGGCGATGGTCGCTGCGGCGATGAACAAGGCGCCGTAGCTGTACCAGCGCAGCGCCTCGACGAGGCTGGCGCCCGGATCGAGCGAGATGGGAGCGGCGGTGAGCTCGGCACCGAACGGAAGAAGGGCACGCGACCACACGTCGGCGTTGCTCGGCGCGATCGCGCGCAGGATGCCCATGGGGAGCGGTATCGCCTGGAGCGCCGAGTACAGGGCGAGGGCGCCGAACACGAGCGCCGGTCGGAAGTGCGCGCGCGCGCCGAGGCGGATCGCGACGCCGAGGCCCAGGGTCGCGGTGCAGCCGACGACCGCCATCACGGGCACGTGCACCGCGCCGAGGGCCATCACCGACCCGAGCACCGCTGCGGCGACGCAGAGCTCGAGCACGACCTCGAGCGTCGACTCGCGGTCCCGCGGCCCGGGCTCCCCGCTGTCGTCGAGATCGCGGTCGCGCTCGCGCAGCAGCCGCTCCGTCCGGGACCTCAGGGACATGGGGGTGGTGCGCCTCCCGGGGATTTCACCGCTTGCTTGGTGCGCGGAGGACGCCGACCGTTCATGAGATTGACCCGTCTCGGGACCATGGCTAGGCCTAGCCTAGCTGCTAGGGCGCGGAAGGAGCAGTGGCCGTGACTTTCGCTTCCCAGGGTACCGAGGTCGCTTTCCCCGTCGACGG
>JADLAB010000669.1 GCA_020848455.1 Polyangiaceae bacterium
CACCTCGACCACCTCGACGGCCGCTTCGCTCCCGGCGCTCGGCCCAGGCAGATCGACGCGTTTCGCCTTCGTCTTGTGTCGCACTCCGGGACCACCGCAACCAAAGACTATTAACGCCTATGGGGGCAGGGGGTGGGGTCGGCTTCCTCTTCCTCTCGAACGAGGTGCAGCCGCTCCAGAAGAAGCGCGACCAGTACGTGCCAGCCCAGGCGGAGGTCAACGCCGTGCGCCTCGACGTCCTGAAGCGCATCTTCGACCCCACGCCCGAGACCAAGCTCGAGGGGGTGAAGGTCGTCCAGGCGGGGATCCGCCTGGGTCGCGCCGTCGTGACGGGAGAGTCGAGCGACGTCCTCTTCCGCCTCGCGGAGCACGACGCGCACAAGGTGGACGAAGAGCTCGCGCGTCTCGCGAGCGAGTCGCAGACGCGCGAGGAATACGCGAACGTCGTGACGTGGCTCTTCGTGCGGCCGTCCGACGCGGAGGACCGCCTCGTCGACGTGTGCCGGTCGAGCTTCATCCAGGTCGAGGGAGCGCGGACGCGGGATCACGACAAGGTGCTCGGCGCCGACGTCACGCGCTATCTCCGGTCGGAGGAGCGCCGAGCCGAGCGCGCGAAGGAGACCGCCAAGGCGAGCTACGAGGATGCCTTGCTACGGGGATGGCTCGTGTTCCGGGGCATGAAGCGCCCCGTGGCGGAGCTCGGCCCGTCGGTGCTCGTCGGTGCCAGCTCGTTCCTCGGCGACGCGGCGAAGAAGGTGTTCCACCACTTCGCCCTCGTGAAGAGGAACGTGGCGGCCGATGTCGCCGCGAAGTTCCTCGAGATCGATCGCCTCGACCGGATGCCGAAGGAGCGAGATCCGCTCGCCCTGGTCCAGAAGAAGGCGGGTCGGCCGAGCATCGATACGGGTCACCCGGCCCTCGCCGAGGCGCTGCGGGCCTTCAGGTCGCTGAGCGCCGCCGCGGGCTCGGGGCGCGTGCAGGGCAGCGTGTTGCTCGAGCAGTTCAACGGCCCGCCGTACGGTTGGTCCAAGGACACGACGCGCTATCTGTTCGCCGCGCTTCTGACCGCGAGCGAGGTCGAGATCCACTCGGGCGACGGCGTGCTTCGGACCGCCGGGCCCAAGGCGTTCGAGGCCTTCAAGAACACGCAGAGTTTCGGGCGCGTCGGCGTGGCCGCGCGCGGCGAGGTCGTGCCGCCGGAGGCGCTCGACCGCGCGTCGCGTCGACTCGAGGAGATGTTCGCGGTCGAGGTGCTGCCGCTCGAAGATCAGGTGAGTCGCGTCGTGCGGACGCACTTCCCGACGGTGCTCGAGCGCGCCGGCGCGCTACCCGATCGCCTGCGCCTGCTCGGGCTCGGTGGGGAGGCGCGAGCGCGCGCGTTCCTGGAGGCCTGCGCGGACCTCTTGAAGGAGGACGCGGGCGGCGCGGCGAGCCTCCTCGGTGGAGTCCAGAGTGCGTTGCCGGCGGACAAGAAGTGGGTCGAGAGTGTCACGGGCGCGCTCGACCGCGGCGGGGAGCGCGAGATCGGGCGGGCACGAGCCATCGTCGAGCGGGTGAGGGCTCTCGGCGAGCTCTTCCCGGCGGCAGCACCGCTCGGGCGCCACGCTGCCATGGCGACGATCGCGGACGTGCTCGGCTCGGAGTCGTTCAGCGACCGACTGGCCGACCTGCGCGAGGCCGAGCGCGAGCTGCAAGGCGTCGCCGAGCAGCTGTACGCGGCGGAGCAGGCCGCCCTCGGCGAGGCGCTCGACGGCGCCCGAGAGCGCCTCGAGGCCAGGGCCTCGTGGGCTCGGGTTGCGGAGGCGGACCGCGACACCGCGGCGCGCGAGCTCGCGCAGGCCCAGGCTCCGCCGGCACCGGCCGCCGTGTTCGCGGCGCTGCCGCTGGCGCTCACGAAGCGGCTCGGCGCGAGAATGCTCGAGGAGGAGCTCGCGCGGCGGATCGACACCCTGGCCGCGGAGCCCGCGGTGTCCGCCGCGGCCGGCTCGCCCGGGGAGCCGAGGCTGGGCACGGTGCCCGAGATGGTCGCCATGAACGCGCTCCTGCCGTCGGAGCCGCTTGCCTCGGCGGCGGACGTCGAGAAGTGGCTCGTCGAGCTCCGGGCGCGGCTCCTCGAGCTCGTGGAGCTCGGGCCGATCCGCCTCACGGGGAAGCCGTGAAGGGCGACGTCAGCAGCGACCGCCGCGCCGCGCTCGCGCGCGCGGTCGCCGTCTGCCGGCGCGTGCTCGTCGGCGACCGGCGCGAGGGCGGTGCGGCGGGTGATCTCGGCGAGCAGCTCGAGGCCCCCTTGGGGTTCGACCCGCGCACGGGCGTGCCGCTTGCGATGGCCGGGATGGGCCACCTCCGATCGTGGCAGGTCGGCCCGGCGGACATGCTGCGCGCGTGGCATGCGCACCTCGTGACGACGGCGCCCGGCGCCAGCGACGCCGAGCGCGCGCGCGCCGGCTACGACCAGATGAAGTACGAGATCGGCTACACGGTGCTCCACCGGCTGTGCGCGCTCCGCATGGCCGAGGAGCGGGAGATC
The DNA here is from genome assembly GCA_020848455.1 of Polyangiaceae bacterium. Lineage (GTDB taxonomy): Bacteria > Myxococcota_A > Polyangia > Polyangiales > Polyangiaceae > JACRDA01. The sequence goes on from JADLAB010000669.1 coordinate 2,528, forward strand.
GTGCGGCCGTGCGTGAGCAAGGGGCGAGACTCCGACGGCTTCAAGCTCTACCTCAAGGTCGCGCCCGACTCCGCGCTCGGCACGTACGAAGAGGCCTACGCCTTCTTCCTGGCGCGCCTCTACGATGAGCTCGCGCGCGATCTGCCGGCGGTGTTCGACCGGCGCATCGCGCCGTCGCTCGTCTTCCCGCGCCCCGCGGCGCTCGAGGCCGTGCTCGCCGCGTTGAACGCCCCCGAGCTGACCCAGCTCTGGACCGAGGACGAGACCCTCGGGTGGATCTTCGAGGACTACAACGATGCCGACGAGCGGAAGGAAATGCGCGAGCACGACGCGCCGCGGAACGCCCGTGAGCTCGCCGTCCGCAACCAGTTCTTCACGCCGCGCTGGGTGGTCGAGTTCCTGACCGACAACACGCTCGGGCGCCTGTGGTGCGAGCAAACCGGCGGCGAGACCACGCTCGCGCAGAGTTGCCAGTTCCTCGCCAGGGCGCCGGGCCAGGCGACGCGTGAGGCGCGCGATCCGCGCGACATCCTGGTGCTCGATCCAGCCTGCGGTAGCGGGCACTTCTTGCTCTACGCCTTCGATCTCTTCGAGACGATCTACCGCGAAGCTTGGCGCTCGAGGCGCCACAAGGGCGCAGACCGCACTCCGCTCTGGGAGGAGTTTCCGGACGAACGCGCCTTCGAGAGCGAAATCCCGCGGCTCATCCTCCGGCACAATCTCCATGGGGTCGACATCGATCCGCGCTGCCTCCAGGAGGCGGCGCTCGCCCTGTGGCTCCGAGCCCACCGGAGTTGGCAACGGCTCGGTCTCAAGGCGCGCGAGCGACCCGCCATTGCCAAGGTGAACCTCGTGTGTGCCGAGGCGTTGCCCAACGCGCCCGCGCTGCGCAAGGACTTGCTCGCCAAGTTGAAGCCGGCGGTGCTCGGGCGGCTCGCCGAGGCCTTGCTCGCGCGCGCCGGTGAGATGGGGATCCTGCTCCGCGCCGAGACGGCCATGGCCGAGACGGTCGCCGCGGTGAAGAAGGAATACCGCGCGTGGAAGGAGCGCGAGCTCGAGTTGTTCCCGGAGCTCGCGCCGCCGCGCCAGACGACGATCGGGGAGTTCGTCGAGCTCCGGGAGCTCGGCGACGACGCCTTCTGGTTGGAGGCCGAGACGCGCCTTGGCACGGCGCTCGACGAGCTCACCGACGGCGCCGAGGACGCCGAGCACTACCGGAGCCGCCTCTTCGCCGAAGACGTGCGGCACGGGCTCGAGTTCTTCGAGCTAGGCCGGCAGAAGTTCGACGTCATCCTCATGAACCCGCCCTTCGGGGAGCCGAGCGAGAGCACGAAGGAGGCGCTCGACGCGGCCTACGTGCCTGCGGGCCACGAGCTCTACGCGATGTTCTACGAGCGAACCCTGGAGATGCTCAGACCGGGCGGGCGGGTGGGGGCCATCACGAACCGGAGCTGGCTCGCGCTCCCGACGCTCGAGAAGTTCCGTTGCGAGGTGCTCGGCAAGAAGGGCACGGTCGAGCTCGCGGCCGACCTCGGCTACGGCGTCCTGAACGCGAAGGTCGAGACGGCAGCGGCCGTGCTGCGACTCGGGGGCGATGTCGACGCGCCGGCCACATGGATCCGGCTCGTCAAGACCGGGCGCAAGCGCGAGACGCTGCTCGAGGCGCTGCGAAACCCGGTCGGGCACCGCGCTGTGAGCGTCGTTTCCGCGCGGCGCTTCGAGGGCTTGCCGACGCAGGTCTACGGCTATTGGATGTCGCCGGAGCTGGCGCAACTGTACGGAGCCGCCAAGACGGTTGAGACGGTCGCGGACGCAGTGGTCGGCACGCAGACCTCCGACGACGGTCGCTTTCTCCGGCTCGCCTGGGAGGTGCTGCCGCAGGTGGTCGGCCTCTCGGCGACGTGGGCGCGGTTCGCCAAAGGGGGCGAGCACCGGTTCTACTTCGACGACGTGCACCTCGTGATCCGCTGGGTTGACGGCGGGAAGGAGATTGCCGCCTTTCCCAAGGCGTTCATCCGCAACGCCCAGTACTACGGCAAGCCCGGCGTCACCTGGCCCCCGAGAACGAACCTGCGGCTCTCGCCGCGCGCACTCCCGGCCGGTTGCGCGTTCGGTCATATGGGACCGTCTGCCATCGCACCGGGTGACCCCCCCCATGTCTTACTCGCCGTGCTGTCCTCAACGCCCGCGTACCTGTTGCTCTCGGTTCGCTTCCAGACGGCCGACGATTCCCCACGTTCAATCTCGAAGGCGTACGAGGTCGGCCGGATCCGCGACTTGCCCTGGCCCAAGTTGAGCGCGGAGCGGGTCGGGCGTCTTGCCAGCCTTGCCCAAGACGCGGTCGCGCTCGCCCGTCTCGCCCAGCTCGAGGACGACGACAGCGGCGAAACCGCGGTCGCGTTCGCTGTGCCGCCCATCCTCCTCGCGCCGCGCTCCGCCCTCGAGGCCGCGACCCGACACCGCACGGCCGAGCGCGAGCGAGTCTTCACCGAGCTTGCGCGCATCCAGGGCACGATCGACGACATCGTGACGGATGCCTATGGCTTCTCCGAGCGCGACCGCGAGGTGATGGACGAGGAGCTCGAGCCCGCGCTCGTTCGACTGCCGAGCGACGCGCCCATCGACGACGAGCTCTTCCGCACCGCCTACCTCACGAAGGGCGCACTCGACGGCGCACGGCTCCCGGGCGGCCTCGATGCCGAAGCCGAAGTGCGGGTCGAGCACCGCCGCGGCAAGCAGATGCGCCTGCGCGATCTCACGACCCTTTGCCGCCTCTTCCAGGTCGCGCCTTCGACCCTGATCGACAAGCGCTCGGCGCTCGGGCTGCTGCGTCCCGATGATGTGAGGCGCGCCGCCGCCGACCTCGTGAGCTACGCGGTCGGCGCCGCCTTCGGGCGCTGGGACGTGCGGCTCGCGGCACACCCCGAATGGATCCCGAGCTTCGCCGACGCGTTCGACCCCCTACCGGCCTGCCCGCTCGGTCAGCTCGTCCAGGCAGACGGCCTCCCCGCCACGGAGGACCGGATCGGGTCGGAGACCTGGCTTGCGAGTCGCCGCCACCCGACGGCGCTTCCTCCGCGGTCGCCGTCGGCTGAAATCGGCGCGGGCGGCTACCCGCTCCGCGTCGCCTGGGACGGCCTTCTTGCGGACGACACGCTCGACGACGCGAGCCCGAGACACGCGTCCGAGTCCTTCCTCGCTCGGGTCGGTGCCGTGCTCGAGCACCTGTTCGGCAGGGAGCGCGGCGCGTGGGAGGCCGACATCGCCCATGCGCTCGGCGTCTCGTCGGTCGCCGCGTGGCTCCGCGCGCCGACGGGCTTCTTCGCCGACCACGTCGCCCGCTACTCGAAGAGTCAGCGGGTCGCGCCGATCTACTGGCCCCTCTCCACGCAGTCGGGCGGGCTCACGGTGTGGCTCTACGCGCCGCGGCTCGACGCCCACACGCTTCCGCTCGTCGTGAACCGTCTACGCGCAGGGATCGACGACCGCCGTGACGAGCGCGCCATGCTGCAGAAGGAGGCTCAGACCAACCGCACGAAGGAGCCACGACTTGCCCTCGTGACGCGAGAAGTCACCGAGCGGCAGGCGCTCCACGACGCGCTCTCGGCGCTCCTCGCGCGCGGTTACGCCCCGCACGCCGACGACGGGTACGTCGTCACTGCGGCGCCTCTTCACTTCGCCTTTCGGCTCGGCAAGTGGCGTGAGCTTCTCGCTGCGACCTACGCCGGGCTCGAACGTGGAGACTACGACTGGGCTCAGCTGGCGATGCGCCTGCGTCCCGCGGAAGTACGCGCGAAGTGCCGCACCGACCGCTCGCTCGCCATCGCGCACGGGCTCGAGGCCGATTGTCAGGCGGCCGGCAAGGCGAAGCGCGCGAAGAAGGCTCCGGCTCGCCGAGCGCCACGAGACGCCGCGAAGCAGAAGGCGCCGGCCGTCGCGCCGCACCCCGTGTTACCCAACGTGAGCCCCAAGGAGCGGTCGTGAAGGCGCGCATCGAGGAGATCCGGCTCCAGAACTTTCGAGCCATCGCGAACCTGCGGCTCCGGCTCTCGGACCTCACGGTCCTCGTGGGCCGGAACGGCGCCGGCAAATCGAGCGTGCTCGATGCCGTCGAGTTCATGCGCGAGGCGGTGACCGACAGCCTGCCGAACGCGCTCGATCGACGCGATGGGTTCTTGGGGGTTCGGCGCCAGGCCGCGGGCCCCGAGGAGCCCTTCGGGATGGCGGTCGTGATGCGGGTCGAGCTTTCGGGGCGCAGTGTGCGGATGCTGTACGGGTTTCGGATCACCGCCGTCCGCGCCGCCATGCAGCCGCGTGCCGGCTCTGCGGCTGAATTCATGGTCGCCGACTTTCGATACGGCTACGGCCTCGGCGGCCGCATCGACGAGGCTCTTCGTGTGTCGCCGACGTCTGCGCTCGGCTTTTTTCGCAACGGCGACGTGTTCACGTCCGGCGTGCCGGTGACACCCGCCGTGCCGACTGATCGACTCGTCCTGCCCCTCGTCGCGAGCGAGCAGCTCTGGAGGCTCGTCGTCGACACGATAGTGGGGATGCGCGCGTACGAGATCAGTCCGCACGAGGTCGCGAGCTCGGCGCCCATCCAAAACACGACCGCGTTGAGTGGGCGCGGGAGTAACGCGGGCGACGTGCTCGCGGACGTGCGTTCCCGGGCTGCGGCGTACGACGCGGTGCTCGGTTCGCTTGCGGCCGTGACGCCGGGCGTTGTCGACATCCACTCACATCTCGCGTTGATGGGCAGAAGAGTCGTCACGTTCCAGCAGGAGGCGCGCGGCGAACGGATCTCACTGAACGCGAACCACATGTCTCAGGGCACCCTTCGCGCCCTCGGCATCCTCCTGGCCCTCCAGCAGGCGCCCGAGCCCTCGCTCGTGCTCATCGACGAGATCGAGGACTCGATCCATCCCCGGGCGCTCGAGGCGCTGCTCGAGGCAACCGAGGGCGCGCTGGAGCGCTTCCCGGTCGTGCTCACCACCCACTCGCCCGAGGTGCTCGCCAAGCGCCAGGTGACGCCCGCGCGACTCCGGATCCTTCAGTGGGAGGACGGGGTGACGCGCCTCTATCGATTGTCCCAGGGCACAGAGGAGAGCGTCGATGCCGTCACGACGGCGGGGGACCTGCTGCGCATCAACGCCCTGTGGCCCGGCGAGAGCTCGGAGTCGTTCACGGGGGACTTGCTGGAGCTTGGCGATGACGCGTAAGCGACAGCGGATCATCTGCGTCGTGGAAGGCGACGGCGAGCGGAGCGCGGTTCCGACGATCATCGACCGGATGCTCGCGCGGCTGCGTCGCGGGAGACGCATCTTCGCCGATCCGGAGCGGATCCTGTGTGCCCACAACGGCGATCGCATCACGCAGCCGTTCGACGCGAAGCGGCAGCTCGGTATCGAGTACTACGTGGCGCGCGCCGTCCGCGAGAGGCCCGCGGCCGTGGTGGTCATCGTCGACGCGGAGGAGCGCTGCGTCGCACGGACCGCTGCGCGTGAACCGCCGCTCGGTCCAGAGCTCCTCGGTCGTGCGCGGGCCGTGGCTGGGGACATCCCGGTCGCCGTCGTGGTCGCAAACCGGATGTTCGAGGCGTGGTTCCTCGCGGACTTCCACTCCTTTCGCTCGCGGGGCGTGCTGCCAGCCGGAGCGCGCTTCCAGCACTGGCGCACCCCGGAGGCCGTCGGCGGCTGCAAGGGCTGGTTGGAGGCCGCCCTCGGCGTGAAGTACCGCGAGACCGTCGATCAGGGCCGCCTGGCCGCCGCAGTGTCCCTGCCTTTGCGGCGCCACATGCGCGCCCGCGCGCCGTCGTTCCGCAAGCTCTACTGCGAGATCGAGCGGATCTCGCGCTCGAGGGCACGGGCACAGAGAGGGGGGGCGTGATGGCTGGCGGGCCGGTTCGCGACTTCCTCTTCAAGCGCCTCGGCGAGCTCCTCGACGAACGTCGGGTGGTCGTCTGGTACGACGCACAGAACGAGTACGCCGAGCTCTACGACGCGTTCGCGCGCGCGGAGCTCGTGAAGATCGACGCACGGCGCTCGGCGCTCGTTGCGCGCCGTCAGGCTGACGAGGCCTGGGCGAGAATCGTGGATCCGGCGAACCCCCCGCCACGCGGCCCGACGGCGCTCATCTACGTGCCGTGGGCACGGGCCGCGGTCGAGGAGACGCTCGTGCACGAGCCCTTCGAGGTGTACGCGCGCCTCGGGGCAGCCTTCGGTGCGGACGCGGCGGAGTCCCTCCCATCGCTGGCGCGGCAGGCGATGCCTGCGCGCGCCGCAGATATCGACAAGCTCTACGCCGCCCACCCCACCGTGAAGCTCGCGCAGATCGAAGCCCTGGCGGAGCGGTCGGGGTTCCCGTTCCTCAAGAGGGCCCTCGAGACCGAGGATGCCATCGAGGTGGGGGCTCGGGTGGTGGCCGCGAGCACGACCGTGAAGAAGGCCCTCGCCGAGGCGGGCGTGCTTGGCGACCTCACGCGGCTGCTCGCCGAGGCATTCGGGTTCGCTGCACCGACCCACGTGGCGAAGCTCGGCAAGGAGTTCGCGCTCTGGGTCCTCTTCTCCGAGTTCGCATTCGACGTGAAGGGCGCCGTTCCGACCCACGCCGCGAAGGTCCCCCGCGCAAAGCCCGAGCACGAAAGGGCGATCTACGCGCTCTGCGATCGGCTCCGCGGCTCGGATGCCTCGCGCGACGCCTACATGAGCGTCGCGATGACCGTGCAAGAAGATTTGCAGCTCCACGGTATCGCGAACGAGCCCGGAGACTGGGGCGATCGTGACACCTTCCGCGCGGAAGACCGCTCGACCCTGCTCTGGGTGCAGGAGGAGTGCCTGGCCTCCCGGCTCGGAAAGGCGCGGCGCGCGCTCGACTTGCGGAAGAAGTCCATTTGGCTCCGCGACGCCGAGTGCAGCCAGCTCTGGCAGCTCGCCACACGTTGCCTCGAGCTTCTCGAGGCGTCCGAGCGTTGGCGCGCTCGGGTGATCGCGCCCGGGCGCCCCGTGGCCGAGCACCTGCTTGGCTACGTGTCACCGGACGACGGGCTGTGGCGCGTGGACCGCTGCCAGCGCTGGCTGGAGCGCGCCGAAGTGGACTGCGGCGCCGACCGGCAGGTCTTGCAGCCGCTGCTCGAGCACTGCCGGTCCGTGCATCGCGCCGTTGCGGGTGCGGGCCAGGCTGCTTTCCTCGAGGCCGTGCTGCGGGAGGGTTGGCCCCCCGACGGACCCAGGCAGACCGAAGTCTTCAGCCGCGATGTCGCCCCCGCACTCCAGCAAGGGGCTCGGGTGGCCTACTTTCTCGTCGATGCGATGCGCTACGAGATGGGGCGCGATCTAGCCGAGATGCTGGGCAAGCTCGGAGACGTCGTCGTGACGGGCGTGCGGACGGTCGTTCCCACGACGACGCCCTTCGGGATGGCGGCTCTGCTACCTGGCGCCGAGGCGAGCTTCGCGTGTGCGGTGGCCGGCGGCGACGTCGTGCCGGTCGTGGCGGGCGCGCACGTTGCGGACGTGAGCGCGCGCAAGGAGTGCTTTCGCAAGCTCCTCGGTGATCGGTATCGCGATCTGCGGCTCGACGAGCTCCAGGAGGCCAACGATGCGCGGCTCCGAGAGATGCTCGGGAAGGCCGACCTCTTGGTGGTGCGGAGCGACGATATCGACAAGGCGGGCGAGGGCACGAACCTGCCTTCCGCGCGGCGCTTCATGTCGTCGATCCTCGACGATCTCACCCGCGTGGCGCAGCGGCTCGCGCGGGCGGGCGTCACGCGCATGGTGTTCGCGGCGGACCATGGGCACGTGCTCGTGCCGGAGATCGCGCCGGGCGACGTCGTGCGGGAGCCCCCGGGCACGTGGGTTGCGTCGAAGCGCCGCTGTCGCCTGGGTAGCGGTGCCGGGACGGCCGACGGGGTGTGCGTCGTGAAGGCACGGCACCTTGGCCTCGAGGGCGAGGTGGACGACATCGCGCTCGCGACCGGCTTCCGCGTCTTCGCGGCTGGCGCCGCCTATTTCCACGAGGGGGTGTCGCTTCAGGAGTGCCTGGTCCCCGTCGTCACGTTGAGCCCGAAGGGGGCCACGGCGGCAGGAGGCACCAACCACGTCGCCATCGCGTACCGCCACCCCCACTTCTCTCAGCGTGTCTTCATCGTGAAGCTCAAGCTCACGACCGTAGAGCGGAGCGAACTCGAGGTTCGGGTCGTCGCCGTCGCGCCGGGCGCCGCGCAGCCCGTCGGCAAGGCCGCGGACTGCGAAGCCCGCGATCCGGCGACGGGCCTCATTCGTCTGCGGGTCGGCGTGGAAGAAGCGGTCGCCATCCGCATCGACGACGACTTCGCTGGCCCGAGCGTCGACGTCCAGGCACTCGATGCGGCCGGCGTCGGGGTCGTCCTCGGGTCGCTGAAGCTCAAGAACCATTGTCTCGACTAGCGAGTAGGACAGATCCTGTGGAACTCGACGCGCTCGATCACAAGCTCCTCACCGCATTCCCGGGCAAAGTGGTCCGCAAGGATCTGCTCCAGCAGATCAAGGGCGGCGAGAACGTGCCGTCGTACGTGCTCGAGTACCTCCTCGGACGCTACTGCTCCTCAGACGATCCCGGCGAGATCCAGGCGGGCATCGCGGCCGTGAAGGACACGCTCCAGAAGCACTACTTCCGCCAGGACGAGGCCAACAAGGCGCAGGCTCTCGTCGAGCGCAACGGCCGGCACCGCTTCATCGACCGCATCGACGTGCGCTTCATGCCGAGCGAAACGAAGTACTGGGCCGCGATGGAGAACTTCGGCTACGCGCGCATCCACATCGCCGACGACTTCCACCGGCGCTACGAGCGGCTGCTCGAAGGCGGGATCTGGGCGATGATCGATCTCGAGTTCGTCGCGCCCGACGAGCAGGGCAAGGGCGCGAGCCCGTTCCACGTCGTCGACATCAAGCCCATTCAGCTCGCGCGCTTCGACTTCGACGAGTTCTGTGCGGGGCGTCGGACCTTCTCGACCGAAGAGTGGCTCGACGTGCTCACTCGCAGCGTGGGCCTCGAGGCCGCTCGGCTCGACGCGCGCCAGAAGATGCTGATGCTCACGCGGCTCGTCGCCTTCGTCGAGAAGAACTACAACTTCATCGAGCTCGGACCGCGCGGTACCGGCAAGAGCTACGCCTTCTCGGAGATCTCGCCCTACGCCATTCTCGTCTCGGGCGGCAAGGCGAGCACGGCGAACCTCTTTTACAACAACGCGCGCCGCAAGGTGGGCCTCGTGGGGCACTGGGACGTCGTCGCCTTCGACGAGGTCGGCGGCATGAAGGTGACGGACCCCGACGCCATTCAGATCATGAAGGACTACATGGCGAACGGGCGCTTCAGCCGTGGCGTCACGCAGGTGCACGCCGACGCCTCGCTCGTGTTCGTCGGCAACTTGAACCACCCGGTCGAGGTGCTGGTCGCGAACGCGGGCACCGATCTCTTCCAGCCCCTGCCGAAGGAGTTCGACCTAGCAGTGATCGACCGCTTTCACTTCTACATGCCCGGCTGGGAAGTGCCGAAGAACTCGAAGGCCATTCTGACCGAGCACTACGGCTTCGTGACGGACTACCTCGCCGAGGCGTTCCGGGTGCTCCGCAAGCAGAACCGCTTCGACGCGCTCGAGGGTCGATTCCGGCTCGGTTCGCACGTGGAGGGTCGCGACGCGAACGGCATCAAGCGCAGCGTGAGCGGCCTCTTGAAGCTCCTGCACCCCGCGGGTGACGCCGACAAGAGCGGCCTACGCGCATGCCTCGAGCTCGCGATGGAGGGGCGCCGGCGCGTGAAGGAGCAGCTCAAGAAGCGGGGCTCCTTCGAGTTCAACAAGACGACCTTCACGCTCATCGATGCCGTCGACGGTCGTGAGGCGGTGGTCGCCGTCCCCGAGCAGGGCGGCAAGGGCGCGATCTCGCCCGATCCGCTCCCGCCGGGCACCGTGTACACGGCCTTCGTCGACGAGGAGTCGCGGGTCGGCCTCGTCAGGCTCGAGGTCGCGACCGCCACGGGGACGGGCAAGCTGCGCACTCCGTCCGGCATGCAGAAGGGCATGAAGGAGTCGCTGCTCCGCGCATGGTCGCTCCTCCAGTCCGTGAAGGAGCGCCAGGGTCTCGCGCAAGGGCTCGCGCAGAAGGACTTCGCGGTCGAAGGCGTCGATCTGTCGGGGGGCGGCGCGGATGGAGACTGCGGCGTCGCGTTCTACGTGGCGATCGTGTCGGCCCTCCAGGATCGGGCGGTCCAGCCCGGCACGGTGATCCTCGGCGACGTCTCGGTTCAGGGCAACATCAAGATGCTGCCGTCGATCGGAGAGGCGCTCCAGATCGCCCTCGACAACGGCGCGCTCCGAGGGCTCGTGCCCATCGGCAACAAGTCGCAAGTGGCCGGCCTGCCCGAGGAGGTCGCCGAGAAGCTCGACATCGTGTTCTACGGGGACGTCGACCGCGCGGTGGCGAAGGCAGTGGGTGCTTGAGGTCGGCTCAGGGGGCTCAGGGGGGCTCAAGGGGGCGTGCAAGTCGAGGCGTCGAAGTCGAGAACCTGGCAGGCCTGGCCGGACGCTCCAGCGAGCGCGGCCTTTCCGTCGCCGCCCGATCCCCCTCCGCCCGGCGTCCCGACCGTGTAGGTCACGTTCATCGCATCGACGGTGCCCGCACCGGTCCTTGCGATGCCGACCGAATGGCCGCCACGCCCGCCGCCGGCGTCCCCGCCGTCGCCGCCGTTGCCGCCTGCGCCGCCACCGCAGGCGGGGGCAGCGGCTCCGTTTCCGCCATTCACGCCGCCGGAGCCTCCTTGTTGCCCTTTGCCGCCGGCGCCACCGTCGCCGCCGGATCCGGTCGTGATCGCCACGTCCGTCAACGTCAGCGTCGCCCCGACCGCCGCGATGGCGATCGAAGCGCCACCCGCGCCTCCTGCACCTGCGGGTACGCCACCGCAGCCCCCGCTCGCGCCGCCGCCGCCAGGCGGCCCGGCCGAGCCGGTCTGGCAGCCGCCACCTCGCCCGCCACCGCCGCCGCCGCCGACGTGGCCCATGGTGCCGACTGTCCCGGCGGCTCCTTCGAAGCCACTAGCAGTGAGGGTCCCGACTGCAGCAGCGCCGGCGCCGTCACCGCCAGGCAGGCCGTCGGAACCAGGAGAACCCGCTCCACCGCTGCCACATGATGCGGCGCCTGCAATGCCGCCGGCACCACCGCCGACCGCAGGCAGGCCGGGGTCGCCGTCGACGTTCCCGCCGCCGACGTTGCCAATCGCGCCGGCGCCCCCGTCCACCACATCCGCCCCGCAAGTCTTGGTGGCCGGCAGACCTCCGTCGTTGATGGTCGGCGGTCCGCTGCACAGGTGTGCGGGGTCGTCGACGCCATCGTGGCCGTCGCTGCCGTTGAGTGCGGGATTCTGCGCAGGACTGTCGCCTACGTTGCCCGCGACACCGTCACCGGCGACCACGTCCACCCGCGACAGGGTCGCCGTTGCGGCGGCGGCAATCACGGCGATCGAGCTCTCCCCGGCCACACCCCCATTCGCCGCCGTGAGCGCAAAGTCCGCGAGCGAGGTCGCCCCCGCCCCCGACTCGAGCACCATCGCAATCGGGGCCGTCGTCGTGATGGCGGTCTTGTCCCCCGTATAATGCCAATCCGCGCAGTCGAGCCC
>JADLAB010000670.1 GCA_020848455.1 Polyangiaceae bacterium
CCCTCGGGACACCCCGGGCAGAACTTCGCGATGTGCCACTCGATGTCGCTGGCGAGGATCTGCGTCGGCCCCTGGACCCTGAGCTCAGCGGATGCGTTCGCGGGTGCGTACGTGTGACCGAAGCGCGCGACGCGCTGACCGCTCACCCCGGGCGGCACGCTCCGCAGCGAGAACCACAGCATGCCCGGCTTCGGCGCGAATCGCACGGGGTGCCCGCCGCCATCCGTGAAGGTATCGAGATCGCTCCCGAGGTCCAGGAACTGCCATACCAAGTCGAGGTGGCCGCCGATCGGTACGGCGTACTCCGTGCCTGGCGCGGGATGATCCTGAGCGGGCAGCGAGCTCGGCTGCGTCCCGATGCGGCGCCACGGGTTGAGCGGCGCAACCCCGAGGTAGTCGGCCTCTTCCGGCGCGGGACACTGCCCGGAGCTCCGGCAGCCTGCGCGCCCGGCCAGCGTCGTCGTGTCGAAGCCGACGCACTGACAGTACCGCATGCCGACCCAGACATCGCCGCCCTGCGGCGCGCCCGGAGCGCCCCCGGACAGCGGCTTCAGCTCGACACGGTTCTGGATGTCCCAAGCGCACGTTGCCGACACGCCGTTCACGACAGGGCAGTTGCAGTCCGGGCTCGGGATCGCGCAGGGAATGATGGCCGGTAGCGACGCGTCGGGGAGGCCGCCTGGTTGGCTCGTGAGCGCGCCATTCGGCGTCGGCGCCGCGTCGCACACCCGCGGCCGGAAGGTGTCGAGGTACCGAGTCTGCTCCGCAAAGAAGTCGAGGCCGATCGGCAACACCGGCGTGCGCGTGGCCTCATCGTCGTAGACGGCGAGCTCTACCTCTCCGTTCGCGTTGCCCTTGAGCACGTCTTGGTCGTAGCTCCTGCCCGGGCAGACGTCGCAGGCGGCACCGTGGTGGTTGTGGTCTGGATCGTCGTCTTCGGTGAGCTGTTCTGGATTGTGAACGAAGATGCAGTCGTCGCACGCGTCGATGACGCCGTCCCCGTCGGTGTCCGTGTCGTCGCAGTCTCCCCAGTCTTCGCACGCATGCGTCGCGTTCGGACACTCGCCCTCCCACCAGCCCTTCGGGTCGAGGATGCCGTGACCGTGGATCGTCTGCTGGAGAACCCACCCGGCGCCGCCCGAGAAGAGCGGGTTGCCGGACGAGTTGAGGTTGCTGTCGATCCCCGCGTACCGGTTGGTGACCCAGTAGGTCGACGGAGACAGCCCCGCGTCCGGGAGCTCCGTGCCGCTGTCGACGCCGCACAAGCGCCCGGTCGCGTCCTCGATGAGGGCGCCACCCGAGTCCCCGGCGACCGGCCCGTAGTACGCGTTGCACGGCTCGTTGCCCGCATAGTCCTTGTCGAACAGCCAGGCCTCGTCGTGGTCGAAGTGCGATCCGCTGTCCTCGAGCTCCCGCTCCCAGCCCTCGACGCCTTGGCGGTAGCGCCTCAACCTGCCACTCGACGGGCACTCGTAGCCGGGCGCGATCGTACCGGCACCGTAGCCGACGATCGTCCCGACGATCGGGTTCGCGCACTCCGCCACCGGATCGAGATACGGCGGGTGGATCGGACGCGCCAGCGAGCGCGGCATCGGCGCGTCCAGGCGGAACAGCGCCATGTCCTGCGCCGTGAGGTTCGTGTCGCTGGAATCGACGACCTCGTCGCCGACCTTGCGGAGGACGAGGCCGCTGACGGCCAGCGAGTGCGACCTAATCTGTTCCGTGAGCTCAGGGTGCAGATGGCCAGCAATGACCCTGAAGTCAGCCAGATCTCGGCCGTCCCGAAAACAATGAGACGCCGAGAGCACCCACCACGGGCCGACCATGACCCCGGAGCACCATCCCTTCTGTGGTTCCGGCAGGCCCTCGAAGTCGATGTACACGACGCCCGAGTATGTCTCGGCCTCATCGAGTGTCCCGTGGAGAATCTCCTGCTGCGCGATCGCCACGTTCTCCTCGGCGGGCGACGGCGCGCACCCCGCTGGTCCGAGCGCCACCAGAGCAACGAACCACCACGTCGCGTGTCGCATCATCTCCTCCCGTGTCGCCGTGTCGTGGAAGCGATGGCCGCACGGCTACTCGCAGCTTGCTGGATGGGCATTCTCGCAGTCCGCATCGACGAAGGTCGCGGCAAGAGCGGTGAGATCGCAGTTCGTGCTGTCGGTTCGTGCGATCACGAGCGTTCGGGGCGCCGCTGGCAGGACCGGCCACCGCACGTCGATGTCGTAGAGCGAGCGCCTTGGGCTCTGCGCAACGTGCTCGCCCACCACGCCGTTCATGGTGACGAGGAAGGTGTCCGGCAGCGGCCCGGTTTCTCCTGCCGGCGGCGGCGTCTGACACAAGAACGTGAACAGCACGAGGTCGGGCGTTTCCGTGATGTCGAGATACCCGAGCTCGACGACGAGTGCCTGCGACGGGCCGAGCGTTGCGTTCCACAGGTTGGACACGATGCCGCCGCCGATCGTGCACGCGTTGGACGCCTTGCAGAGCTCCCCGACCGTGATGACCGGCGGGCACGGCGAAGCGCACGTGTCCGGTCGGCAGCCCGCGCCGGCGAGGCCGAGGAGCGCCAGCAACGACCCCGCGAGTCCGCGCCGTTCCGCCATCTTCCTCGCCTTGCTCACTCGAGTACACGCCCCACGCCGGCGACCGTCAAGACACCGGGCAGCGCAGCGCGTGCGGCAGCTTCAGACCGCGCGCGCTGCCGCGCGGGGCTGCTACGCCGTCGGCTCCGTCTTCTTTCGGACCCTGCGCGCCCGCAGCAGGATGTCCTTGTTGAAGAGCGCGATGCTGTCGGCGTCACCGTCGAACGCGATCTTGGCATCGCGGTTGAGGTCCTCGATGAGCTCGAGCACCCGGCCCTTCGCTTCGTAGACCTTCTTCGTCTCGTCGGGCAGGGTCGCGACGGCGACCTCCTGCCGGGCGTCGGCGGCGTCGAGGGCCTGCTTGACGGCGTCCAGCTGGGTGGAGGCGAGCGCCTGCTTGAAGGAGCGCTTCAGGGCCTCGTCGAGCTTGACGACGCTCGGGCGGATGCGGTTCAGGTAGTCGCTCAGCTTCGGCGTCGAGCGGCCGAGCGTGGCGCCCGCTTCGAAGGACGCCGCGGTAACTCCCTCGGGCGCACCCGCGCGCAGGGCCTTCGGCAGGGCGTTGCGCAGGCGACGGACGAACGCCTTGGCGTCGTCGATCGACGTTCCCTCGCGCTCCGACGCCCGGAGCTTCAGGTCGGCCGCCTCGCCCTTGGCCGCTGCCTTCGTGTCGATTGCGTCCACGCCCACCTCGAGGGCGGCCGTGTCCGCCGGGGCCCAGCCGTTCTCCTCGAGCACCGCCGCATGCTGCTTCGCGAGTCCGATGTGATAGCGCGCCTGCTCGGTCAGGCCTGCCAAGGGCTCGGAGCGCCCCTTTTTCACGAGTCGCATGTCGAACGTCACGATCCACCTCCTGGATGATGGGTCGAACTGAGCACGCCCCGCGGCCGCCCGTCCATTACAGGGCATTACACGTCCGTGCCTCGAGCCGGTCGACCCATGGCGCGTCGCGCCACGAGCGGGTGCCAAAGAGCCCTCACCGAGCGACGCGAGGGGGCTATCCCTGCGATTCTCGGCCACCTTCCGCCGGTCGCGAGGTGCTCCTCCGTGTCCCGCGAGGCGCTCGTCCGGCTCCGCGACGCGCCCCACCAGGCCGCCCGAGGCGCGCGGTCGGCTCCGCGAGCCGCTCCACCAGGTCGCCCGAGGCGCGCGGTCGGCTCCGCGAGCCGCTACCCAGGCTCGCCAACGCGCGCCTCCGCCTCCCGCGAGGTGCTCGCACGGGCACGGACAGGTGCTCGGACACGCCCACGCGGCGCCTGCGAGGCCCAGAAAGCGACAACCACCGAGACACCGAGACACCGAGAGCTGCACGGAGCCGGCAGGGTTCAGAGGCCCCTCCGTGTCGCGCTCCGTGCCGTGACTCCGTGGCGCTCGCTCCCTTCCGGGCGGAACTACCCGACGACCTCCCGCACCGCCCGCACGTGCGCCGGCCCCGCGCCACAGCAGCCCCCGACGACGCTCGCGCCCGCGTCCACCCAGCGCGCCGCCCACGCGGCGTAGCGGCGCGGCGAGAGCGCGGCGCGCCCCATCACGTTGGCGTAGATCCCGAACGGCACGCCGACCGCGCGGAGCGCGGCGAGGTACGGGAGCGAGGCCTCGGGCGGCAGGCAGTTGACGAGGCACACGCTCGCCCCGGCGCGCGCGGCGCGCTCGGCGCCGCGCCCGATCTCGAGCGGCGTCAGCAGCCGCGCGCGCGGCCCCGGCGACCACGAGACCCACGTCTCCCGTCCGGTCGCGACGGCTTCCTCGACGGCGACCAAGGCCTCGCCCACGTGCGGAAAGGTCTCGCAGAGGATGAGGTCCACCCCCGCCCGCGCGAGCGCCCGGGCCATCGCCCGGTGCTCGACGCGCGCGTGCCGTGGGCTCCGCTCGGGGTGGTAGCAGTCCTCGAGCGGGGCGAGGCTGCCGGCCACGCGCTGGCGAGGCCGCGTGACCGACCGCGCGCCCGCGCGGGCGAGCCCGACCGCGTCGGCGACGAGCTCGGGATAGCGCGCGAGCGCGCGCCGCACCGCGGGATCGTCCCGGCCGCGCGCCCGCGCCCGCGCGAGCGCCGCCCGGAGCGCGCGCCGCGTGGCCCGGAAGGTGTCGGTCGTGTGGACGTCGGCGCCGGCCGCGGCGTACGCGCGGTGCAGGCGGAGCACGGCCTCCGGTCGATGCAACAGGGCCCACGCGCTCCAGAGCGGCGCGGGGGTCGGCACGCCGGCCCGCGCGAGCTCGCTCCCGAGTGCGCCGTCGAGCACGAGCACGCGCTCGCGCACGCGCGTCAGTGCGCGTGGAGCGAGCGCGCGAGCGCGCCCCTGCCCGCGTAGATCTGGCTCGCGCCGAGCTGCTCGCCGATGCGCAAGAGCTGGTTGTACTTCGACACGCGGTCCGAGCGCGACAGGCTGCCCGTCTTGATCTGGCCCGCGTTCGTGGCGACGGCGAGGTCGGCGATGAAGGTGTCGCTCGTCTCGCCCGAGCGGTGCGAGATGATGCTCGCGTAGGCCGCGCGCTGCGCCGTGCGCACGCAGTCGAGCGTCTCGGTCACCGTCCCGATCTGGTTCAGCTTGACGAGGATCGCGTTCGCGATGCCGTCGCGGATGCCGCGCGTCAGGCGCTCGGGGCTCGTGACGAACAGATCGTCGCCCACGAGCTGCACCTTGCCGCCGAGCCGGTCGGTGAGCAGGCGCCAGCCCTTGTCGTCGCTCTCGGCGCAGCCGTCCTCGATCGACGCGAGCGGGTACTTCTCGCACCAGCGCGCGTAGGTCTCGACGATCTCCTCGCGCGTGCGCGGCGCCTTGTCGAAGGTGTAGCGCTCGGTCGCCTTGTCGTAGAACTCGGACAGGGCCGCGTCGAGCGCGAGGCTCACGTCCTTGCCCGGCTCGTAGCCCGCGGCCTCGATGGCGCGCACGAGGTACTCGACCGCCGCCTCGTTCGAGGCGAGCCGCGGCGCGAAGCCGCCCTCGTCGCCGACCGAGGTCGCCTGACCGTCCTTCTTCAAGAGGGCCTTCAGCTTGTGGAAGATCTCGGTGCCCATGCGCAGGGCCTCGGCGAAGCTCGGCGCGCCGTGGGGCAGCACCATGAACTCCTGGATCTCGAGCCCGCTGTCGGCGTGCATGCCGCCGTTCAAGACGTTCATCATCGGCGTCGGCAGGACGCGCCCGACGGCGCCGCCGAGGTAGCGCCAGAGCGGCAGGCCGACCACGTCGGCCGCGGCCCGGGCCGTCGCCATCGAGACGGCGAGGATGGCGTTCGCGCCGAGCTTGGCCTTGTTCGGTGTGCCGTCCGCCTGGATGAGCACCCGGTCGATACCCGCCTGATCGAGCGCGTCGAGCCCGGCGACGGCCGGCCCGAGCGCCTGCTCCACGTTGCGCACGGCCTGGCGCACGCCCTTGCCGAGGTAGCGCTTCGGGTCGCCGTCGCGCAGCTCGATGGCCTCGAACTCCCCCGTCGAGGCGCCGCTCGGCACCGCGGCGACGCCGTGGCCGCTCTCGGTGAACACTTCGACCTCGACGGTCGGGTTGCCACGCGAGTCGAGGATCTCCCGGGCGATGACACGTTCGATTTGCGGCACGGCGTTGTCTCCTTGTTCGGGGACCTGCTTTCTATCTAAGCTGCGGGTCGCGTGGAACAGACAATCGGTGTTTTCGGTCAGGACGTGCTCCTCTGGGCGTGCCTCTTGCGGCTGAGCCCGCAGCGGCCCCGCGCCGACGTCGTGCACCAGCACGCCAACTACCTCCTGAACGAGCTCAAGCGCTCGCAAGAGGCCGAGCAGCTCCCGGTGCAGAGCGTCGACGACGGCCTCTTCGCCCTGGCGGCCTTCATCGACGAGGTCGCGATGAGCCTGCCCGATCTGCGCATGACCTGGCAGCAGGCGCCGCTCCAGGCCCAGCGGCACAACAGCAACAACGCCGGCGTCGAGGTGTTCCAGCGCCTGCAGCGCGTGCGCACGGGCCCGCGCTCGGTGCTCGGCACCTACGCCGCCGTGCTCGGGGCCGGTTTCACGGGCTGCTACGGCCTGCCCGGCGCGGACCAGTACGCCGTCGTGCAGCTGCGGCGCGAGCTCGGCCTGCAGCTCGGCGTCGATCCGGACCGCGACTGGACGGGCGGCGCCATCCGCAAGGTGCGCAAGGACGAGATCGAGAACCTCGATTTCTGGAAGACCCCCTGGTACCGGTCGGTCTGGGTCGGCCGCGCCATCGCCGCGGTCCTCGCCATCTCCGGCTGCATCGCGGTCGCGATCATCCTGGCGGGGCGCCTCCGATGAGCACCTTCTCCTACGAGATCGCCAAGGTCCAGAAGGCCCAGCTGCAGGCCTTCCCGCAGGGCGGCGTCTACGGCCTGCCGTGGTACCTCGTCGTCGGCGACCCGGGCTCGGGGCGCTCGACGGCGATCCGCTCGATGAACCTCAAGTGGCCGGCCGGCGACCGCCCGCTCGAGCTCGGTCTGCCGCAGCAGCTCTGCACCTACTGGATGAGCGCGAGCGCCGTCTTCGTCGAGCCCGGCGCGACGGTGTTCGGCCCCCAGCGCCTGCGCGAGAACCTGCGCGATCTCTGCCACGAGCTCCGCAGCAAGCGCCCGCGCGAGGCCGTGGACGGCGTCGTCGTGGTGCTGAGCGCCGCGATGCTCGCCGACTCCGACGAGTCCACCATCGAGGCCACGGGCAAGGCCTACCGCACGTACCTCTCCGAGATCATGGGCTACCTCGACGCCGACGTGCCCGTGTACGTGCTCGTCAGCGCCTACGACACGCTCTGGGGCTTCGGCGATGCCTTCCAGTGGCGGCCCGAGCGGCGCAAGGAAGATCCGTGGGGCATCTCGCTGCCGCCCGGGCCTCCGAGCCCGGAGGTGGGCAAGCAGATCAGCGCTGCGGTCGAGGGGCTCATCTCGCGCATCGAAGCGATGTGCTTTCACAAGCTGCTCGGCGAGGACCCGCCCGACGTGCGCTCGCGCGCGCTGCAGCACCTCTACGAGGCGCGCCACCTCGTCGCCAGGGTGCAGACCTTTCTCAAGGTCTTCACGCTCGCCACGACCTTCGAGCGCGTGCCGTGGATGCGTGCGCTCGCCATCGGCGCGGCCGTGCCCGGCACCGGCCAGCGCCTGCGCTACGGCATGGAGAACTTCGCGCGCCTCGGCCTCGGCCCACCGCACGGCTCGGGCACGCCGACCCCCGGCGGCCTGCCGATCCACCCGCTCATGGAAGACGTCATGCTGCCCGAGCGCGACCTCGTCCCGCTCCGCACGCGCTGGCGTGACGACAAGCTCATCCTCATCCTGTTCATGCTCGGCGTGGTCGCCTGGCTCGTGGTCCTGGCGGTCGTCATCTCCGGCGCGGCGGGGCGCTGACCACTCGCCGCCCGGCGCCGCTGCCGTTCGCCCCCGGCGCGGGCACGCACGGCGTGCTACAAGCGGCGCCTCATGAACGTCACGCTCGTGCACGAGTTCCGCTTCGAGGCGGCGCACCGGCTGCCCAAGGTGCCGGCTGGCCACAAGTGCGCCCGCCTCCACGGCCACAGCTTCAAGATCGAGGTCGCGATCGCGGGTCCTGTGGATCCCGAGACCGGCTGGTTCATCGACTTCGGCGAGCTGCACGACGCGTGGGAGCCCCTCTACGACGCGCTCGACCACCGCCTCCTCAACGAGGTCGAGGGCCTCGACAACCCCACGAGCGAGAACCTGGCGCGCTGGATCTGGGTCCGCCTGCTGCCCGCCGTCCCGTCGCTCCGGCGCATCACGGTGTACGAGACCTGCTGCGCCCGCTGCGAGTACGAGGGCGACTAGGGAGTCGAAGGTCGCGCGGAAGCGGGAGCGACCGCAACCACGGAGGCACGGAAGCACGGAGCGCGACACGGCGGGGCCTCCGAACGTTGCCGGCTCCGTGCAGCTCTCCGTGTCTCTGCGTCTCCGTGGTGGTCTCTTGCCGCTCAGGTCGGCCGGCGTGCGGTCACGCAGCCGATGTTGACCGTGAGATCGAAGCCGATCTCGCTCCAGTACTTGCCGACCGCCTCGGCCACGTAGGCCATCGCCGGCTCGACGCCGTCGTGCGGTCCGAGCGAGGAGCGCACGTCGGGCGACACGACGAGCCGCGCGATCGGGTCCTCGAGGAAGTTGCGCCCGTCGTCGAAGGAGACGGCCATGAGATCGACGCCGATGTCCACCTCGGCGAGGCCGGCCCGTTCGCACTGCTCGCCCAGGGTCTCGGGGTTGGGGCGAGCGGCCGCTGCCGTGTCCACGATCTCGCCGAAGTGCGGCTGCTCGTGGCGCAGGGCGTACTCGCGCAGCATGTCGTAGATCTCGGGGAAGGAGCCGCGCAGCGGCATCGCCACCACCATCTGACCGCCCGGGGCGAGCAGCCGGTAGAGCTCCGCGAGCGTCTCGCTGTAGTCGCCGCGCACGCCGAGCGGGTGCACGGCCATGGCGTGGGTGCAGCTCTGCGACGGCAGCGAGGAGGGCAGCTCGGCCGCGTGGTAGAAGTGCACCTGGTTGCTCGCGGCGAGCCGCGTCTTGGCGCGGTCGAGTGCCGCCGGCGAGGCGTCCACGGCGTACATCACCGCCTCGGGCAGCGTCTCGAGCACCACGCTCGGCGCGAAGCCGGTGCGACAGCCCACGACGGCGACGATGGCCGGGCTGAACGGGATGAGCATCGCCGACGCGGGGCGGACGAAGGCCTCGAGGTAGCGCGGCACGACGACGGAGTCGAACAGCTCCGCGTCGGCCGCCGACAGCGCCTGTCCGAGGCTCATCCCTCGCCGGCCCCGTCTTCTCCGGCACCGGACAGGAGCTCGATGGCGTCGGCCGCGAGATCCCCGATCGTGACCTCGTCCACCCCCTCGTCGTCGACGATGGCCGTCTTGCGCTCGTCCTCGGCGAGCGGCCGCAGGGCGCGCACCGCCGCCGGATCGCCCACCTCGACACAGGCCTCGATCGCCGCCGCCACGGCGTCGGCGCTCTCGAGCGCGAGGAAGCGCTCGAGCAGCTTCAACACGCCGCCCTCGGGCACCTCGACGAGCACGTAGGGAAGCTCGACCAGCGCGGGCGAGTCTTGCGGGAGGCGGCCGAGCGCGCGCTCGATGCCGAGCGCCACCTCGCGGAAGCGATCGAAGGCGAGCCCCTGCAGCTGCTCGCCTGCCTCGCTGCGCGCGTCCGGGTGCTCGCTCGCGAGGATGTCGATGAGCCCGTCGACCACCTCGGGGCCCTCGAACTCGCCGAGCAGCCGCGCCACGCACACGAGCCGCAGGCTCGCCTCGTCCGGCTCGAGCACCTCGCCCTTGCCCCCGGTCGCCTCGGTGACCGCCGCGCGCACCGCGGCGAGCACGTCGCCGCGCGGGGCGCTCGCCAGCTCGTCGTGCAGGTGCCGCGCGTGCCGCTCGGCGTCGAAGAGCTTCTTCAGCGAGGCCGCTACTGTGGACTCCATGAGGGTCGCGTAATAGCGGCGCAGAGCTGACGCAAGTCGCACGGTGCGAGCGAGGCATCGCGGGGGGCGTCCTGCGCGGCGCGGTCGCCGGCCCACCGCCAGGTGCGGGGCCGGGCGGCCCGGGTTCGTCCGGGTGGTGACCCCATCCACCGGCCGGGCCTTCGCGGCGCCGTCGGCGCTGCGCTATAGCTCGTGCGATGCACGCCCTCGTCCGCGCAGCCGTCGCCGTGGCCCTGCTCGCCGCGGTGGGCGCGCCGGCCGCGACGCCCCACACGCTCGCCCCACCCCGCGAGGCGGCGAGCGCCGCGGCGAGCGGGCGCGACGCGGACCGCCCCTGCCCGCCCGGCACGGTTCCCGACACCCCGCCGTTCGCGGCGCGGCCGAGCGCCTGCCTGCCCCTGCCCCGCGACGCGGCGCGCGGCGCGCGGCTCGGGCGGCTCGCATCCGGGCCGCCGGCCCGGGCCGAGCTCCGCATCGGCGACGCCGAGGAGTGGATCGCGCGCATGCCCGACCGCCCGGCCGACTTCGAGCTCTACGAGCTGCCCGTCGCGGCGTTCGAGCTCGCGAGCGAGGCGAGCGCCGAGCCCGGTGCTCCGCCCCGCGGCGTGTCGTTCGAGCTCGGGACCTCCGTCACCGTCCAGAGCCTCGAGCTCGAGGGACAGATCGCGGCCACGCGCGTCGCGCTCGTCGGCGAGCTCTACGGCATCACGGTCGTCACGCTCCACCGCGTGCAGGACACCGACGGCGAGCAGAGCTACGCGCTCGTGCACGGGCGCCTGAGCCGACCCGGCCCCGGCGTCGTCGCCGGCGCCGAGCTGGCGCGCGGTGCCGTGGTCGGCTACGCCGGCGAAGAAGACGCGCCCGGCGAGCTCTACTTCGAGGTGCGCAAGCTCGCGCGCGAGGCCACGCTCGGCCGGCACCTGAGCTCGCTCCTGCAACCCTCGGTGAGCGTGCCCTGCGACCCGCGCAACGTGCTGGCACGCCGCTGAGCGTGGCGCGCCCCGCGGCGGTGCCGCGTGTTTTTCGCCGGCGCACGGAGCCACCACGTTATAGTCCGGCCACGGTGGCCGCGGTCAGGAAGAAGATCCTCATCATCGAGGACGAGCCCCAGATCGTGCTCGGGCTCTCCGACGCGCTCGCCTTCGAGGGGTTCATCGTCGCCTCGGCCTCCACCGGTCGGGAGGGCGTGGCGCTCGCCAAGACCCAGCGGCCGAACGCGATCGTGCTCGACCTCATGCTGCCGGACATGAACGGCTTCAAGGTCTGCGAGGTGCTGCGCCAGCAAGATCGCCTGGTGCCCATCCTCATGCTCACCGCGCGCAGCCAGGAGGCCGACAAGATCCGCGGCCTCGACGCCGGCGCGGACGACTACGTGACCAAGCCCTTCAGCGTGGGCGAGCTCATCGCGCGCTTGCGCGCGATCTTCCGCCGCGCCGAGCGCCCGGCCAGCGACGGCGCGCCGGAGGTCATCCACATCGGCGACGCCCTGGTCAACCTCTCCAGCCACCAGGTGACGCGCGGCAAGCGCTCGGAACAGCTCTCCTTCTACGAGGTCGGCGTGCTGCGCCTGCTCCACGAGCGGCTCGGCCAGCCGGTGTCGCGCGACGAGATCCTCGACAAGATCTGGGGTCTCGAGGCGAGCTCCTCGAACCGCACGGTCGACAACTTCATCGTCAAGCTGCGCAAGAAGCTCGAGCGCCGCCCCGAAAAACCGGAGCACATCCTCACGGTCTACGGCTGCGGCTACAAGCTCGCGCTGTAGCGCCGCCGTCGGCTCGCCCACGACGGCCGACCTTCTCCGCCGCACAAAAGAAACGTGCCCCCGCGTCGTGAGACACGGGGGCACGCGGGGCACACGCTAGCGCCGCGGGTTCGGTTCCGCGCGGCCCGGCCGCTCACTCACCGGCGCAGGTGATGAACAGCGTCGCGCCCGGAGCGCCCTTGCCCTGGCCGACGAAGCGGATGATGCGCTTCTCGGTCGACGGGCAGCTCGCCACGATCTCCGCGTTGCCGACCGGCGGGACCGTCGTCGGGTCGACGTAGCACCAGCCGTCGATCGTGCCGTCGTCGGCCGGATCGTTCTGGCACTTGTCGAGCTCTGCGCCGGAGAGCTGGATGATCTCGCAGTACTCCTTCCAGCCCGGGTTCGCCGGGTCGGCCGCGGCCGCGTCGGCCGCCGCCTGGTTCTCCGGAGCCACCGGCCGGCGCGAGCCCGCACCGCCCGAGCAACCGTCGACGGCCTGCTTCGCCTCGATGATGAGGCACGGCACCTGGCCCTCGAGGTTGGCCGTCAGCGAGCGCGGCAGGCACTGGCCACCGAGCGCCTGCTTCAGCCGGTCCACGATCGCCTGGACGGCGGGCGTGTAGCCGAAGTCGGGCGCCGTGTCGTCGTCCATCTGCGCCGGGCAGATCGAGCCGACGATACCCTGATCGCCGAGCTGCTTCAGCACGTGCAGCTCGCGCCGGCCGGGGTAGCCCTTGGCGCCGTACTGGTCCGTGCCGAAGGCCGAGCCGTTCCAGCAGAGCGGGTTGTCGTTCGCCGGATCGGCGCAGTCGCAGCCCTGGATGTTCGTGTTGGTGCAGTCGCGCACGCAGCGCCCGGCCACGCAGGAGTTGAAGCCGCCGCCGCAGTCGGCCGCGGTCGCGCACGCGCCGAGGTCGAAGACGCACGCGTACTGCAGGTCCTTCTTGTTGACGACCGACCACTCCTTGCCGTTGATGGGGTTGGTCGGCGTGTTCGGCCCCACGCCCACGAGCGCGTCGCCCGTGACCGGATTGGTCCCGACGCGCGGGTCGATCGACTCGACCATGAGCGGGTCGCTCGGCGGCACGTAGTTCAGCAGATCGCCGAGGATGACGTCCCAGGTGCCGTTCGACACGAGCTCGTCACCGCTCTGCAGACCGCCGACGGGGTTGCCGCTCGCGTCGAGACCGGTGAGCAGGTTGGGCACGCCGTTCGCGTCGCGGCGCGCGATGTCCTGCCAGGGCACGCCCACGATGCCGCCGAGGAAGATGAGGCCGGCGTCGCGGATGTTCGAGTTCTGGTCGGTCGGGTCGAGATCCGTGAAGAGCGGGTTCTGCACCAGGTTGCCCGCGCGATCCGGCACGAGGGCGGCCGTGAGGCCCGTCACGTAGCGGTCGAGCGGCTGGAGGAAGTCGATGCCGAAGCGGCGCTTCTGCTCGAAGCAGCGCACGTTGATCTGGTCGTCGACCGGATCGAGGTTGCCGGGGCACGGATCGTCCGTGGTGTTGCAGCCGGCGGCCGCCGGCTGACCGCAGGAGCGGCAGCACGGGTCGTTCGGGTTCGTCGCGCAGGCCGCGCGTGCCTTCGGCAAGTGGTAGGGCGACGTGGTCCCGGGCGCGTAGATCTGGCCCGCGAAGAAGTACTGCCCGCCGTCGCGGATCGAGCAGTCGTTCTCGTCGGTCAGCATGATGACCGCGAGGAGCGAGTCGGGCCGCAGGAACTGGGCGCGCTGCGTGAGCAGCTCCTGGTCGGTGCCGATCAGGACCGCCGTGTCGACGTTGTTGATCTTCTGGACCTCGATCGTGTTGTACGGGTTCGGATCGACCAGGAACCGGTACCAGCTCTCGAGCGGGGCCTCGAAGCCGCAGCCGACCTCGCCCACGCCCACGACCATCTGGCGCAGGTTGTCGGTGAGGTTGGCGAGGCTCGCCTCGCCCGGCGGGGTCGACTTCAGCCCGGTCGGATCCCAGTCGAGGAAGCCGTAGTTGGCCGGATCGCCGTAGGGATAGGTGTCGATGAGCGTGCCCGGGGTCGCCGCGTCGGTACGCGACAAGAGGTGACCGCGGTCGTTCTCGGTCGGGGTGAGATCGCACACGTTCGCGCCGTGCGCGCCGATGCTCGACGACAGGACGCCGATGTGGAAGTCGACGACCGGCTCGAACTCGCGCTTGCTCGGGAACTGGCTGCCCGAGACGGTGACCATCGGGCACACCTCGAGGGGCCCGGCGGGCTGCGTGACCGGGTCCGGCGTGCCGTCGTCGTTGAAGTCGAGGTCCCCGTCCTTGGGGTCGACGCACTTCGGGTTCACGAGCGGCTCGATGAGCTTCGGCACCGCGAGCTCGAGGATGCGCTGCTTGTCCGCCATCGAGCGGCTGTTGTCGATGTTGAGGACGAGGTCGATCTTGTCGACCGCGCTCTGGGTGAGGCGCTCGACGATGGTCGACGTCGTGCGCGGCTCGACCGGCTCGATGGGCCGGTTCAAGCAGCCGGGGGCGGTCAACGCGCCCAGCGTCACGACGGTCCCGGCGAGCGCCCCGACGCGCCCGATCCGCCAGCCAAGCCTCGAGCCAGACTGCCAAGCACTGCTCTTCATTTGCATCTTCCCTACTCCGAGTCCGTCCAGGCGGCGGGCCGCCCTGCCGAGGCGCCCGAATTGCGCAGCCCCTGCTCGAACGGCGACCATCCTATCGAAACCGCGTGACCCTCACCAGCCGGATTCCACCTCCCGGCGCCACCGCAACCCGCGACCGAGGACGCAGGCCCGCGCGACCGGACCGATCGGGAGAGCTGCCAAGCAAGCCCCGTGCCCCGGTCATCACTGCGAAAACCGCCGCTCGGCACGGCCGAGTCAGCCAACCCGATTGGCTCACATGCCAACGTCGTTGACATGCGAGTTTGCCAGGGGGTCGGGGACGCAAGGCTCCTGGCTTGACGCGGCCCGATCGGGGGCTTACCTCGCACACCCGGCGCGCGGCCCGCGCCGCCGCAAGCCTCGGCAGGCCGGGCTTGGCGCGAACGAGGGACTCGGCACCGACGAGGGAGAGAGAGGCACCATGGCTGAAGGACTGAATCGCGTGATGCTCCTGGGCAACCTCGGAGCCGATCCGGAGCTGCGCCACACCCAGGGCGGCCAGTCGGTGCTGAACCTGCGCCTGGCGACGACCGAGACGTACGTCGACCAGACCAACACGCGCAAGGAGCGCACCGACTGGCACAACGTCGTCGTCTGGGGCAAGCGTGGCGAGGCGCTCGCGAAGATCCTCGCCAAGGGCTCGAGCCTCTTCGTCGAGGGCTCGCTCCGCACCTCGAGCTTCGAGGGGCGCGACGGCCAGAAGCGCTGGAAGACCGAGGTCATCGCCAAGAACATCCTGCTCACGGGCGGGGGCGGGGCCGGTCGCAGCCGCGGAGCCGCACCGGACTACGAGCGCGGCGCGCCGCCCGAGCGCCCGGCCGCACCCGCGAACGACCGCGCCGCCTTCGACGAGGGCGGGCACGAGCCGCCGCCGGGCAACTTCAACGAGGGCTACAGCGGCGACGACGACGACATCCCGTTCTGAGACGCGTGGCGCACGGCTCCGGCGCCGGCGCGCGTTTCGGGGCCGGCTGCCGAGCGCGGAGCGCTCGACCTGGGGCGCGAAAGTCATGGCGCTCGAACGTCACGGCCGAGCGCCGCTCGATTCGGGCTAGCCGCCGGGCCCGACCCAGGTGGGAGGGGCCGGCGCGCCGTCGTCCTCTGCGTACGGATCGGGGGACGGGGTGACGCCCTCGGAGGGCGTCGCCGAGCCCCCTTCGCCGTCCGCGGGGTCGGCCGGGCGCATCGCGCTCGGCGAGCCGAAGAGCACGGTCTCGCGCAACCCCGCCTCGAGCTCCTCGTCGCTGATGCGCTTGATCTTGTGCAGCACCTTCATGTAGCTGCGCAGCCGTCGCATCCAGCCCTCGCTGACGGCACCGCCCGCGCCGAAATGATGCACCTGCGGGCTCGGCAGCACCGAGGACAGGTACATCGCCTGGCCGAGCGACAGGCTGCCCGCGGAGGAATGGAAGTACTGCCGCGCCGCCGGTCCGACGCCGTAGACCATCGGCCCGAACTCCACCACGTTGAGGTAGAGCTCCATCATCTCCTGCTTGGTGAGCTCCTGCTCGAGGTACATCGTCAGGACGACCTCCTCGAGCTTGCGCGACAGCGTCTTGTCGCGGCGCAGGTAGAGGTTCTTCGCGAGCTGCATGCTGATGGTGCTCGCCCCGCGCTGGAAGCGACCGACGCGCAGGTTCTCGCGGATCGAGTTGACGATCGCCTCCTTGTCGAAGCCGTGGTGGCGAAAGAAGCGGCCGTCCTCGGTCGTGAGGACCGCGTCCTCCATGAAGCGCGAGATGGCCCGGTACGGCGCCCATGTCGGCGTCCCTGGTCCGAAGTCCTGCTCGCGCGGCTGGCCGTCGGGCGTATAGACCACCTTCCGGAAGCTCTTGCGGAAGCGTGCGGCCGCGATGGCGGGCGGAGCCTCGACCACACGACAGCTGTTGGTCCCGTCCCAGTCGACCTTGTAGTCCTTGTCGAGCTGGCGCGTGTCGAAGCTGGCCACGCCCTTGAGCGAGAAGGTCCCCGCGAAGCGCATGCCGGCGAGGTCCGGCACGAGGCCCGGCGGCACAGAATCGAAGGCGCGTTGACAGCCGACGAGGGGTAATTCGAAGCTCGCGTCGAGCTTGAACGGGCGAGGCGGGCTCGCGGCCGCGTCGGCGCCGGGCTGGCGCGCTCCCGGTCGCACCCGCTGCGCCAGAGGCGCGACCCGCTCGTAGGTGCCGCTCACCAGCAGCCGCAAGGCGCCGAGATCGAGCTCCACCCCGTCGAACCGCACGCGACTGCCGTCGAGTCGCCCCTCGGCTCGGCCGGCCCAGGCGATCTCCATGCCCCGAAGCACCGAGGGGCCGGCGACCTTGTCGTGCTGGAAGCCGAGCTCGTGCAGCTTGCCGCGCCCGTCGAGGCTGACGGTCTCGCAGTCCGCGCTGAGCACGAGGCGAGCTTCGCTCTCGAGCGAGGCGGCCGCGACGTCGCGCAGCCCGAGATCGCCCTCGCGCAGGCCGAGCGTCGCGAGGCGCACGGGTCCGCCCCGAAGCTCGGCGCTCAGGCTCTGATCCACCGCGGCCCCGAGCGGCACCCGCGCCGAGAACGTGAGCGACGGCTCCGAGGCCGTCTCCGGCGAGAGCGCCACCACCAGCGCCCCCTCGTGCCGCCGCACCGCGAGGGTGCCCGGCCCGATGCTGAGGTCGTCGCCGCCGACCGACAGCGTCGCCCGCATGCCCCGCACCTCGACCTTGGCATTCGGCGCGAGCAGCGCGTCCACGCGCGCGGCGAGGCGCAGCGCCAGGGCCCGGAGCTCGCGCGCCCGCCCCACTCGATCGACACCCCCGACCGTCTCGGGTCCCGACGTCGCCCCGGCGACGCGCGGCGCACCCGTCGGGCTCGCCCCTGGGCCCGCGGACCCCGTCCCAGCCGCCGATCCCGTCCCAGCCGCGGACCCCGTCGCAGCACCGGACCCCGTCGCAACCCCGGACCCCACCGCAACCGCGGACCCCGTCGCAACCCCGGACCCCACCGCAACCGCGGACCCCGTCGCGGCGCCCCCGCTCGTACTTGCCCCCACTGGCGGCGCGGCCGTTTCCGCGGCCCCGTCGCCGAGCAGCCCCCGCATCTCGCCGACACCGAGCGCGACGACCAGCGATTCGGTCGAGACCTCCTCGACCTGCAGCACGCCCGCGTCGCGCCGCACGGCCACGCGCCCGCCCAACATCTCGAGCTCGAGCCCTCCGATGCGCCCGGCCACCTTGCGCGCAGTCGCCGCCATCCGCCCCGCGCCGCGCTCGACGCTCACCCCGGTCGCATGCAGCTCAGCCCCGGGCTCATCGCTCCGGTCCTGCCAGTCGAGCTCGAGGGGCGGCAGCTCGAGGCTGCTCCCGCTGCCGTCGCCACCACCCTTCAGATGCGTCTCTCGCCACCGCTCGAGCTCACCCCAGAGCTCCTCGACCCGTCCGACCGCTCGCACCCGGACGCTCTCGATCTCGCTCGGACGCTGACTGGTCCAGCCGACGAGCGCCTCCTCGATCCGCACGTGGACCCCCGGCACCGCCTCGAGCTCCACGTCGATGCCCCGAAGCCGCACCCCCTCCCAGGTCGGCGCCACGTGCGCTACCTCGACCCGGGCCCCCAGCGCCTTCGCGCGCGCCGAGATGCGCGCCATCACGATCGGGCGGAACGCGAGCACGGCGGCGAGGCCGAGCGCAGCCCCAATCGCAAGCGCGATCGCCAACCTCTTCCGCATGCGCCCTTCCGCCCGGTCCGCGCCAGGCACCCGCCTAGCCATCTTCGAAGCGTAGCAACGCCCGCCGAGCGGTCACCACATCCCGGGATCTTTCGCCCCCGAAGGCAGCCCTTCAACGCCTCGAGCCCCGACACGATCGCCATGACGCGCCGCGTCAATTCGAGGCCAAAAAAAAACCCGCGTGACTTGCGTCACGCGGGTCCATCGGTAATTCCCGGCAGCGACCTACTCTCCCACCAAGTCGCCCTGGCAGTACCATCGGCTCTGCGAAGCTTAACTTCCGAGTTCGGAATGGGATCGGGTGGAACCTTCGCGATAACACCACCGGAAATCCTGCGAGTACGCGGACACCGCACCCCGATCGGGATCCGGTGCGTGGTCGTACCGATACGACCCACTGCGAGCAAGCTCGCAGCCGCGCCTCATAACTCTGCGTCCATCTCGTCAACCGCTCACGCGGTCGCTTCGTCGCATGGCGCCGAAGCTCGCAACGAGCTCCGCGCATGAACACTCATACGCACCTTAGAAGCATGGCCAAGCCTCACGACCGATTAGGACCGGTTAGCTCCGCCGATTGCTCGACTTCCACACCCGGCCTATCAACCTCGTAGTCTACAAGGGGTCTTTAGGGACCGAAGTCCGGGATACCTAATCTTGGGGCCGGCTTCCCGCTTAGATGCTTTCAGCGGTTATCCGTTCCGAACATGGCTACCCGGCTATGCCTTTGGCAAGACAACCGGCGCACCAGAGGTTCGTCCATCCAGGTCCTCTCGTACTATGGATAGCTCCCCTCAAGTATCCTGCGCCCACGGCAGATAGGGACCGAACTGTCTCACGACGTTCTAAACCCAGCTCGCGTACCGCTTTAATTGGCGAACAGCCAAACCCTTGGGACCTGCTCCAGCCCCAGGATGCGATGAGCCG
>JADLAB010000671.1 GCA_020848455.1 Polyangiaceae bacterium
GGGCGCCCGCCTCGTCTACCAGCTCCCAGCCGCCAGGGCCCAGCTCCCAGCTGGTGAACGGTGAACGCCGCCGATCACGCCGCAGCGAGTTTCACCAAGCGGCCGCGCGATGAGGAGATCACCGACATCAGCTCGAACCGCGGTGTAGTGAGCGTCGCGGGCAACTGGGCGCCATGGGAGAAGGGGAGCAGTTGGGAGCAGCGCCCGTAGTGCGCCTTCGGCAGTGCGCCCGCATCCGACCTCCCGCGGGTCTGCGTGCCCAGGCCGAGCCGGCGCAACGCTAGATCGGGATCGAGACAAAAGGCTTCACCCCGGCGAGCGTCCGCGCTCGTTCGATCGCTTCTGCGACCTCGCCGAGAGTTCTGGCTTCGAGCGCGTCCTCATAGAAGAGCTTGAGCTTGGCCACGGCGTCCGCCTCGAAGTACCAGAAGAGAAGCGTGAGCAGCGAGATCCAGGGCGGGCGGTCGCGCGTCTTCTCGTGCACGGCCGTGCGTCCGTGGGCTCCCCCAAGGGCGGCGAGCATGGAGGAGACGATGATGCTGCGGCGAAGGGGCGGCGTCCGTGAGAAGACGTAGCGAGCTGCGTCCACGAAGCGCTGACCCACGGGATCCGTGGGCACGATCGCCCCGACCCCGCGAAACGCGCCCTGGGCAGTCAGCTCGGCCATGCGCTCCAGGGCTTGGGCGTGCGAAACCGTGCCCTCGGCGCCCTCGACCCCGAATGCTGTGCAGGCGTAGAGCCTCTGGGCTGCGGCGCAAGTGTGTGTGGCAAGGACCGTGACCGAGTCCATCGATGGGGTGCCCAGGTCGGCTTCGTCGCCCCGGAAGATCCCATCGACCCCACCGTCGACGCAGATGACGGCGTCGATCCCGTGCTGGCCCACGAGGTAGTCGAGGCTCTCGCGCGTGTCAGCGACCGCGCCCTTGCCGAGGCACCAGATCGGGCGCTCCAAGCCCACGACGTCCGCGAACCACGCAGACAGGTGTCGCTCAGGGAAGTAGTCGTCGTCGCACTCCGCGGCCGGCGTCACCTCGAGCAACCCCGGCGTCCGCCAGATGCCGCCCCGGACGGCGTGGAGGTGCGTGAACGAGTAGCTCGCGATGAACGTCGGGTGGCCGCGCTCCTCGAGCTCGATTGCGATGGGCAATCCGCACATGAAGTCGAAGCCGCCGCCAGCGCCGACGACCAACACGCGAGCGCCCGGGACAAGGTTCATGGGGACGACGGTCATGGGTTCGCTACCTGGCTCGGGTGCATGCCGCGCTGGCAGCTACGCCAGCATGACGCGATTCGAGCCCTCGACGCGAGGGCGGGTCGGGTGGGCTAAACGCCCTTGAGCGCGATCCGCTTGTCGTGGAAGACGGCCACGACTTCCAGCTCTCCGCCAAGGGCCTCGACGTAGCGACGGAGCGTCGAGCGCGGCCACCGCGTCCAGCCGGCGCCCCTCTAGGGTTGACGGGAACGCGAGCGGGCCGCGGGCCTAGCGCAGCCGTCGCCTGCATTCGTCCGCCTCGTCCTCACTGCGCTGCGGGGAGGCCTCGGCCCCCTTCCGCCGCTGAATGACGAGCGAGTCGAGTTCCGCACGCAGCAGCTCGGGCATCGCTCGCTTCCCGGGCTCGGCGACCCACCGCACCATGGCGCTCATCACCAGCTCCTGGAGGAAGGCGAACGAGAACGTGTCGGTCCGAAGGACGAGGTCCTCGACGACCGCCTCATCGACGCGCAGCTCGGGCTGCATCCGCTCGTTCCAGTGCGCGAGGAAGCGACGGCGATCTCGGGGAGCGGGGGCGTCGAACCGGTAGACGCGATCGAAGCGGCTTGGCCGGTCGGCGAGGGCGGGGTCGAGCAGCTCCGGGTGGTTGCTGGTCGCCAACGTCAGGATGCCGGTGTCCGCGCCGAGCCCGTCGATCTCGTTGAGCAGCGCGGACAGAGCCGCTCCTCGCACCAGCACGTCGAGGTCCTCCAGTACGAGCACGCAGGGTGCGGCGGCCTTGGCTTTCTCGAAGGCGGTCGCGACGTTCTGCTCGACCTCGCCGTAGCGCGACGTGAATCCACGCACAACCAGGGTGGGCAAGGCTAGATCCCGCAACAGGACGCGGAGACAGGCGGTCTTTCCGTTGCCGGGTGGGCCGACGAAGAGAAGCCCCCGCTTGTACGGCAGGCCGAACTCGCGGTACGTCGCGCGACTCGACAGGAAGTGCCGCGCGTCGGCCCCGAGCTGCTCGAGGAAGTCATCGGGAAGGATCAGATCCTCCTTCCGCGCGGCGCGTACCGCCGCCCACGAGTCGCGGTCGCGCTTCCAGCAGCCGTTCGAGAAGACGAGCAGCGCGTTCGGTGGCATCGCGCTGAAGTCGGTGAGCGCTGTCGCGAACGCCCTTGCTGTGGCCATGTCGTCGGCGATGATCCAGTTGGCACTCTCACGGTTGTAGCCAAGTTCCCAGGTAGCCATCACCGTTTCGAGCGAGTGGCCTTCCCACTCGACGTCGAGCCAAGACGTGCCCTGGTGATCTTTCAGTTCGCCACGGCGCCGCCACGTCGTCCCGAACTGGCTGTGCACGCCTTCGTGCCGGCTCGCCTTGCACCGGCCTTCCCGCGCGAACGCCCAGACATCGACCTCTCTACCAGGTACTTCGAGGACGACACGGGGCGCGGCGACCTGCGCTAGCTCACGGCCGAGAGCGTAGCCAACTGCGCTCGGCCGCAGCTCCAGAGAGCGTTGAAGAAGCATCGCATCCGTGCCCATGGGTCCCTCCGTCGAAAGTGCGCTCGATGCGCGAGCCTACCGGATACCGGTCGCGCTGAGCCTGGATTTCGCGCGCTCCCCCCAGGTGCGATCGCGACCACCGTGTGACGTAATCGCTGAAGCAGCTTGAAGTAGGCGCTTCGCGTGCGCACTTGCTGCTGTGTGAAGAGTCATCAACCAC
>JADLAB010000672.1 GCA_020848455.1 Polyangiaceae bacterium
ACGACGACCGGCACCACGTCGGGTCTTGGCGGCACCTGGAACCCGACCGGCACCGGCGGCACCACCACCGGGACCGTGTGCGAGTCGCCCGGCGGCAACGCGGACTACGACGGCGACGGCTACAGCGAGGCCCAGGGCGACTGCAACGACTGCGACCCGAACGTGAACCCGGGCGCGGTCGAGGTCGGCACCGACGGGTCGGGCGGCAACCCCCCGGCGGACGAGAACTGCAACGGCGCCGTCGACGAGCCCTTCGAGCCCTGCGACACGGGCTTCAGCATTGGCGACACCGACGCGACCCACGCCGCCCGGGCGATCGACATCTGCACCACCGTCGCCGCGGACGACTACGGCCTCGTGAGCGCGAACTGGGTGCGCGCCAACGGCGGCAACACCTCGCCGGGCGCGAGCGCGGGCTTGCTGTCCGGCTTCGGCACGAACATGCCGCCGCGCCTCGGCTCGCGCATGGTCGGCATCTCGTCGGGCTACGCGCGCGACGCCGGCGACGCCGGCAACTGCGGCAGCAACAGCTGCACGACGAGCGGAGCGGGCACGGCACCGGCGGGCTTCCCGCAGGACACCCCGGGCTGCAGCGGCGGCTCGAACATCAACGACGACGTCGGGCTCGAGCTCACGCTGAAGGCGCCGACCAACGCCACGGGCTTCGTCTACGACTTCACGTTCTACTCGTTCGAGTACCCGGAGTGGGTCTGCACGACCTTCAACGACCAGTACATCGCGCTCGTGTCGCCGCCGCCCGCCGGCAGCATCAACGGCAACATCTCGTTCGACAGCCAGTCGAACCCGGTGAGCGTGAACATCGCGTTCTTCAACGTGTGCGCGGGCTGCCCGCTCGGCACGAGCGACCTCGTCGGCACGGGCTTCGACGGCGCCTGGTTCGACGACGCGGGCGCGACGGGCTGGCTCCAGAGCCAGGCTCCGATCGGCGGCGGCGACCAGTTCACGATCCGCTACGCCATCTGGGACACCGGCGACACGGCGTGGGACTCGACCGTGCTCCTCGACAACTTCCGCTGGATCGCCAACGGCGGCTCGGTCTCGGTCGGCACGATCCCCGTGCCGCAGTGACGTCGTCGCCCCCGGCGGGCGCCTGACGAGCCAACGCCGACGCCTCTCCCTTGACGCCCGTCATCGGGCGCGTACCTATCCCGTACGCACGCGTCAGGGTTTGTCTTGACGGGACGCAGCTCAAGCAGCATGCTCCTGGGGCAACACTGACGCGCACGCAAGGGTTTGACATGGGAAACGTTCATCGCCTGCCGCTCGCCAGGTCCAGCGATTCGGCGCACGGAGCGCACCCGCCGCAAGCGAGCGACGTGGCGCCGCCGGGCCTCACGCCGGCCGAGAGCGTCCCGCCCGAGGAGCTCCTGCAGGTCGGCGATCTCGCGCGCGAAACGGGCAAGACCGTGCGGGCGATCCACCACTACGAGTCGGTGGGCCTGCTGGCGCCCCACATGCGCTCCAAGGGGCGGTACCGCCTGTACGGGCCCGACGCCGTGGCGCGCGTGCGCTGGATCGACAAGCTGCACGACCTCGGCATGTCGCTCTCCGAGATCCAGCAGATCCTGCGGCTCTGGGAGCAGGCGCCCTCCGCGCCCTCCGCCATGGGCCAGCTCCGCGCCGTCTACCACCAGAAGCTCGCCGAGGTGAGCGCCCAGATCGCGCGGCTGACGGCGCTCGAGCACGAGCTGCACGGCAGCCTCGACTACCTCGACACCTGCGTCGAGTGCAGCCCGAGCGAGCTCGTGGCGGCCTGCAGCGCGTGCACCGTGCACGGTCCGACCGAGACCCAGCCCGAGCTCGTGCGCGGTCTGCACGGCTGCGGCGCCGCCTCCGCGAGCGCCTGACCCTTGCCATCGACCCCGACCACGAACGACGAAGCCATGGCCCTGAAGCTCCCCATCTACATGGACTACCACGCGACGACGCCGGTCGATCCGCGGGTCCTCGAAGCCATGCTGCCGTACTTCGGCGTGGTGTTCGGCAACGCCGCCAGCCGCAGCCACAGCTTCGGCTGGGACGCCGAGAAGGCGGTCGACCGCGCGCGCGCCGAGGTGGCGGCGCTCATCGGCGCGAGCAAGCCGAAGGAGATCGTGTTCACCTCGGGCGCGACCGAGAGCGACAACCTGGCCATCAAGGGCGTGGCGCACTTCTACCGCGAGAAGGGCAACCACCTCATCACGACCCAGATCGAGCACAAGGCCGTGCTCGACACCTGCAAGCGGCTCGAGAAGGACGGCTTCGAGGTCACGTACCTGCCGGTCGACAAGAACGGCCTGGTCGATCCCGCGGCCGTCGCCGCGGCCATCACGCCGAAGACGATCCTCGTGTCGGTCATGCTCGCCAACAACGAGATCGGCACCATCCAGCCGCTGCGCGAGATCGGCGCCATCACGCGCAGCCGGGGCGTGCTGCTGCACACCGACGCCGTGCAGGGCCTCGGCAAGACGCCCTTCCAGGTCGACGAGATGAACGTCGACCTCGCGTCGCTCACCGCGCACAAGATCTACGGGCCCAAGGGCGTCGGGGCGCTCTACGTGCGCCGCCAGCGGCCGCGCGTGCGCCTCACGGCCGAGATGGACGGCGGCGGACACGAGTTCGGCATGCGCTCGGGCACGCTCAACGTCCCCGGCATCGTGGGCTTCGGCAAGGCCTGCACGATCCTCGCCGAGGAGGGCGCGGCCGAGGCCGAGCGCATTCGCCGCCAGCGCGACCGGCTGCTGCACCGCATCATGAGCGGGCTCGACGAGGTGTACGTCAACGGCTCGCTCGAGCACCGCCTGCCGAACAACCTCAACGTGTCGTTCGCCTTCGTCGAGGGCGAGGCGCTCATCATGGCCGTCAAGAACGTCGCCGTGTCGAGCGGCTCGGCCTGCACCAGCGCGAGCCTCGAGCCGTCCTACGTCCTGCACGCGATGGGCGTGACGGACGACATCGCGCACTCGTCGCTGCGCTTCGGCCTCGGGCGCTTCACCACCGACGAGGAGGTCGAGTACGTGGCCGACCTCGTCATCGGCAAGGTGCAGAAGCTGCGCGAGATGTCGCCGCTCTACGAGATGTTCAAGGACGGGATCGACCTGAAGAGCGTCGAGTGGGCGGCCCACTGACGGCGGAGCGATAAGGCCATGGCATACAGCGACAAAGTCGTCGAGCACTACGAGAACCCTCGCAACGTCGGCACGCTCGACAAGAACGATCCCGCGGTCGGCACCGGCCTCGTGGGCGCGCCCGCCTGCGGCGACGTGATGCGGCTGCAGATCAAGGTCGACGACGGCGGCGTCATCACCGACGCCAAGTTCAAGACCTTCGGCTGCGGCTCGGCCATCGCGTCGTCGTCGCTCGCGACCGAGTGGCTCAAGGGCAAGACCCTGGGCGAGGCCGAGACGATCAAGAACACGCAGATCGTGGAGGAGCTGAACCTCCCGCCGGTGAAGATCCACTGCTCCGTCCTGGCCGAGGACGCGATCAAGAGCGCCATCGCCGACTTCCGCAGCAAGCAGGCGGCGCGGCGCGCGCTCGGCGCCGAGCCCGTCGCCGCCGACACGGCCGCGGCCCACGCGGGGAAGTGAGACGATGGAAGCGCAGGCCATGACCTTCGAGCGCGAGCGCGACGTCGCCCGCAGCCCCGAGCCCGCGAGCCCGGCCGCCGCACCGGCACCGGCCGCCGCACCGGCGCCCGCGACCGCACCGACGTTCCGGCTGACGCCCCCCGCGGCGCGCAAGGTGGCCGAGGCGCTGCAGAAGCGCGGCACCCCCGGCAGCGCGCTACGCGTCGGCGTGCGCGGCGGCGGCTGCTCGGGCTTCAGCTACGTCATCGAGTTCGCGGACGGCGCACCCGCGGCGCGCGACCTCGTGTTCACCTTCCCGGTCGAGGGCCGCGACGAGCCGGTGCGCGTGTACTGCGACAAGAAGAGCATCCTCTACCTGAACGGCGGCACGCTCGACTGGGAGAAGACTCTGATGTACCAGGGCTTCAAGTTCAGGAACCCCCACGAGAAGTCGTCCTGCGGCTGCTCGAGCTCCTTTTCCGTGTAGAGCGCGCCGCGGTGCGTCGCCCCCGTCGCGGGACGCGGCGCCGGGCGACGCACCCGAGCCAGCATGACCCACGACCCCTTCACCGTCCTCGGCCTCGAGCCACGCTTCGACGTGGATCTCGCGGCAGCCGAGGTGCGGCACCGCGAGCTGTCGCGCGCGCTGCACCCCGATCGCTACCAGGGCAAGCCTGCCGCCGAGCGGCGCATGGCGCTCGAGCGCGCCATCGAGGTGAACGCCGCGTGGCGCGCGCTGCGCGACCCGGTGACGCGCGCCGAGGCCCTGCTCGCGGCGGGCGGCGTCGAGCTCGACGAGCGCGCCGAGCCGAAGGCCTCGCCCGCGCTCTTGATGGAGATGATGGAGCTGCAAGAGGAGCTGGCGGAGGTGCGCGGCAAGCGCGACGCCGCCGGCCTGCGCCGCCTCGGCGAAGCGCTCCGCACGCGCGAGCGCGAGCTCTGTGCACGACTCGCACCGGCCTTCGCCGCGGCGCGGGGCGACGCGGCGCGCCTGCGGGCGCTGTTGCCGGCCGTGGGCGAGCTGCGCTACCTGCGGCGCTTCTTCGAGGCCTACGCCGCGGCCGAGGAAGAGCTGGCGGCCTAGGCCCCGGCCGGAGACGACGACCCATGGGCCTGCTCGAGATCTTCGACCCCGTCGCGGCGCCGCGGCCGATCGGCATCGACCTCGGCACCACCAACTCGCTCGTGGCGCGCGTGCGCGACGGCGCGCCGGTGGCGATCCGCGACTGCGACGGCGAGGCCCTCGTGCCGTCGGCCGTGTACTACGACGAGCGCGGCCAGGTCATCGTGGGCCGCGAGGCCCTGCGCATGGCGCAGGCCCACCCGCGCGAGACCATCGTGAGCGTCAAGCGCCTGATGGGCCGCGGCGCGAGCGACCCGGAGACGGCGCGCCTCGGCACCATCGACTTCGCCGCGCCCACGAGCCCCGACGAGGCGCGCACCGTGCGCCTGCGCGTGCAGGGTCGCATCCTGACGCCGGTCGAGGTGTCGGCCGACATCCTGCGCCGCCTGCGCGAGCTCGCCGAGGACGAGATGCGCTCGGTCGGCGGCGCCGTCATCACCGTTCCGGCCTACTTCGACGACGCGCAGCGACAGGCCACGAAGGATGCGGGCCGGCTCGCGGGCCTCGAGGTGCTGCGCCTGCTCAACGAGCCGACCGCGGCCGCGCTCGCCTACGGGCTCGACCAGAAGAAGAACGGCCTGTTCGCGGTGTACGACCTCGGCGGCGGCACCTTCGACATCACGATCCTGTTGCTCGACGACGGCGTCTTCCAGGTGCGCTCGACGGGCGGCGACAGCGCGCTCGGCGGCGACGACATGGACCGGGCGCTCGGCCAGGTGCTGCTCGAGCACATGGGCGCCGCCGACGACCCGGGCCCCGAGGTCGTGCGCCTCGCGCTCGACGCCGCGCGCCGCGCCAAGCATGCCCTCACCGACCGCGAGGAGGTCGCGCTCGAGCTGCCGCGCGTGGGCGGAGGCTCGACGACGGCCACCGTGACGCGCGCCGAGCTCGAGCGCCTCGTCGCGCCCATCGTGGAGCGGACGGGGGTCGCGTGTCGCCGCGCGCTCCGCGACGCCGGCATCGAGGCCTCCGCCCTCGACGGCGTGCTCCTCGTCGGGGGCGCGACGCGCGTGCCCTTCGTGCGCCGCTACGTGCGCGACCTCTTCGGGCGCGAGCCGCTCGCCGACATCGATCCCGATCAGGTGGTGGCGCTCGGCGCCGCCATCCAGGCCGACCTGCTCGCGGGCACCGGCAGCACGGGCGAGGTGCTCCTGCTCGACGTCCTGCCGCTGTCGCTCGGCATCGAGACCATGGGCGGCGTGGCCGAGAAGATCCTGCCCCGCAACACCACCATCCCGGCGGGCGCGCGCCAGGTGTTCACGACCTACGCCGACCAGCAGACGGGCTTCGAGCTCCACGTCGTGCAGGGCGAGCGCGAGCTCGCCGCCGACTGCCGCTCGCTCGCGCGCTTCACCCTGCGCGGCATCCCGCCCATGCCGGCCGGCATGGCGCGCCTCGAGATCACCTTCCACGTCGACGCCGACGGCCTGCTCACCGTCAAGGCCCGCGAGGTGACGACGGGCATCGAGCAAGAGGTGCTCGTGAAGCCGAGCTACGGCCTGTCGGACGAGGAGGTCGAGCGCATGCTGCTCGACGCCATCGACCACGGCGAGGAAGACTTCGAGCGCCGCAAGCTCGCCGAGCGCCGCGTCGAGGCCGAGCGCATGCTCATCGCGACGCGCGGCGCGCTCGCCGCGGACGCCGACCTCCTCGACGCGTCCGAGCAGAAGGCGGTCGAGGGCGCGCTCGCCGAGCTCACGGTCGCCGTCGCAGCCGGCAGCGCGACCCTGGTCCAGGCCAAGATCGACGCCCTCGACGACGCGACCAAGGAGTGGGCCGGCCGGCGCATGGACCGCGCCATCGCGCGCGCCATCGCGGGCAAGCAGCTCGACGAGGTCGACGCCACCGTGGCCCACGCGCGCGGAGTCGACGAGCAGGTCGCGGAGCACCAGGCACGCCTGCCGCCCGGCGCGAGCCCGAGCCAGACGGGCACCGGCCCCACGGGCGAGGGGAGCTAGACCGCACCATGCCCAAGGTCCGACTACACGCCCTCGGGCGCAGCTGGGAGGTCGAGGTACCGCTCGGCACGACGATCCTCGCGGCCTCGAAGCAGGGCGGCGCCCCCGAGGGCGACGCGTGCGGCGGCGTCTGCGCCTGCTCGACCTGCCACGTCTACGTGACGGCGGGCGGCGAGCTCCTGAGCGAGGCCGAGGAGAAGGAAGAGGACATCCTCGACAAGGCCTTCGACGTGCAGATGGGCAGCCGCCTCGGCTGCCAGGCGCGCCTCGAGCGCGACGGCCTGGTCGAGTGCACCATCACGCGCGAGAGCCTGGATGCCTTCTACAACGAGCACCCGGACGCGAAGGACCCGCGCAAGGGGTGACGGGGCGGGGCGGGGGGCGGGGTGAGGGCGGGCGCCGCTCAGGGGCGGCCCTCACCGAGTGCGCGACGAAGGATCGATCGAACGGCTTCGGTGGCCTCGAACCCGCGAGGCACGCGCAGGCGCCAGA
>JADLAB010000673.1 GCA_020848455.1 Polyangiaceae bacterium
CGCCGGCGCCCACGAGCTTCGGCTGGAGCGACGACGCGGCGCCCGTGCCGGTCTCGAGCAAGGATCCGAGCGCCGGCGCGCGCAGCGCGCTCGTCACGGTGGTCGTCTTCTGCGAGATCGGTGAGACGGCCTGCCAGGCGCTCGCCGGTAGGGTGCGCGCCGAGCTCCGCGAGCGCCACGACGAGGCCGCGCTGCGCTTCGTGTGGAAGCATGCTGCGGGTGTCGGCCGCGACGGGGAGAGCTCGGCACGCGGCGCGGACGAGCGCCGCCGGGCACGGATCGAGGCCGTGCACGTGGCGGCCCAGGCGGTCTTCCGCCTAGGAGGCTCCGCCGCGTTCTTTCGCTTCGTCGAGCACGCCTCGGCGACGCGCGACGAGGTGAAGGAGCACGTGGACCGCGCCGTGGAGGCCGGCGTCGAGCGCGCGGCCTTCCTCGACGAGGCGCTGCGCCAGCTCGACCGCGACAAGGTCGCGAGCGACCGCGCGCTCGCCGGACGACTCGGCGTGCGGCGCGTGCCGGCCGCGTTCGTGAACGGCGTCTCGGTCGAGCTCGCGCGCGAGCCGTCGAGCGGGCACGGCGCCGCGCTTGGCCGCGTGATCGAGCGCGAGCTCGAGGCGGCGCGCGCGCTGGAGGCGCGCGGGCTCGGTCCGGAGGAGCTCTACGTCGCCGCGTGTCGCGACGGCTACCGGCCGGAGGGGGCGCGCACGGTGCCCACCGCCGGGCCGCCGCCGCCGACCGCGGTCGGGTCCGAGCGCACCCGCGGGCCGAAGCCGCCCGAGCCCGCGACCTTCACGCCACCGTCCGGCGAGGCGCCCTATCGCGGCGCCAAGAACGCGCGCATCGTGATCGAGGAGTTCTCGGACTTCGAGTGCCCCTACTGCGCGCGCGTCGGCGCGACCCTCGACGAGCTCGTAACGGCGCACGCCGGTGAGCTCAAGATCGTGTGGCGTCACAACCCCTTGCCGATGCACCGGCACGCCATGCTCGCCCACGAGGCGTCGGCCGAGATCTTCGCGCAGCTCGGCAACGGAGGCTTCTGGCGCTTCCACGACCTCGTGTTCGAGCACCGCACGGCGCTCGAGCGCGCCGACCTCGAGCGCTACGCCACCGAGATCGGCGCGAACCTCGTGCGCCTGCGCGCAGCCCTCGACGCCGGCACGCACCGGCCACGCATCGAGGCCGACGTCGCCGCGGCGAAGGCCGCCGGTGTGAGCGGCGTGCCCGCGTTCTACGTCGCGGGCCAGCTCTGGAGCGGGGCGCGACCGCTGGCCTTCTTCGAGGAGATGGTCGCGGGCGCGAAGGCGCCCTGAGCGCGTTGCGGCCGCGCGCCGGGTGCGCGCGTGGCAGTCACTCGGCCGGCTCGCCCTGTGCGCTCGCCTCGGCGTGGTCGTGCTTGTGGCACGGGCCGTACCAGTGGTCGCCGTCGTGGCCGTGCGGGTGCTCGTGCTCGTGGCCGGGGCCGGGCTCGGCCACGAGACCGGCGGCCTCGAGCAGAGCGCGGTCCTCGTCCGTGTCGGCGTTCGGCGTCGTCAGCAGCCGGTCGCCGTAGAAGATCGAGTTCGCGCCCGCGTAGAGGCACAGGAGCTGCGCCTCGCGCGGCAGCGCGCTCCGCCCGGCCGACAGGCGCACGCGCGAGCGCGGCATCATGATGCGCGCCATCGCGATCATGCGCACGAGCTCGAGCGGATCGACGGGCGGCAGCGCCGCGAGCGGCGTGCCCTCGACCGGCACGAGCGCGTTCACCGGTACGCTCTCGGGGTGGGGGTCGAAGCGCGCGAGCTCGCACAGCATGGCGCAGCGATCGCGCGTGCTCTCGCCCATGCCGATGATGCCGCCCGAGCACACCGAGATGCCGGCGCGCCGCACCGCGTGCAGGGTGCGCAGGCGGTCGTCGTAGGTGCGCGTGGTGATGATCGAGCGGTAGTGCTCGCGCGAGGTGTCGAGGTTGTGGTTGTAGGCGTCGAGGCCGGCCTCCTTGAGGCGGGCCGCCTGCGCGTCGTCGAGCATCCCGAGCGTGCAGCACGTCTCGAGCCCGAGCTCCTTCACGCCGCGCACCATCGTGAGCACGCGCTCGAAGGCCTGCCCCTGCTTCGCGTCGCGCCACGCGGCGCCCATGCAGAAGCGGCTCGCGCCCGCGTCCTTCGCGCGGCGCGCGGCGCCGATGACCTCCTCGGGGTCGAGCAGCTTCTCGGCGACGAGGCCGCTCTGGTGGTGGGCCGACTGCGAGCAGTAGCCGCAGTCCTCGGGGCAGCCGCCGGTCTTGACGCTGAGCAGAGTGCAGAGCTGCACCTCGTCCGGGCGCTGGGCGCGCCGGTGGACGTCGCGCGCGCGGTCGACGAGGGCGAAGAGGGGCGTGTCGTGGAGGGACAGCACCTCGTCCACGGTCCAGTCGTGCCGCAACGTCACGTCGTTCGCCATGGCGGAGCTAGTAGCCGGGTGCCGCCGGTCGCGCAACCTTGGCGCGTGGTGCGGGTGCGGGTGCGGGCGCGGGTGCGGGTGCGGGTGCGGGCGCGGGTGCGGGTGCGGGTGCGGGTGCGGGTGCGGGTGCGAGCAGGGGTAGGGCGCAGAAGGCGCATGGGCGGAGGTGGGCTGCCGGACGGCGGTTCCTGAACGTCCGCAGCGCGCCGGTGCTGCGCGACGTTCCGTGCGCCCGAGCTACTGGCAGTAGAACCCGAGGTGCGTCTCGAACCCTTC
>JADLAB010000674.1 GCA_020848455.1 Polyangiaceae bacterium
AGCTCGTCGGCGACCTGGTGCGCGCCGCCGGCAAGAAGGGCGGGCTCGAGGCCGGCGCGGACGGCGTGAAGCTCCGGAGCGAGGGCGCCTTCGCACAGCTCGGCGACAAGCTCCACCTGCAGACCGCCGGCACGAGCCTCACCCTCGGCAAGACCGAGCTCAAGGCCGACGCCACCAAGATCCTCT
This sequence comes from Polyangiaceae bacterium, assembly GCA_020848455.1. GTDB lineage: Bacteria > Myxococcota_A > Polyangia > Polyangiales > Polyangiaceae > JACRDA01. The sequence continues at coordinate 187 of JADLAB010000674.1, forward strand.
TCAACTCGCCCGAGCGGGCGACCGAGGAGCCGGCGCCGAGGCCGCCGGAGATGACCGTGATCGAGCTCAGCGACAAGCAGGGAAACCCGCTACCGGGGCAGCGCTTCGCGATCGTGCTCGAGGACGGGACCGAGCGGGTCGGTGTCACGGACAAGGACGGGAGCTGCAAGCTCGAGCTGCCGGACAGTGGCACCATCGCCTTCCCCGGAATCACCCTCGCAGGGCAGCCACCACCTCAGCCCCGCTCCGAGGCCGACTACGCCCCCTACGTCGTCTGTCAAGGTGACCACCTGCGCAAGGTCGCCTTTGCGTTCGGCCTCGCACCCGACACGCTCTGGGACGACCCGAAGAACGCAAGCCTCAGGGAACTGCGCGGCTCCGGGGACACCCTGGCGCCGGGCGACATTCTCTTCGTTCCGCGACAGCCGCCGCCGGGACCAGCCGTGCGGCCCCGCACCGCCAACCGGTACCGCGCTGACGTACCGACCATCCCCGTCAACATCACCTTGACCGACGAGAATGGGCCCATCGCCAACCAGCCCTACGAGGTGCGCGGACTACGCCTCCACGACGGCGAGCCAGCTCCTCGTGGCACCACAGACGAGACTGGACGCGCGGAGCTTCAGCTGCCGGCGAACCTGCGGGTGGTGGAGCTCTACCTGCCGAAGCGCCATGCACTTCTTCGACTTGGCGTCGGTGACATGGACCCCGTCGAGCACGACAGCGGCATCGTGAAGCGCTTGTGCAACGCAGGCATCCTTCCTGAGAACATCGACCCGGGCCGCGCCGACATCGCCGCAGGGCTGCTCGAGCTCCAGCAGCAGCTACGACTGCCATTGACCGGCCGCCTCGACGCAGCGACGAAGGCGGCTCTCAAGAAGGCCTGAGCTCGCCGAGGCGCAGGAGACCAAGGCAACGCCATGAGCATCAAGTACTGGTGGACGCGCTTCGACCGCGAGGCAGTGAAGGCTGGTGACTCCAACGCGCTCTTCGCGATGGTGACTCCTTATCGCCTGCAGGCACGACATGTATGCGGCGACCCAGCGCAGCTGCGCGCCCTTGCTGTAGGCAAGTCGCGGTGGCTCGACATCAAGCTCTCGAAGGCCTACCAGACCTTCGTCCAGGTGCCGTTCCACCTCGGCGACCCCGGATGGGTGTGGAACAGCATCGACGCCACGTTGCTGAACGCGTTTCCCGGCGGCACCGTCGCGGATCTGTGCACATACCTCGCCCGGTCGGGCGACCCACGCTACCCCCCCGAGAAGTACGACTGGACCAAGCTCTCCGCGGGCGCGCGCGACACGCTCGTCAACATGCTGGTCAACTACTGGGAGAACTCCAAGTACCGCAACGCGGTCATCGAAGCCACGTGCACCGCGCCCGACGCCGAGAAGCTCTTCGGCTGCCTCCCCGACAAGACGGTCTCGTCCGGCTTCGACAAGGTGCCGGCGGCAGTCGGAGACTGCAAGCTCGAGTGGGTGCTCACCAAAGCGCCGACCGTCGCAGAAGTGCCGACCGCGCCCGGCGCCAACCATAAGTCTTTGGACGAAGCGGAGTTCGACATCCTCATGCGGCAGGCCGATGGCCTGCGCGACCGGGCCCTGCGGACGCTCGCGCTCGTCAAGCGCGCCGAGGAGCTCCAACAGGCGCGCTTCTGCGTCGTCGCGCAGCTCGAGGCGATCCGCGTGCTCGCGCGCGAGTGCGCGGCGGAGAGCGCCGACCCGGACGAGAAGCTGTTCGTCCGGCGCGCAGAGGACGTCGCTGGGCGCGCGCGCACGCTCGCGTTCGAGACACCCACTGCCGACTTCAGGGTACTTGTCACGGGAAGCGAGCACGACGGCGACTACTACGAGGAGCTCGTCGCTTACGACGTCAGAGCCGAGATCGATGCCCTCTGCGCGGAGCTGAACTTCCTCCTGTTCGACTCCGGCGAGGAATTCCCCGCCCGCAGCCACCAGGTGCCACTCGCGGACCTCGACTTCTCTGGCTTCGGGCGCCTCTGTCACGACGTGTTCGATGCGGCGCTCTCCGCGCAGCTGGCTGCGACCCCGAAGTACCTCGAGCTCCGCGTCAAGCTCGTCGATGCGGCGCTCTGGGCGCTCGAAGCGCTCAGCCACTGGCACGGTGACAGCGCGGACGCTCAGGGGGCCGACGCCATCCTGGCGCCCGCCAATCTCCCGTCTGCTCCCGCCTCCCACGCCGGCCAACTGCCCGCCGGGTCTGCGGCGCTTCGGACCATTATCGCACTCGCTGGACCCGCTGCGAGCGCCATTCCAGATGGCACACGGACCGCTAGCGCGGTCACCAACGACTGGAACGGCGTCTCGTACCGAGCCGACAGTCTCGTGGGCGCACTACAGATCGCGGCCGCCGCCTGGAAGCTCCCCGAGGCCGCCAAGTCGGCACAAGTCGGCGGCACGAACAGAGCATTGCTGGCGCTGGGCCAGCAGATCCTCGCATCGGCGCACGCATCACTCGACGGCGCGCTCGCAGCGGAGTTGAAGGAGGCGTTCACGGCGGGCGACATGAAGAAACTCGCGGCCCTCAGCAAGCCACTCCTGAAGGGCCTTGGAGGAGCGCACCCACCGCCGGCGTTCGAGGGCCCGATGTACCTCCTCTCGTTCTTGGGTCTGATTTGCGGGGTTGCCTCGATCCACGAGGATGCGGCCGGCGGAAAGGTCGTGCTCCTGAGTCGGGCCAAGGGTACGCTTGACGCGGTCGCCTTCACCGCGACGACCGGCCAGTTCATCGTGCAGTCGATCGCTGCACTCGCGAAATCGGAGAACGCCTGGAAGTCGGCGGCGGGGTTCGTCGGCCGAGTGGCTGCCATCGCCGGCGTGATAACCAGCTTCGTCAAGCTCCTGTTCGACCTGAAGTGGCCCAATGCACTGGAGTTTGGGGGCAGTGTGTGCTTTGCTGCCGCGGCCTTGACGCAAGGATTCGCAGCACTCGACCAGACGAGCGGCGCCGTCGCGCTGACGACCACTGCCGCGCGCGGAGCCATGGTCTTGAACTGGGTCGGCCTCTCACTGCTGTTGATTGGTGTCGCGATCTACTTCGCTACGCAGGAGGAGGAGGAAGCTCAGGCGATGCCGAACCGCTTGGCCGCATGCCTGCTCGAACAGGTGGCGAAGACCCCCTTCTTCCTGTGGCTGCTGTCCGTCGATGACTTCAAGAGGGACTACGACAACCTCCAGGGGGCGATTCGGTATCACCAGCTTTCGCTTGCTGCGCCCGGGGCGTTCGACACGCTGCGCTCTGCCGGTATACCGCCGTGGGCGATCCGGCTGGTGTCGCGCAGTGAGCACGAGTTTGTGCCGAAGGTCTGATTTGCATGGAGCGCGGAAGGACTTGGGCATGACCGCTGAAATGTCGGAAGAGAGGGCTTTGGCCGTGCCGGCGAGCAGGCGCGTCTTCGGAATCGGCGTCACCGTGGGGATGCTCGTCCTCTCATGCGCACCCCCGGCGGCGTGGTCTTTCTTCAGGAAGAGCCCGACTGCCCAGCCGAGCCTCGTGTATGGGACGTTGGTGTTCATGCTGGCGCTTTCCGCGGCGTGCTTTTGGGTGGCACTGGTGACGCTCTATTGGCTTCGGCAGCCGGTGTTCCTGCTCGCGGGCGCGCGCACACTGCGGGTGCAACTGCCTCTCTGGTACCTATTTCACGTGAAGACCGTCCGATTCTCCGTGCCATGGAGCAACATCGTCGAGGTACGCGCGGAACGCAGCGTCGTTAGTACCGAGGACGGGGATAGGGTTGCTTTGGCGTTGCACCTCGAGACGACTTCTGCCAGCTACTCGTTGCCCTGGGCGTTCCGCGACGCAGTTGGGGTTGTCGTTGCCGAGATTCACCGCAGGATTGCCGTGCACGCCGCGACTGCCGCTGGCAGCACCCTGGGGCGTTGACGCATGAATGGTTCTCCGACGCGCATTCTCGACCGACCGGACAGTGCCGCCGAGGCGATGGACCCATGACCGACCCCACCGTTGCATACAGCCCTCCCCGCGCCGGCGACTGGGGCGAGACCCGCACGGAGCGCGATGCGAGCACGCGCAGCGTCGTGACGCTGGTCGCCGGGTGCGTCTTGGTCGTGGCCGTGGTCGTGGTGGGTGCGAGCGCAGCAGCGGAGCGCCGAATCGCTGGCGGGCTCGGGGGTGGGGCGACGGCGCGGGTCGCCTCCGCGCTGTTCTGGCTTGTGTCGATCGCGGCCGTGGTCGCCGCCTCCGCCTGGTGGCGCAGGCGTGACGAGCTCGTGCTCACCAAGCTCGGCGTGCGGTGCTCCGTGACGGGTCTCCTTGGCCAGCGCGCGCTCTTCTTTTTGCCCTGGCATGAGGTCGTCGATGCCGCTGCGGCACAGCACGGCGGCGAGGAGTGTCTGTTCGTCACGACACAGAGCGGCGTGCGCTACGCACCGTGGGTGTTCGACGGGTCCGCGGCGGCGTGGGCCGCCGAGATCCGTCGGCACGCCGAGCGCGTGCGGGAGGCCAGCCTGCGAGACGCGGACGAGGGCGGCGCACCCGACGACCTCGCCGAGCTCGGCTATGCGGGCGCGACGACTCGAACAGGCTCCCGCTGGTGTGGTCCGTTCGTCGTGTGCGTGCTCGCGTGCGGCGCGCCCGCGACTGCCACGGCCGTCGAGCATGGCGCGGTCGGGACGCTCTTCGCGCTCGGCGCCGGCCTCGCCCTCGGTCCGTTCGCGGTCCTCCGGGCGGTCGGGCTCGTTGCGGCCCTGCGCGCGCGGCACAGGGTCCTCGCCCGCGTCCGCCGGGCGCTCGCGCCGGACGCGGGCGACCCCCGCGTGGCGGTCGGTGCAAGTGTGGCCGGCGCACGAGGTGTCGAGACCGTTCGTCGAGGCCGCATCCGCGTACTCGAGGCCGTGAAAGGCCCCAGCGGTCCCTGCGCGGCGTACCTCGTGCGCCGGCCCGCGACGGGGCGCCGGTCGACTCGGAGCTCCGCCGCCGGGCGCCTCGAGCTCGAGACCTCGGACGGAGAGCGCGTCACGCTCGCGGCCGGCGCCTGGGAGGTCCTCGATCCGTTCGACGGGACGGTGCTCGACGCCGAGGGATGCGTCGTCGACGGGACGGACGTCGTCGCGAGCGGTCCCGTGGTCGCTCTGCCAGGCGCCGAGGGCAGCTACCGCTCGGCGGCGCCGCGCTACGAGCTACGACCCGGGTGGCTCGCGCCCGTCGACGGCCGCCTGTCCGGGTCGCGCGTCCGCACACGGGACGGCACGGCCGTGGTCGTGCACGCAGCGCTTGCTGTCGCGGGCCTCGCCCTCGCTGCGCTCGCGAGCGACCTCTACCTGCGCGGCACGCCGGCCGGGCCGACGCAGCCGAGCCCCGCGGCGGAGGCCGGTGCTACCCTCTGAGCCATGGTGCAGACGACGCCCTCCAGGGTGACTCGCTCGAGTGCTGGAGGCGCGTCCCCCTGCGGCTCAGTTCGCGTGATCAGGTCACGTGTGAGATGCTCGAGCGACTCGAGGTGGTCCAGCAACCCGATGACGAGTCGATCATGAACCATGCTCTCGTTGCCGTGTCACGCGCACGGCCTGCCGCCGCTGCATCCACTTCGACCTCGAAGAGCGCGGCCCACCGCGGCGAGGAGACCGAGTTCGTGCGCTCCACACTGCTCAAGTGCGACTCCGAGCGGGTCGCGCGCTTCGTCGCGCACGAGGTGAACCTGCACCTGCAGGGACAGCGTGACGGGCGTGGGTACAGGTGAAGGCGTGCTGCGCGAGCCCCAGGCGAATGCCGCAAGTGACCCGACAGCGGACGCGCTTGGTTCGCTGGGCGAGCAGTCAGGTGCGGCTGCGTCCCAGGTCGCGCAAGCGCGCCTTCGCGCTCCGACGACGAATGCATCTTCCTGGGACTCCGCCGAGATCCGCCTGCGTCCCCGCGCGCGCGGCCCCACTCTCGTTCGACTCGGAGGCATCCTACTCGTGCTCGTCGCCCTTCTCCTCACCATCATCGTGGTGTCGGTATTCATGGCGGACGCGCAGTCACACGCGGACAGGTTGCGTGAGCGTCGCGGCGACACCGCCAGCCTGGTGGCGGCGGTTGGCGCCCTCGGCGCGGCCGCGCTCGGCGTCTTCGTCCTCGACAGGCTCCGCCGGCGCCGGTTCGTGATCGACGGCAAGGGCATTCGCTGGCGCGTGCCCGGCGTGATCCTCTCGACCCACGGCTCGGCCGCGTGGGACGAGGTGCTCGGCGCGCACCAGCGCTGGGAGACGACCAAGCTGGAGGACGAAGAGGAGGTCCGGGTCGAGTGGCTGCTCATCTCGACGCGCGTCGGCGAGGATAGGTTCGAGCACCGGGTGAGGTGGGAGTTCCACGAGGACGCCCGCACCATCGCGGAGCTCATCTGCTCCCGCGCCCCGCCCGCGCCGTCCGAGCTCGTCCCGAAGCTGGTTCCGGCCACGCCTCGCGTCGCGAGGGGTGGCTCGCGCTGGCTCTCGTGGCTCGGCGCCCTCGTGGGCTCCGCGGTCGTCGCTGCCCCCGGGGTGTACGTTTCGGTGACCCGTCGCGACCCGCTGTCGTGCGCCGTGGCCGGCGGGCTCCTTCTCGTGTTCCCGTTCGTCTTCGTGCCGCTGCGCCGGCGCCTGGCCGAGCGCAGCAGGGTGGGCGCGATCGCTCGGCGCGCGGCGGCCCTGCTCTCGGGCGGCGCGGACCGCGAGGCCACGGCGGCGCTCGGCGCCACAGCCACCGTCCGTCGCGGTCGCGTGCGCTGCGTGACGGCCGTGCAGGGCCCGAGCGGCAGGCCCTGCGCTGCCTACGTGGCGCGCGAGCGCGAGCCCGGGTGGCAGAGCTCGGTGCGGAGCGCTGCCGGGGACCTCGAGCTCGAGACCGAGCAAGGGCATCGGGTGACCCTCACGGCCGGCGCCTGGCGCGTGGCCGACCCCTTCGACCGCACGACCGTGGTGGGCGAGGCGCGGATCCGGGAGGGTACGGAGGTCGTGGCCTGCGGCCCCGGCGGGGGAGTGAAGGGTGGCGGTGGCTTCCGCTCGGCTGCTGGGCCGGACACGCTCGCGCCGGGCATCTTGCTGCCGGTCAGCGGCGCGTTTCCATATCGCGCCGTCGTGTCGCGCGACGGGTCCGACCACGTCGTCCGCGCGGTCTTCGTGCTCGCTGCGCTCG
>JADLAB010000675.1 GCA_020848455.1 Polyangiaceae bacterium
AATGTCGTTCCCGTGTTCGTGCGCCGACACCGCCACGATGATGGCTCTGGACGCCGAAGCACAAATCGCCTTCACCAGTGCATCACCCTTGCCGTCGTCCAGGTCGTAGTCCACGAGGACCGCGTCGCAGTCGCGCTCACGAATCGCATCGGTGGCGTCTGCAGTGGATCGAACGAGAGTGACATCGTGGTGAGCCAGGAACCGCTCCACGACGACACGAGCGAAGCGCTCGTCATTCTCAGCGAATAGTATACGCATTCGGGGAACGACCTTCTCGGTCTGCCCAACGTATCGGCGCTAAGCGGCGGGCGCAAGAGCGAGCCCGCAGGGCGAGCGATGCGCCCGTCCGTTTCAGCGGCTTGTTGGGCGGCGCGGCTGCCGCTCACCGGGACGGATGCGCGCAAGACCCGTCACGTAGTTGCCGGCTCGACTTGCACGGTGTGCCTAGATCCGCTCATAGGCTTCCGCCACCCGAACAATAGCGACGCGCAGCTTCGATTGCACCACCATCGGAGTTCTATGGGCTGATACGATACCTCGCGTGGCATCCCGGCGTTAAAGACGTCGGTCAGGTCATCAGTGAGAACCAACCAGAACACTAGCCCGAGCAATTCCATTCTGAGGCCGCACACTCGGGCCCCCGCGTAGAGAGGCATCGCATAGACAGATCGCACCGACTTCGTGTTTGAAGTTTCAAGATAGAGTCCCCAGCCCGCGGGCCAAGGCCCCTCCTCAAGAATGCACCGCAACCACAACGCCGGTGGTGGACTGTTAGCGATGGTCCCCTTGTCTTCGCCACAGATCAGACCGCAAAGCACTTTGAGCATCCACCGCTCGATGTCGTGGCCGTTTGCGAACCCCAGGCGCACGATGCCATCGGCTTCGGCTCCGCGCGCAACGACGGTCCCAATCCGCACAACCGTGTCTTCGATCGTTCGGGCTACAAATGCGTCCAGCGGGCTTAGACGTTCGTTGTGTCGCTTGCACAGGATGCGAGAGCCGAGCCTATCGATTGGGACCTCAAATGTCTCCGACTTTTGCCACGGGTGTCCCGTAATTGTGATCATCGTGGTCGCACCGGTCGCGGCGCGGATAACGCTGGCGCTCACCGCGTGCTCCGCTGAAAGTTTGGGCGCGCAGCTCCACTCGGATCGCATGTAGCATCCGCGGTTTTGGTAGTGAATTCTCGAACCGCGGCGCGGGAGCTGAACCGCTCGTGGCCGTCTAATCTGTCCGGTTCGAGCGCAGCACGTTGACCACGTGGCGCCTCGGCCACACCCGCAGGGATGGTCCGCGCGAATGCGCAGGGCATCGACCTGAGGATCGAAGGGTGTCGCGAGAATTGGATCTCCGGGCAGCACGAACGGCATGGTTCAGCTCAGCGTCCGCCCAACAAATACTGGCCGTCAGCGGGTTGTCCGCCAACTGCCCGTACGTGTCGAGTGTACTCCCGTATGGGGGTCGCGAGCAACGCTCGCCTGTTCCAGGTTCCGCGGTGATACGCGCGCGGGGAGGTCGCGGTCTCGCGTCGCGAACGGCACGCACGGCAGCGGCGTGGTGGCGCGTGGCGGTCACGCTGCGAAACGCGCGCACGGCCCTGCCCGGCGGGGAGGGGCTCGCGGACCCATTGACCCGGAGTCTGCGTGGTCGTGGGGCGCCATAGCCGTCGCGCGAGGCTCCGAGCCTAGGGCCCGATGCCGCTCACTGCTCGGGCGAGCGTCGGGAGCTCAGCGCTTCTCGAGCTTGCCGTCGGCGCCGAGCCCGAAGCGCTCGTCCACGTCCGTGCCGGAGAGCTCCCGGTTGGAGATCCGGTCCCGCACCGAGCGGCGCCCCGTGACGCGCAGGCCGTCGGCGCGGATCTCGAGCCGGCCGAGCCAGTACACGACCCCGGCCGGATCGCGGGCGTCGGTCTCGGACAGGGAGATCTCGCCGGCGCGCTCGAGCGGCGGCGCGAGACGCATCACGACGAGGCTCTGGCCCGTCCACTCGCGGCTCCGGCTCCAGTGGCTCCAGGCGAGCACGATCGGGCGCTCGTCGAGGGCGACGATCCGGACCTCGGAGAGCGCGGGGACGGTCGCGCCGTGGACGACGCCCGCAAGGAGCTCGGCGATCGGGCAGTCGGACTGCCAGCAGGGCACGTAGGCGAGCAGCGTGCTCTCCGTCGCGACCGTGCGCCGCAGGCGGTCGGCGCAATCGGACGTGGAGACGGCTCGGCCGAGGGCCATCCGCGGGCAGAGCCACGCGGCCGTGGGCACGTCGGCCTCGAGGAAGTCGGCGTCGAAGCCGAAGCGCGGCGCGTCCGTCGCCGTGCGGACGAGCTCGACGAGCCCGGTGCGCCGCTCGAGCCGCCCCTCGAACTGGCCCACCCACTCGAGCTCGGGTCGGCGGGCCCGGACGAAGTACGCCTCGCCCCAGGTGACGGCGCGGTCGGCGTTCGCGCGCGGGAGCGGCTCGGAGAGCGCCGGCGCGGCGGCCACCTTGGTCACGAGGAGCTTCTCGGTGGCAATGCCTTCGCGCGCCGGCTGCTCGCTCCGGCACGCGCCGGTCGCGAGCGCGGTCGAGAGCGCAGTCGCGCCGAGCGCGAGGCCGAGCGCGAACCTCACCCGGTGAACCACGCGGCCCGGTCTGCGACGAAGAGCCGCTAATTCATCGTGGTTTGGCATCGAGTGGTCCCGGACGGACTTCACGACGGCCGCTGACGCAAGCCCCGGCGTCACACCGTACACAGTACGAACAGATGCGTGTGCCAGGATCGGGACCCATCGCTCTTTGAACCGCCGAGCCATGCGCTGCTGGCCAAGCTAGCTAGTCGCAGCGCGCTGCCCAGCCGACCGCGTTGGCCACGAGCCGCAGGAGGTTGACGTTCGTCCAGCCGTGGACCACGTGGTTGCCGGCGTGCGCGAGGTGCACGACGCGGCCGGCCGGCGGGAGATCGCGGATGGCCACGGCGTCCAGCACCTGTGGGCTCCGTGCAAGGCGCGCCACGCCCGGCGCCGGGTGGATCCTGCCGACGTTCGAGCTCGACGTGAAGGAGAAGGCCGCCGGCAAGCCGGCCCAGATCGGGTGCGAGGCGTAGCTCGGCTCGACCTCGTACGTCACCTGTCCGCTGTGGCCGCCGGTCCGACCGAGCAGCACCAGGGGCGCGAGCGTCTGCCACCGCGGCGTGCCCTCCGCGGCGACGTGGAACGCCGCCCACTCCGTGAGGACGAGGCCGTGCCCCGCCGCGACGAAGTCGACGATCGCCTGCTGCCCCTCGGCGGGCATGTCGGGATGGGGCGTGCGGGGCTGACCTCCCGAGAGCACCACGACGGCGTCGGGCGCGGCGTTGCCCGCGAGCGGTGGCGTGCCGGCATACGCGCTCGAGGCGACGTCCGAGGTAGTCACCTGCAAGCCTGCGGCGCTGAGCGCGACCGCGAGCGGCGCGGCGCCGCCGGGGACCTCGTCGACGAGGATGAGCACCTTCTTCGCGCAACCGGCCGCGGCGCCGGCAGGGGGCGCGGCGGCGCCGTCGTCACATGCGACGCTGCCGGCGGCGAGCGCAGCCAGCAACCCGAGCCGGGCGATCGTCGGAGCCGAGCGCCTCACGCCTCGCACGGTCGAGGACTCTACCACGGGGCACGGCGCGGGCGCCGAGCCGCCCGGTTGCCGAGGTAGTGAACCATGGAGGCACCGAGAGAGACATGGAGCGTGACACGGAGGAGTCTCCGAACCCTGCCGGCTCCGTGCAGCTCTCCGTGTCCCCGTGTCTCGGTGGTGGTCTCTTTCTGGCTACCTCGAGGCGACCCGCGGCTGGCCCAGACTGGCACGGGTGACCTAACGGCATGTATCTACCGACAATGATTCCGGAATGTTGGGCACTGGTCGCCTCTGGCATGCGGCCTGCTTCTCTCCGGGGCGCTGCGAGCCGTCACCCCTGCCACGCAAGGACGCACGCCATGACCCTCCGCCAATCGAAGCCGCGCCCCCGCACCGCGATCGCCGCCCCGAGCTATCCCCGCGCGCTCGGTCTCGTCGCGCTCGGCATGTTGACCGCGTGTGCCGGAACGGTGCAGGTCGAGGGCGAGACGACGGCGACTCAAACGATCGTCACGGGTACCGGCGGCAGCGGCGCGGGCGGCTACGGTGTGGGCGGCGGGCTCGACGGCGGCATGCCCGAGCCCTTCGGCGGCTCGGGTGGAGCCGGGGCGAGCGCGGGCGCGGGCGGTGCGGGGGCCGGTGGCGCGGGTGCGAGCGCCGGGGCGGGCGGCGTCGGCGCGGGTGGCTACGGCGACGGCGGCTACGGCTACGGCGGCGGGCTCGACGGTGGCATCGGCGAGTCCTTCGGCGGCGCGGGTGGGGCGGGGGCGAACGGCGGAGCGGGCGGGCCGGAGCCGACGCCGTGACGCTCCGCCAGGCCAAGCCGCGCCCACGGACCGAGGTCGTCGCGCCGCGGTATCCCCGCGCGCTCGGGCTCCTCGCGCTCGGCCTGCTGACCGCGTGCGCCGCGACGGTGCAGGTCGAGGGCGAGACCACGAGCTCGACGGACACGGGCGCCGGTGCGAGCGGTCCGGCAGGGGGCATCGCCGAGCCGTTCGGCGGTTCGGGTGGCAGTGGCGCGACCGCGGGAG
>JADLAB010000676.1 GCA_020848455.1 Polyangiaceae bacterium
GCGAGGTCGTTCCAGACGATGACCATCGCGATGCAGCGGGCGAGGCCGATCAGGATGAGGCCGAGCATGTACTCGGGCTTGTCGCGGAGGAACACGACGGCGAGCCCGAACATGAGGAGCGGGCCGATGATCCAGTTCTGCACGAGCGACAGCGTCAGCACGCGCTTGTTGCGGAAGACCTTCCCCAGCTCCTCGTAGCGGACCTTCGCGAGCGGCGGGTACATCATCAGCACGAGGCCAATGGCGATTGGGATCGATGTCGTGCCCACGCTCATGCTGTTGAGCGCGGTCGTGAAGCCAGGCGCGAGGAAGCCGAGGGCGATGCCCAACGCCATCGCGGCGAAGATCCACAACGTCAGGTAGCGATCGAGGAACGAGAGCTTGCCGAGCAGCCCGGCGTTGGCGTGGGTCATGAGAGGTCAGTCCTTGTCGTCGAGGAGGTCGCAGCGCCGGGCAACGTCGAGAGCCAAGCTTCGAGGCGCGCGCGGATGGCCTCTCGCACCTGGACCACTCGCGCCAGCTTCTCGCCGGGCGAGCCATCGAAGGACGCAGGATCTGGGAAGCTCCAGTACAGGCGCTGCGTGACGCCGGGGAACAGGGGGCACTTCTGTCCGTGCTCCTCGTCGCAGACGCCGATGACGTAGTGGAAGTGGCGGCCAGCCTTGAACAGCTCGAACACAGACGGCTGCGCCGCGGTGGAGGGCAGGCTGAGTCCGACCTGCGCCAGCGCCTCCACGACGAGCGGGTTCACCTCACGCGGCTCGAAGCCCGCGCTCGTCACCTCGAAGCGCGGTCCGCCCAGCTCTCGAAGGAGCGCCTCGGCCATTCGGCTTCGCGCCGCGTTGTGCACGCAGACGAAGAGCACCTTCACGTCGGCGGTCACGTCGCACCTCCCGATGAAACAGCCTCGATCTCTCCGTTCAGCTCGCACGCGGCGGCGAGCGTGTTGGTGATCGTCCCGAACTTGCGGATGTTCTTGTGGAGCAGCTCGACGCGTGCCGGAGGCTCGTCGGTCACGACCCGGAGCCGGTAGTGCATGCGCACGATTCGGGGCGGCGGCTCCTCGCGCTCGGCGGTCACCTCGAGCGACGCCGATTCGTAGCGGAACGGGAGCATGTGCGAGAAGCGCTCGACGTTCTTCAGGATGCACGCCGACAGCGCGGCGCAGAGCAGGTCTGCCGGACCGGGTAGCGCCTCGCCCGACTGCGCGGAGCCGTCGAACGCGATCTCGCTCGTGCGCGCGTGAACCGAGGCGGTGCCACCGGCGCGCGTGCTCGCGGAGACCGTGTAGGTCATCGTCGATGTCTGAGTCGTCATGGTGCCGCCTCCGCGCGTGGCGATTCGCTTGTCGCGAAGAAGTCGAGGCGCGGCTGCGCCTTGGCCGGCGCCGACCAGGGGACCACGGCGACCCGAGGCGCAAGCGCGGCCACCTCCACGTGGAACCGGGCCTCGCTCTCGCGGCGCCGCACGAGCACGGGGTCTGTGACCCTGAGCGGCTTCAGGCTCTGGTTGATCACCCAGCCGAAGGGGCGGATGTCGGCGCGCTCGAGGTCGCGTTGGAGCGCGGCTGCCTCGTGAACGGGCGTCGCCTCCGGCAGCGTGACGAGGAGGATCTTGGTGAAAGCTGCGTCACGCAGGCGCGGCAGCAGGCGCCGAACCTCCTCGGGGGCCGAGCCCGAGGTCCGAAGGACCTCGCGGTGGTACGACTCGGCCGCGTCGAGCAGGAGCAGCGTGTGTCCCGTCGGCGCGGTGTCGATGACGACGAACCCGTGCTCGCCGTCGTCGACGATGCGCGCGAACGCGCGGAAGACGGCAATCTCCTCGGTGCACGGGCTGCGCAGGTCCTCTTCGAGCAGCGCGCGACCGGCTGCGTCGAGGTTCGCGCCCGCCGTCCGCAGCACCTCCTCGGAGTAGGCACGCGTCTCGGCCGCGGGATCGATGCGGCTCACGCGGATGCCGTCGACCGCTCCTCCTAGGGTCTCTTCAACGTGGGCGGCCGGGTCCGTCGTGGTCAGGTGCACCTTGTGCCCGCGGCGCGCGAGCTCGACGGCTACGTTGACCGCGACGGACGTCTTGCCGACGCCTCCCTTGCCCATCGTCATGATCACGCCGTGCCCGGACGTCTCGAGCGCCGGAACGAGCGCGGCGAGAGGAGGCGCCGCTGGCGCTGCGGCTTCTTCGAGAGGGGCAGCCATCAGCGGCGCGGTGGCCGCGCCAGTCTTCGCGAAGAGCTGCCGCAACGCTGCAACGCCGACGAGCCCGAACGGCAAGAGCGGGAGCTCGGTGCGCGAGAGCGCGCGCAGGCCCGCGGGCATGGTGGCCATCGCGTCGGTGCCGCGCCGCTCCATCGCCACCGCGACCTGGTCCGCCAGATCCTCTGCGCGGAAGAGCCCATTGATGACGAGCTCCTGCCGTTCGATCCCAAGCGCCGCGAGCTCGCCATGTGTCCGCTCGGCTTCGCGGAGCGCCGCGACGTCTGCCCTCGACACGAGGACGAGCGCGGTGCGGGTGCCGTCGATGAGCGCTGCACGTGAACCGTCGTAGAGCGCCTGCTGAGCCTTGAGACCGGCGAGCGGTCCCAGGCAGGACGTGCCGCCTACGTTCGTCTCGAGGAAGCCCGTCCACGCTGCCGGAAGCTCGAGCAGGCGCAGCGTGTGCCCGGTGGGAGCCGTGTCGAAGACGACGTGATCGAAGTCCGCTGTCGCGCGCGCGTCGCCGAGGAGCTTCGAGAACTCGTCGAACGCTGCAATCTCCACGGTGCAGGCGCCTGAGAGCTGCTCCTCGATGCTGCGCACCGCGGCGTCAGGCAGCACGCCTCGGTACGGGCCGACCATCTTCTCGCGGTAGGCATGCGCCGCGGCCTCGGGATCGATGTTGAGGGCGTAGAGGCCCGTCACTCCCGTCACCGCGCGCGGCTCACCGGCGAGCGGCGTCTCGAGCACCTCGTCTAGGTTGGACGCCGGATCCGTGCTGACGAGGAGAACCCGCCGTCCGCGCTCCGCGAGCGCGATCGCCGTCGCGCAGGCGACGCTCGTCTTGCCGACGCCGCCTTTGCCAGTGAAGAAGAGGTTTCGCGGAGCGCGTTCGAGAAAGTCCATGACGCGCTCCTCAGCAGCAACTGGTCTTCGACTTGGCTCCGGTGCTCGGGCCACAGCACCCGGTTGAGCCGGCCGGCGCGACGTCGAGCTTCTTCACCACCACGCCGGCGAGCGCGGCGAGGGTCTCGCGCGAGGGGTAGGCCCCCTCGACCGCGATGCGATCGCCCACCAAGACGAGCGGGAGCACCTCGGTGCCACGCCCGAGTGCCTCCTTCACGGCTGGCGTCTCGGCGAACGCGGCGGGCTGCTGCGACAGGTTGAAGCGCTCGACCGTGACGCCCTGCTTCTCGAGCCAGTCGACGTCGGCTGCGAAGCGGGCGAGCTCGGGGTCGACGCTCGGGCCGCAGACGCCGGTGGAGCAGCACATGGCGGGGTCGAACACGCGGATGGTCACGGACATGAGGCTTCCTTTCGGTTATCGGCGATGAACGATGTTGACGGCGTGTAAAAGGCCGGCATCAGAGCCCCCCGACGAGCGCTCGCAGGCGACGGAGTGCGTGCGGCTCGATGCAGTAGCAGACCCGCGGACCGTCCACGTCGCCGCGGATGAGGCCTGCGTCCTTGAGCACCTTGAGGTGTTGGGAGACCGTCGACTGGGCGAGCGGCAGCTCGTCCACGATGTCGCCGCAGACGCAATCCTTCTTGCGTAGCAGGATGCGGACGATCTTCACGCGGGCCGCGTGGCCGAGCGCCTTCGCCAGGGCAGCGAGCTCCTCGTCGGCCTCCTCGCCTTCGACGGGACGAAGGTCCACCTGCTCCTGCGCGGGCGGGCAGCGGGGCTCGGTTGACTGCGTGATCCGCTTCATCGTAGATGTACGATAGACGACGGCGCGACC
>JADLAB010000677.1 GCA_020848455.1 Polyangiaceae bacterium
ATCTTCAACGCGCTCATCATCATCGCGCTCATCCCGCTCGCGCTCCGCGGCATCAAGTACCGCCCGGCGCCAGCCTCGCAGCTCCTGCGGCGGAACCTGCTCGTCTACGGCCTGGGCGGCGTCATCCTGCCGTTCCCGGGCATCAAGCTCATCGACCTCCTGCTCACCGCCACGAAACTGGTGTGACCCATGAAGTCCCTCTTGCGACCCCTGCTGGTCGTGTTCGCGTCCCTCACGGTCCTCACGGGCGTGCTCTACCCGCTGCTCGTGACCGGCATCGCCCAAGGGCTCATGCCGGACAAGGCCAACGGCAGCCTGGTGCGCCGCGACGGCGTCGTCGTCGGCTCCTCGCTCATCGCGCAGCCGTTCGCGGATGCGGGGTATTTCTGGAGCCGCCCGTCCGCCATCAGCACCCCCGACGGGCCGAACGCCTACGACGCCACGGCCTCCGCCGGCTCGAACCTCGGGCCCACGAACCCCGCCCTCGCGACGGCCGTGAGCGAGCGCATCGCGACGCTGCGCGCGGCCGACCCCGGCAACGAGGCACCCGTGCCCGTCGACCTCGTGACGGCCTCGGGCAGCGGCCTCGACCCGCACCTGTCGCCGGCGGCGGCGTACTACCAGGTGCGGCGCGTGGCGGCGGCACGCCACGTCGACGAGGCCGAGGTGCGCGCGCTCGTCGACGCGGCCATCGAGGGGCGCGTGCTCGGCGTGCTCGGGGAGCCGACGGTCAACGTGCTCCGCCTGAACCTCGCGCTCGACGAGCTGGCGCCACGAGGAGTAGAAGGAAGGGAAGCTCGGCCCGGCGCGCGCAGCGACTGACGTGCCCTCATCGCCATGGAACCGTCGACCGCGCGCCCGGATCCCGACGCGCTCCTCCGGCGCGTGAACGCCGAAGAGGAGCGTGCGCGCCGCGCCAAGCTGAAGCTCTACTTCGGCTTCGCGCCCGGCGTCGGCAAGACCTACGCGATGCTCGAGGTGGCGCAGCGCCTGCGCGCCGAGGGCGTCGACGTCGTCGTCGGCTGCGTCGAGACGCACGGCCGCGCCGAGACGACCGCGCTCGCTCTTGGGCTCGAGGTCGTGCCGCGACGCATCGTTCCCTATCGCGGCACGACGCTCGAGGAGCTCGATCTCGAGGCGGCGCTGGCGCGCCGGCCCGCCGTGCTCCTGCTCGACGAGCTCGCGCACACGAACGCCCCCGGCCTGCGCCACAAGAAGCGCTGGCAAGATCTGCTCGATCTGCTCGCCGCCGGCATCGAGGTCCACACGACGCTCAACGTGCAGCACGTCGAGAGCCTGAACGACGTCATCGCGCAGGTGACCGGCGTGCGCGTGCGCGAGACGGTGCCCGATCACATCCTCGACCGCGCCGACGAGATCGAGCTCGTCGATCTGCCGCCCGAGGAGCTGCTCCTGCGTCTGCGCGAAGGCAAGGTGTACGTACCGGAGCAGGCGGCCCGCGCGACCCAGAACTTCTTCCAGCGGGGCAAGCTGCTCGCCCTGCGCGAGCTCGCGCTCCGGCGCACGGCCGAACGCGTCGAGGCCGACGTCCGCGCGTACCGCGAGGAGCACTCCGTCCTGGCCATCTGGGCGTCCGCGGAGCGCATCCTCGTGTGCGTGAGCCCGAGCCCGACCTCCGCGCGCCTCGTGCGGGGCGCGTACCGCATGGCCTCCGGCCTGCGCGCCCACTGGGTGGCGGCCTACGTCGACGTGCTCGGCACGCCCCTCGCCGGACGGGCGGATCGCGAGCGGCTCGAGGCTCACCTCTCCCTCGCCGAGTCGCTCGGCGCGGAGATCGTGCGGCTGGCAGGCAGCAAGGTGAGCGCCGCCTTGCTCGAGTACGCCCGCGAGCACCACGTGACGCGCCTCGTCATCGGCAAGCCCACGCACCCGCGGCTGCGCGACCGGCTGCGCGGCTCCTTGCTCGACGAGGTCGTGCGCGGCAGCGGCGACATCGACGTGCACGTCATCTCGGGCGACGAGCCCGTGACGCCGGCGCGCGCCGCAGCGCGGCCGCCCCGCGCCCCCCTGCGCGGCGCCTCGTACGCCTCCGCGGTCGCCCTCGTCGCCGCCGCGACCGCGCTCGGCGTCGCCGCGCGCTCCGTGTTCGCCGACGCCGACACGGCCATGATCTACCTCTTCGGCATCACGGTCGCGGGCGCCTGGCTCGGACGCGGGCCGTCCCTCGTCGCCGCCGCGCTGTCGGTCGCGGCGTTCGACTTCTTCTTCGTGCCGCCCTTCCACACCTTCGCGGTCTCCGACGTCGGGCACCTGCTCACCTTCGCGGTCATGTTCGCCGTCGGCGTCGCCACGAGCGCGATCGCAGCGCGCCTGCGCCGTCAGGAGCGGGCGGCCACGAGCCGCGAGGCGCGGACGGGCGCGCTCTACGCGCTCAGCCGCGAGCTCGGCGCGGCCGTCGACGCCGACGGGGTGGCGCTCGCGGCCGGCCACCACGCGGCGGCGGCCTTCGGCGGGGGCGCGGCCGTTCTGCTCCTCGAGGAAGGGGGCGAGCTTCGCACGGTGGCGCCGCGCGGCCACACGGTGCTCGGCCCGGACGAGCTCGCCGTCGCGCGCTGGGCCCTCGAGCACGGCGAGCCTGCCGGCGCCGGGACCGACACGCTCCCGGGCGCCCGCATCCGCTGCCTGCCGCTCGTCTCGGGCGGCGTGCCGCTCGGCGTGCTCGCGCTGTCGGCGCCCGAGCACGGCGCGCTCGCGCCGGCCGACCGCGACTTCGTCGAGGCCTTCCTCCGCCAGGTGTGCCTCGCGCTCGAGCGGGCCCGGCTCGC
>JADLAB010000678.1 GCA_020848455.1 Polyangiaceae bacterium
GACGCCGGAAGAGCAGGCTACGCCGAACGGCGCTGCCTGACGTCTCGGCCGGGGTCCTCGTGGTCACGCACCCAGTGTGCGGCCTTCACGACGGCGCTGCGAGACGGGGGGCGTGCAGCGCATACGATATGGCGCGCAATCCTGGAATCGGATAGCGGCTCGGTGGCCAGCCACTCCCCGACGTTGCCCGCCATGCCCTGAACACCGAAGGCGTTGGCGACGCCTGGGTCGCCGCAGGTGCCAATCCTGCGCCAGCAATAGCCCGAGCCGAGGGCGCGCCTGAGCTCACCTCCCTGGCTCGTGTTACCTCCTTCCGGAAGCGTCGCCGGAGGAACCGGCTCCGGCCCCCACGGAAACAGGCGCTCGTCGGGCCCGCGCGCAGCGCGCTCCCACTCGGCGAGCGTTGGCAGACGCTTCCCAGCCCAGTGGCAGTACGTGCGCGCCTGCCCATAGGTGACGCAGTTCACCGGGTGGTCGCGAGTCGCCCCGACCACCGGAGAGTTGCACGCCCCACTTCGTTGCGGCACTGCCGAGCACTCGCCCGTGGCGACGCAATCCGCGTACTGCACCACGGTGACCTCTCGCGCGTCGACGAGAAAGGCCGACACGTACCGGCGCTCGCCCCGGTCGCAGTCCTCGCGCATGGGGTTCCCCGCTCGAACCCACAAGCAGCTATCGACCGGGCCAGCGGGGACTCGCACCATGTTTGCCGGCACCGATGCCTCGTCGCCACGCGCAGACGCGGCGCCGGCCGAGCCTGGCCTGTCTGGGGTGGCCACGCTGGCCACGGAGGCGGCCGGCTCCAGGGCAACGGACGACGACGCCGCCCTCGTGCTCGTGGCAGAAACGACGCGACCCGTGTCGCCGTCACATCCAGGAGCCGCGGCACCGCCGGCGGCGGCAAGCAGGACCACAGCTCTCCACGGACGGTTTCTCATGCTTCCGGAATCGCACGGTGGGGTCGGAGGAGCCAGCGCGCCAGGTGAGGGCCATCCGTTCTCGTCTGGCCGACGGCATGCCGGTCAGCTGCAAAGGCCGGCTGGATGGACCCTCATCCCACGCGCGTGGCGAGGTGGCGAGGGAAGCGAACAGCCGAGTGAGGCGCGGGAAGGCCGGAAGGAACGCTCGCGGGGATGACCGAGGCCTTCGTCTTCTGCAGCTCTGCAGCGGCGGATTCGGCATGCGGCGGGCGCGGTGTTCGACCACCCGGGCGCCGCTCGCCCTGTCACATCGGTTCTGCGGCGACACAACTGGGGGCTCAGAAATGGAGTTGATCGCCCGCCATGAGCACATAATTAGCGCCGGATGCCGGACCGCCCACTGTCAGCGTCGCGTAGTGCCCCTGCGCATCGGCCCCTTGAACACTAGCGTTCCAGGTATTGCCGCGCGCAATGGTTATCCCGGGCGTACCGGACGAGTAGAAATTTACCTGGTTGTCCATAATCGTATTCTGTCCGTACTCACTGACCGAACCAAGATCGGGCTTTGTCGCGCTATCGGCGAGCACTCCCCTCCCATACCCTCGAATGGTCGTGTTGCGAACCTTGACAGCGCCACCATGCGCGCTGACACCGGTGGTGTTCCCGGGGCTCGCATTCGTTAGGTAGCTCGCGCTCACGTTCATGGTGCCGCCATCAGAGCGCAGCGCGCCGATTTGGCAATTCTGAATGGTCGCCCCGACGACAGAGATGCTGCCGGCCGCGGCAGAAGTCGAGACGCCATACTCACCGCAATTGGAGACGCTCAGGTTCGTGATCAATGCGTCGCCGGAGAAGATGTCGGCGGCGCTGTAAGAATCGACAACAGTCAGGGTGTCGAGTGTCAGCAGCCCTGTGCTCGAGTGGCTGGCCACGGCGCCTCCGCCGCTGACAGTCGTGTTGGTAATAGACACGGTTGCCGCGCCGTACGAATAGACGACATCACCCACGCCTGTCACCGCCAATCCCGCCAGGAGGAGCGAGCTCGAGTCATTCGCGAGGAATTTGGGCGACGCGCCCACCTGAACGGAACCCGTGTCCACACTCAGGACACAAGATCCGTCGAGCACCGCAGCGCTGCCGGTTCCAAGAAACGTGGAGAAGCCGCTCACCGAAGCCACGGCTGTGCCGCTAAGATGAATACTTGTGGCATTCGAATCGAGAGCGACACCGACAGCGGATACCGTGCCAGCAGCAGCGGATAGCGCCACTCCGAAGTTGCGCATGGTCACATACTCGTATGACACCGTGCCATTGGAGACAAATGCCGTGTTCGATGGGGTGCCCTCCAAGACAACTCCAACACCGTTGGCCTTGATCGTGAGGCCGTCGGGCACTTCATAGTCCCACGTTTCGCCGCTGGCGGGGGCAAACGTGCCGGCCATGAGTACGACGTCACGTCCAGGCAACCAGCGCTGAAGCGCAACACCGATGGTCTTGAGGGGCGTAGCAAACGCGCCGTCGTTGGAGTCGTTTCCGAGTGTGGCATCTACGTAGATGTCGCCAAATGGCGCCTGGCCTCCAGAACCGCCGGCACCGGCGGCGCCGCCGCTGCTACTGGAGGTCGTCGTCGTCGTCGTCGTCGGCTCCAACTCAGTGGAATCGGCGCCGCATGCAGCTGAGAGAAGCGCCGAGGCCAATAGCGTGTAGGCGAATCGGGATTGCGGCATGGTGTTCTCTGCTATTTGCTGCGGCTCGGTTGCGGGAGGGGGACGAGTCGCGCGTGAGTGGTTGCGAACGTCGGCGGCTCAGCCTCACGTTACGTGCGAGCTGGGTCGCGGTTGAGAGTACTGTGTGGTGGCCGCGCTCGTCAAGGAGTGGGGCAAGCACACACCGGGCACGCGGCTTTCGAGCCGGACAGCTTGCGCCAGATCCTCTCGTGGGCCGTCGCCATTGCGCGCCGCTCGACGCCGCGCGGGCTCCACGGCGTCTCCAGGCGGGCTCGCGTCAACGCGGCTTCGAGGTAGTCCCGGTCACGAACCTCGTCGTGCAGTGCGATTTCCCGCCAAGCTAGTCGCGCGTCGACGGCGCTGCGATAGTCGAACCGGTAGGGCCGCGCCCCGTCCACGAGGGCCGGCAGGAGGTCCTCGCGAAGGTCGTGCGCCTGCGCCGGCGAGTAGCGCCCGACGTCCACAGGCGCGCCGGTTAACCGCGCGTAAACGCGCCGCTGCGCCGCGGAGGTCGGCGAGATCCGGCCTGCAAGGACGAAGCCCCAGAGGACCACCGCACAGAGCGCGACGAGATCGAGCCAGATCGTCGTCCCGAGGACGAACGAGCGAGCCCCGGCGAGGAGGGCGATCACGCAGGCGCTGAGCCAGATCGTGCCCCAGATGCGCGCGCAGGTCGCGAGGACCGACACCCAGTGGATCCCGATGGCGATCTCCCGGACGCCGCTCGGCGTCTCGCTCCGGACGAAAGAGTGACGCGGGATGACCGGCAGCCAGTAGAAGTGCTTGAAGGTCGTGAGCACCCGGCAACCGTCGAACCTCTCGACGCTGCTGTACGGCCGCTCGCCGCTCACGATCACGAAGAAGCCGAACGCCATGGTCTCGCTCCATTACGCGGCTGCGGGCTCGAACAGTGCGACGAAGGACTACTCTGGTGTCGCTTGCGCGTCTGGCCGGGCCTTGCTCCGGCGCCGCTTGCGCTTGCGAGGTGGCCCGACTGGCTCGTCATCCGGCGACCACAGCGAGTCGGTGAACGCCTTTCCGAAGCGGAGCCACGCGCGGTCATCGCGCGCGCTGTCCAGCGAACCCACGGCGCCGAGCAACGAGGCGGGCACAACGATAGCCAGGAAGATCGGCGGCGCCACCAAGTAGCATGCAGGGACCTTCAGCGCTGCGCCAATGGTCACCAAGACGAGGAGCTCTGCGACCGCGACGGCGACCATTACACCTCTCACGATGCGCCACGTCCGGTGCCGCGGACAGATGCCGACCTCGAAGGTGAGCTTCACATCCTCGCCCGTCTGGAGGCGACGCTGATGCTGCTGCTCCGCGAGTGCGTGGCCCGCGTGCCCCAGAACGAGCTTGAGCCCCAGGCCGGAGCTACGCCGGCGCTCGAAGGCGACCTTGAAGGTGCGTCTGGCCTCCGAGTTACAGTTCACGCACCGCAGCGGGAAGCGGGCGCCGTGCCGCGGCGCAACGACGAACTCTCCTTCTCGCCACGGAGCGTCCGATGGTAGGTTTCCCATGCGTCTCTCACCTGGCGTTCATGATGCGGTCAACGTGGTTGGCATGCCCGGTCTGCCCAACGGATAGCCACTCAGGTGCGAATGCCGGCTGGATGGACCCTCAGCCTACCACGGCGCCTTCGCGAGGTGGCGAGCGAAGCGGGCCCGCGAGCGAGGCGCGTGCGTCGACGATGCAGAAGCGGGGGACGCCGGCCTTCGCCAGTTGCCCTTCAGGCCACAGGCCAGGTGATCAAGGTCCGCCACGTCGCTGGGTCGGGGTGCACCGACGGATCCGTGAGGTACGACTCCCACATCCCCTCTGCGAGCTGCAGACCCTGGGACGCGGCCCACTCGGTCAGCTCGCGGTAGGTGCGCTCCATCTCGTCGAAGCTTCCGATGTGAATGCCGGTAATCACGCGTCCCCCGGGCAGCTCCATGGCCGTCACGTCTCCATCGGCTGCGACCGGCGCGGAGACCGGGAATCCGGCGGCCACCTCCACGGTCGCCGTCGGCATCCTTGGGTAGAATCCGAACGGGGGGCCTGTCACGGTGAGGCTCTGGGCCGCCACCGCCCGCATCACCTCGTGGAACGCACGAGCGAAGACCGCCGGCAGCTCTGCCACCGGGACGTCGGCCCGCACGACGGCGGTGTGCTGCGGTGCGATGGTCTCCACGGAGAAGGTCGTCATCGGGTACTCCCTCGCGTGCGCAGGCGGGAAATCAGCTCGTGCTCCGTTCTTCGTGCCAGGTGGACTAAAGGTCCCCGTGCCCAAAGCCCTTTGCCCGAGCCTCGAGTATCGTCCGCTGCAGCGTCTCCGGATCCGCCGCGAGGTTCACGAGGCGCTCCTTGATACCCTCGACTCCCGCGCGCTCCCTCGTGTAGACCATCGCCGCGTCCGACTCGTCGTCGCTATCGTCGATGCGAAGTGTCGGCTCGCTCCGCGCTGCAAATTCGATGAGCCCAAGCCAGGCCGGACCATTACTGTAGGACCGCACGGCCTCGAACGCCGGCATCGCCTTGAGCATCAGGTCCGTCGACATCAGCAGCTGCCAGCCTCGACCTGTTTGACTGACCATGATGCCTTGTCGCACTGCCTCCTTCGACAGCGCCGGCGAGGAATCCGTCGATGGCGTCGTCGTCCCCGCTCCCGCGGTTGTCGTCGCGCGCGTATTTCCCGTTGCAGGTGCCTCAGGTCGAGCGGCAGTGTCGACGGACCTGTCGCTCGTCTCGTCTGCCATGCGCGACGCGGTGCCCTGATCGACGCCTTGCGAGTGACCTGCTCCGCGGCCTGGTCCGCAGGCGACGCAGGAGAGGCACGAACCGACGATTGCTCCAAGCAGACGCGGCACCCTTGCTTTACGAGAATCGCACATTGACGCTGCCCTCGAACCCGAGCCCCGTGGCGACCGACCCGATGGTGGGTACGGTACCACGTGAGCGAACCACCGCTCAAGGACACGCCGGCACGATGCGCGTCGCCTCTGCCAGCACCGTCTCATGCGCGGTGAATCGTGACATCAGTGGCATACGCCGCGAGCGCTTCAAGGTCCTCGAGGTCGGACGTGATGGCGGCGCCGCCCGGTTCGGCGATGGCGACAACGACGGCATCAACCGCAGATCCGCGGCGGGCGAGGCGTCGGAGCTGCGCGGCGCGCCGCGCCGTGGCTTCCGGGAGCGCATCCACGACGTCGCAGGCCTTGAGCAGTCGATTGACGTGAGCATCACGTGCCGCGTCTCCGTGGAGACACTCGACGAGAACCAAAGAGGGAACCGTGGGCGGCCACAGGCCCTCCCTTTGGAGGACACGGAGTCGCGCCGCTGCTTGGGGCGTGCGCGCGGCAAGGACCGTGACGGCGCCGGAGTCGAGCACGAGCATCAGCTGTCCTTGCGCTTCGGCGAGGATCGGGTCTTGATCTTGCGGACGTAGGCCTCCGCTCGCGCGATGTCCGCGGCGGACGGCTCCCCGACTTCGGCGACGAGCTCTTGGACGTAGAGCTCAGCCGCTGCGAGGAGGTCGAGGCGCCGGAGCTCGGCAGTGAGGGCCTTCTGAAGGAGCTCGGAGACCGGCAGCCCGCGTTCCTTCACGCGTGCGTAGAGCGGCTCGGGAAGGTAGACCTGCATGCGAGGCATGCGCCTAAGTGTACACCCCCTCCCGGCGACCGCAAGCCGCCATCTGTCGGTGATCTCCTCATCGCGCGGCCGCTTGGTGAAACTCGCTGCGGCGTGATCGGCGGCGTTCACCGTTCACCAGCTGGGAGCTGGGCCCTGGCGGCTGGGAGCTGGTAGACGAGGCGGGCGC
>JADLAB010000679.1 GCA_020848455.1 Polyangiaceae bacterium
CCGCGAACGCCGGCGCGGCCCACCGCCGCAACCGGCGCGATACCGTGCGCGACGCTCCGGTGCCCCGGGTGCATCGGCGGATCGAACACGTCGGGCAGACGGGCCCCCAGATTGCCGGCGACCAGCCCGCCAAGGACCTCCAGGAGGAGATGCTCGGGGCGCTGCTGCTGGGCCTTGGCGAGGGCGAAGCCCCCTCCGGCGAGGGTGCCGATAGCTCGATGGGTTCTTCCGTCTGACATTGAATCCTCCGTTTGCCGTTTGAAGTTAGCAACGCGGAGCCGGCACGTCAAGGCCCGGATCGTATGTTAGGAAATCAAACCACCTGGCTGCGCCGGTCCGCCCAGCCCCGTAGGCGACGGTGTCGAATAGCCGCTTCCGGTGAAGAGCGGCCGTCCAATGTGTCCCGATGCACGCCGACTTGTCACGCGTGGATCCGTGGTTAAGCTGCATGACGTGACAGTCCGGCGCATGGAGCGCCGTCTTGGAGCCGCCGCATGACGACCAGTGAACCCACCCCCATGACCTTCGCGCGCCGCGTGAGGGACCTGCTCGATACCAAAAAGCACTCGATCGCCGAGCTTGCCGAGCGCGCCGAGCTCGCGGCATCCCTGGTGAGCAAGCTGCTGACGGACACGGACGCCACCCGCCGCGAGCCGCGGCTCGAGCACGTCCTCGCCATCGCTCGCGCCCTCGAGATCGCGCCTCGCGAGCTCGTTCTCGGAACGACTGCCGACGCGCTTCTCGGTGAGTGGGTGCCGCGGGCCGAGTTCGACGAGGAGTCGAAGGCGCGGAGCGCGGCCCAGACGGAGGCGGCTCAGCTGCGAACCGAGCTGGCTGGAGCCCGGAGCGAAGCGGCATCGCTCCGGTCCACCGTCGATCAGCTCTCGCAAGAGGTCACGACCGTCACGCGAAGACTCGGCGACGTTGAGGCCAACGCCCGGCGCGAGCACACGGCACTCCGTGTGGCGCGCGAGTCGTCCGAGGCTCGGCTCGCGTCCGCGGTCGTCGAGCGAGACCGCGCTCTCGCGATCGCCCAGCAGAACTACCAGGCATGGGCCAACGCTCGGTCTCAGATCCTCCAGCTGCAGCGCGAGGTCACGGAGGCCAAGGGCTCGGCGTCCGCGGGCTGGGTGGCGGCGCTCGTGGGGACGGTGGGAGGCGCCATCTTGGGCGCGGCCGCTGCCGAGCCCTCTGCCCCGGTCGCTTCGGCCCCGAGGAAGCGCTCGAGCCGTCGCGCCTGAGAGTGGCGCTCACCCCGCCAGCTTCTTGAGCATCGCCATCCCCCGCTCGGCCTCGGCCGGCGTCGCGTCGGCCAGTTCGAGGTACACGCGGCCGCGGGCGTCGTAGAAGCTCTCGGTCTGGACGATCCAGCGCTCCCGCTCGGGGCGCGCGTGCGTCGCGCACATGTCGTTGACCGGCAGGAGCGCCGTTTCGATGCGCTCGCGATCGTCCTCGGGGAGCGCCTTCCACGCGCGATAGACCTGCTCGCCGAGACGTAGAACTGCGGGTCGAGCAGGACTCGGCCACCCGGCAGCGCCCGAATCTCCTTGAATGGCTCCAGCTGCAGGACTCGAACCTGCGACCCGGCGGTTAACAGCCGCCTGCTCTACCGACTGAGCTAAGCTGGAAGGTGGACGCGGACGCCGGAGGGTAGTCGCTCGGCGGCCCACGTCAAGGGGCGCGTGCCCGGCACGGCTCGGACGCCTGCGCGCCGGAATTCGCCGCTCGTCGCGGGCGTCTGCGGCGCATGGCAGGCGGCGTCGGTCGGTGGCGAGGGGTGGTCCAGCGGCTCGGGGCGGTGGCGGGGCTCGCTGCGTCCGCGGCGCTCGGCGCGGGGTGCGCTGCCCGGACCGGCCCGAGCGTGGCCGACGTGCCGGTCGCGGCGCCTGCCGCACGCGGCAGCGAGGCCGAGGACCCAGACGAGCACGCCGGCCTCGCGGCGCTCGAGCTCGCGGCACGGCCCGCGCGCAAGGGCGCGTTTGCCCGAGCTCGTGGCGGCGCCGTCGGCGAGCGGCGCGTCGCCTTCTCGGGCGATCTCGCGTTCGAGCATCGGTACCCGCACTTCGCCGGGCTGCCGTTCGCGGCGAGCCTGAACGCCGCCCTCGACGCCGAGGCGGACGCGGCGCTCCGGTGGGCCCTCGGGCAGCTGCCCGACTCGCGGGCGAGCGCGCGCGAGGGCGGGGAGCGTGAGGGCGGGGCCCGCGAGGGCGGGGCCTTCGAGGGCGGGGCCTTCGAGTACGGGGACGCGTGCCGCACGGCGGGCCTCGGGCCGGGCTTCGCGAGCCTCGTCTGCGACGGGCGGAGCTACATCGGGGGCGCGCACGCCGAGGTCGGGCGCTACGGCGTCGTCTACCTCGTGGAGGGCGACGCCCGCGACCGCGTGCGCCGCGTCGAGCTCGACGACCTCTTGCGCGATCCGCCGGCCGGCAGGCGGCGGCTCTCGGCGCTCGTCCTGCCGCGGCTCGCGCGCGCCGGGGCCTCGCTCGTGACGAGCGGCGAGGTGACGGACGTGGGGGCGGCGCTCGCCACGCCGGCCGTGGGCCGGGCCGGCCTGCGCTTCTTCTTTCCGCCCTACCTGGTCGGGAGCTTCGCCGAGGGGACGTACGAGGCGCTCGTGCGGCTCGACGAGGTGCGCGACCTCTTGCGCTCGCCGGACGCGCTCGTGCCCGGCCCGGCGGGATTGGCGGCGCGGGCGCAGCGCGACTAACGATGGGCCGATGGCCGCGTCGCCCCTCTCGGTCGAGCTCGACACGCCGGAGGTCGAGCTCGGCGATGTCGTGCGGGGCCGCGTGCGCGTGCACGAGGAGCTCCTTCGCGCGGCGCGGCTCGACGTCGTGCTCGAGCGCGGGGGCAAGCGCGTCGCCGACGTGAAGCTCGCCACCGTGACGGTGGCGACGGGGCCGCTCGCGGCGGGAGCGAGCTACCCCTTCGAGCTCGCGGTGCCGCTCGACGCGCCCTTCACGTTCGACGGGCACGCGCACTCGAACGGCTACCGCGTCACCGCGCGCGCGGACGTGGCCTGGGCGATCGATCCGAAGGCGGTCGCCGGGGTCGGCGTGTGGCCGCGGCGCGTGGCCCCTTCGGCCGAGGCGATCGAGGCCGCCGTCGCGGCCGTGCCGCGCGCGGTGAAGCGGACGCCGCTCGGCTGCCAGATCTTGCTGTGGCTGGTGCTCGGACCGCTCGTCGCGATGATGGCGGTGGCGCTCGCGCCGTTCGTGATGTGGTTCCTCGCGAAGCGCTACATCCTGCGCACGCGGGTCGGCGGCTTCGGCGTGGAGGTCCCGGCGCGTCCGGCGGCGTTCGGCGAGTGGGTGCCCGTGACGGTGCGCTTCCGGCTGAAGCGCTCGCTCCACGTGGCGCGGCTCGGCCTCCTGTTTCGCGGCACCGAGGAGTGGAAGACGGGCACCGGCAAGGACAGCCAGACGCACTACCACCACTTCCACGAGGAGAAGCTCGCGGCGCTCGAGAACGTGTGGCTCGCGCCCGCGCCGGCGGGCCATGCGCAGCAAGGCGGCGGGGGCGCGTACCGCGACGCGCCGCGGGTCGCGGGGGGCGAGGCGGCCCTCGAGTGGCGCACGCACGTGCTCATGCCCCCGACCGGCCGACCGACCATCGACCGCTCGGTCTACTACACGGTCGAGGCGAAGCTCGAGGTCCGCGGCTGGCCGGACGGCAAGGAGCAGA
>JADLAB010000680.1 GCA_020848455.1 Polyangiaceae bacterium
GACGACTGCGCGCGCGAGTGGGTGCGGCGCTACTGGCCGGCGAGCGAGCACCACCGCGCCGAGGAGTACGAGCGGCTCGTCGTCGCCGAGCGCCACGCACCGGCACCCGACGGCACCGCGCCCGCACGCGCGACATTCGCCCGCACGCCCGCGCGTAACCAGCGGTAACCAACCCCGGGTAGACCGAAACGAACCCGGTACTTGGTTACGTTCCGCTCGCGCGGATGGCGTCGCGCGGCGCGCGTGACCTTCGACTACCGCTACAGCTGCGTGCGGCGGTACCACATCACGTGCAGGAGCTGCAGGTTGCAGCCCGAGCAGAAGAACTCGGGGTCGGTCGGCAGGGCGGCGCGGCCGTCCATGAAGTGGTGCAGCACGCCCGGCTGGCAGGTGTCGGCGGTGCACGCGTCGACGAGGCACACGTCGGGCGTCGTGCAGGTGGGCGCGCACACCTCGTGGTGCACGTCCGCGAGGCACCATTCGGAGAAGAGCAGGCTTTCGAGCCCGTCGACGACCCGGTCGAGCTCCGCCACGAAGCGCGCCTCGCCCGTCGCCTGGTAGAGCAGGGCGAGCGCGAGCATGAGGTAGTTCTGGCTCGAGAGCGTCGAGTAGTCGGTCGACTGGGCGCCCATCGCGGCGGCGCTGTAGGCCGAGTAGTAGCGCGCCGGCGCGTCGGAGAGCTTCAGGGGCTGGATGGCGGCGTAGCCGGCGAGGGCGCGCTCCTTGTAGGCCTCGACGCCCGTGAGGGTCGCGAGGCGCGCGTTGAGGGCGATCATCGCGACGTTCGGGTAGAGATCGACCTCGGGCCGGCCCGGCCCGAAGTCGTAGGAGGAGCCGTCCCACGCGGCCGCGTCGATGTGCGCGGCGAGCTGGATGGCCCAGTCGAGCCGGCGCTGCGCCTCGGCGCCCCCGACGCGCACGACGTACTCGGTGTTCACGAGCCCGATGAGCGCGCTCACGCTCGTCGAGCCGTAGGTGTCGAGCGCCCACGAGTCGACCACGCCCGGCGTCAGGTAGTAGCCGACGGCTCCGACGAGCGCGTCCATGCGGTCGACGAAGGAGTCGAGCACGGGCTGGTGCGTGCGGTCACCCGTGACCCAGATGTGCTCCGCGAGGCCGAGGGCGCTCATCGTGACCTCCTGGAGGTCGGCCGTGAAGAAGTCGACGTCGACGAGCAGCGCCGCCTCGCGCGCGCGCGCCGCGTCGGCCTTCGCCTGGGCGGCGGCCTCGCCGAGATCGTGGGCGCGGTGCGTGTAGTGCGCCAGGCCGTAGAAAGGCGCGTCGCCGAGGTCCTCGAGCCAGTCGCCGCCCTGCTGGTTGAAGCGATCGGCCGCGGCGGAGAGGGCGTCGTAGAAGGCCGTGTGGCGAAAGGGCGGCGCGGGCTCGCGCGTCGGGGCCGCCTCGTCCGGCGGCGCACAGCCGGCCGCGAGAGCCACGAGCGCGATGCCGACGACGCCGACGAGACCCCTACCCATGCGCACAATCTACCAGAGGCCGAGCGCGCCCGGGCGCCGGGTCGCGCCGCTCAGCCCGAGGTCGCGAGCCCGAGCCGCTCGAGCAGCGCGCCGAGATCCGGGTCGCGCCCCATGAACGCGCGGAACAGCGCCCCGGGCTCGTCCTCGTCGCCGCGCGCGAGGATGGCGTCGCGGAACGCGCTGCCGATCTCGCGCGACAACAGGCCCGCGCCCGCGAAGCGCCGGAAGGCGTCGGCGTCGAGCACCTCGGCCCACTTGTACGAGTAGTAGCCGGCCGCGTAGCCGACCGGCTGGCCGAAGAGGTGGTCGAAGGAGGCCACGAGCGCGTGCTCGGCCGGCAGCGTCGTCGGCGAGAAGCGCTCCATGATCGCCCGCGCGTGGCCGACCGGATCGCCGTCCTTCGCCGGATCGAAGACCGTGTGCAGCGACTGGTCGAGGGTCGACAGGCCGAGCTGCCGGAGCTGGTTCGTCGCGGCGCGGAACACGCGCGCGCGCCGCATCCGCGCCACGAGCTCGTCGGGGATGGGCGCGCCGGTCGTCTCGTGCCGCGCGAACAGATCGAGCGCGGCCTTCTCGTAGCAGAAGTTCTCCATGATCTGCGAGGGCAGCTCGACGAAGTCCCACGCGACCTGCGTGCCGGCCTGCGCCTGGAGCTCGGCGCGGGTCAGGCAGTGGTGCAGCAGGTGCCCGAACTCGTGGAACAGCGTGCGCACCTCCTGCTGGCCGAGGCGCGCGGGCGCGGCACCGACGGGCGGCGTCAGGTTCGCGACGAGCGCGGCGAGGTTCTTCATGCCGGGCGCGTCGACGGGCGCGTGGTTCAAGAGAGGCATCATCCAGGCGCCGCCCTGCTTCTCGTCGCGCGGGTAGAGGTCGACGTAGAAGGCCGCGACCCAGGCGCCCGACTCGTCGAGCATGCGGTAGGCGCGGGCGTCGGGGTGGTAGCTCGGCGCCTCGGGCCAGGGCTCGCAGCGCACGCCGTAGAGCCGGCGCGCGACCTCGAAGAGTCCGGCCACGACCTCGTCGGCGCGAAAATAGGGGCGCAGCGCCTCGTCGTCGAAGGCGTAGCGCTCGCGGCGCAGCTTCTCGGCGTAGTAGCCCACGTCCCACGCCTCGAGCGGCGGCGCGTCGGGGCCCTCGAGGCGCCGCCGGTGGTCGTGGAGCTCGCGCACCTCGCGCTCGAAGGCGGGACGGCTGCGCGCCTCGAGGTCCGCGAGGAAGCGGCGCACGCGGGCGCCCGAGCCCGCCATGCGGTCCTCGGTCACGTAGTCGGCCCAGTCGCCGTAGCCGAGCAGGCGCGCCTTCTCGGCGCGGAGCGCGAGCATCTCGCCGACGAGCGGGCGGTTGTCGCAGGGCGGGGCCGCCGCGCGCGCGGACGCCGCGAGGTAGAGCTCGCGCCGCAGCTCGCGGTCGTCGAGGTAGGTCATGACGGGCAGGTAGCTCGGCGTCTGGAGCGTGAAGCGGTAACCCGGCTTGCCCTTCTTCTCGGCCCCGGCTCGTGCGGCCGCGCGCGCCGCGTCGGGCAGGCCAAGGAGCCGCGCCTCGTCGGTCACGTAGAGCTCGTAGGCCGCGGTCGCGTCGACGGCGTTCTGGGCGAACTTGAGCGCGAGCTCGGCCAGGCGCGCGTCGATGGCACCGAGGCGCTGCTTGTCCGCGGCCCCGAGCGCGGCGCCCTGGCGGCGGAACTCGGCGCGCGTCCGGGCGAGCAGCCGGGCGCGCGCCCCGCCGAGGGCCCGGGCCTCGGGCGTGGCCGCGTAGTCCTCGATCGCGCGCCACAGGCCCGTGTCGAGCCACAGCTCCGACAGGAAGGCCGCGACGCGCGGCTGCGCCTCGTTGTGCGCCGCACGCAGGGGCTCGCTCGTCAGCACCGCCTCGAGGTGCCCGACCACACGCATCGCGTAGCCGAGCGGCTCCGCGAGTGCCCCGAGCTCGAGCAGGGTGTCGAAGCTGCGCGGCCCCGGCGCCGCCACGAGCGCCGCGACGCGCGCGCGCGCCGCCCGGAGCAGCTCGGTCACCGCGGGCACGACGTGCTCCGGTCGCACGCGGTCGAGGGGGATCGGGAAGGTCGGCGACAGGAGCGGGTTGTCTCGGAGCATCGCCAGGAGTTCATAGCCTCACGTAGGGGCAGGTTCATGCGAGATCGGCGCGCCTCGCACTCGGCGCCACCGTGATCGCCGCCGCGGATGCCGGCACCCTCGGCGCGATGCCCCGCCCGTCGTTCGCGTCGCTCGTCCTGCTCGTCGTGGCGGGCGCGGCGGGCGCGGCGTGCACGGCGCGCGCGCCAGCCGTCGCGCCCGAGTGCCGGGACGAGCTCGGACCCGTGGGCGAGCCCCTGCCGCCGCCCTTCACGGCCGAGCAGCTCCGGGCCGCGATGCCCGCGGGCCGCGTCGACCGCTACCTCGCAGTGCCCGCCGCGCGCACCTCGGCGGTGATGGGGCCGCGCTTCGTCGAGGTGACGGTGGTGGCCGCCGCGGACGACCGCTACGAGCTCGCGAGCGTCGAGCGCGAGGTGCCGGGGTGGGTGCACGGCGAGGCCACCATCGCCGTACGTCCGCCGCCGGCCCTGTCGTGGCTCGAGGTCACCGGGCACGCGCTCTTCGACGGCGCTCGCAGCCGCGTCGTCGAGCGGCCGTGCGACACGGCGCTCGGCACGCTCGACTGCCTCGTCTACAGCGTCCGCGAGGGTGAGCTCGTGCTCGCCAAGTACTACGCGAAGAGCCTGCCCGGGCCGCCGGTGATGGTGGTGAAGACCGTGTGCCGCGAGCTCGTCGAGCTGCTCGTGCTCGTGGCCCACCACGACCCCTGAGCCCCGGGTCGTGAGGCTCGAGCGTCGCGCGCGCTTGACCGCGACGCCCGGATGAGGGACTTGCACCCGAGGACGCCGTGGAGAGCTCGGACATCGCGTTTCGCGCACAGGTCGCCCCCGCGGACCTCGAGCGGGTGCGTGGCATCCTCGCGGCGACGGGGTTCTTCAGCGACGAGGAGATCGAGGTCGCGGTCGAGCTGTGCCAGGCCGCGCTCGACGACGGCGACGCGACCACCTACCCGTTCCTGTTCGCGGAGGTCGAGGGCGAGGTCGTGGGCTACGCGTGCTTCGGGCACATCCCGGGCACGCGCGCGAGCTACGATCTCTACTGGATCGCGGTCGCACCTCACACGCAGCGCCGCGGCGTCGGTGGCGCGCTGCTCGGCGAGACGGAGCGGCGCATCGCGACGCGCGGCGGCGACCGCGTGTACGTCGAGACCTCGAGCCGCCCGCAGTACGACCCGACGCGCGCCTTCTACGAGCACCACGACTACCTGCGCGCCGCGTTCCTCGAGGACTACTACGCGCCCGGGGACGGCAAGATCATCTACGTCAAGCCGCTCGGTCCGCGCGGCGACTAGCCTCGGGCTAGAAGCCGCCGCCGACGTGCAGCAGCGCCGCCCAGCGGCCCGGTGCCTCGACGCGGGGGGCGACCCACACGAGCGGCGTTCCCGCGGGACCCAGCGTCTGGGGACGCGCCGCGACGGCGATGCCGAGCGCGGTCTCCGTCGTCCCGACGGCGACGTGCGCCAGGCCGAGCCCGAGGTCGACGCCGTGGACGGGCCGGTCGAGCGCGCCGACCACGAGCAGCGGCACGCCGAGCGCGAGCGCCTGGAGCACGCCGTGGGCGATGGTGATGCCGGCGAAGGTGTTGGCGCGGTCGCCCTTCGCGACCATCACGCTCGCGATCGCGCCGAGGACGCCGCCGGCGGCGAGATTGACGCCCGAGACCACCCACAGGAGCCCGCCGGAATCGCGCGGCTGCTCGGCGCGCGCGTGCCCCGCGAGGGCGAGCGTCCCCGCGAGCAAAAGCGCGGCCGCGACTCGTGGTCTCCGACGCCCCGTCCACACGCCACGAGCGTAGGTCGCGACCCGAGCGCGCTCCATGGTCAATTCGGTGACGCGCGGGCGCGGAGCCCGGGTGCGGGCGACGGGCGCGGCGCCGCTTTTGCGGCTAGGCTCCAAGTCTCGACCAGGGGGTGAGCCATGAAGCCGATCGGCGAGCGACCGACGACGATCGAGCCAGGCTGCTTCGAGCCGGAGCGGCACTTCTACCCGCGCGTGCTCAACGCGCAGATCCACCCGCTCGTGCGCTACTTCATGGACCTCGGCAACGCGCGCATCGCCGCGCGCTACTGCCACGTGCACCCCGAGGCGGAGCGGAGCGCGGTCGGCGAGGCGCTGCGCATGCACGCGCGCCACTTCCGCTGGGGCGGCTGCGACCTCTTGAACACGACCACCGAGGACGGCCTGCGGCGCATCGTCGTCATCGAGACCAACAGCTGCCCCTCGGGGCAGAAGTCGATGCCGCTCATGCACGAGCGCGAGGAGCAGGCCGGCTACCGCGTGCTGCTCGAGCGCTCGTTCCTGCCGGCCCTCGCGGCCCGCACCGTGCCGCAGACGGGCGATCTCGCCGTGCTGCACGACAAGAACAAGATGGAGACGACGGGCTACGCCGCCGTCCTCGCGGACCTGACGGGGCTGCCCGTGCACTGGGTGCCCTGCTACGCCGACGCGGCCAGCCCGACCGTGCGCACGGCCGACCACGGCCTGCTGGAGGTCAAGACCGAGAGCGGCGAGTGGCGCCCGATCCGCGCGTGCCTGCGCTACGTCACGCAGCGCCCGTGGACGCGCATCCCACCCGTCACCCGCACGCTCGTCTACAACCCGGTCGTCGTGTGCCTGGCGGGCGGCCGCAACAAGATGATCGCCGCCAAGGCCTACGATTTCTACAACGCGGAGCTGCGCGACCGGGGCCTTCACATCCGCGTGCCCGAGACCTGCTGGGACGTGGCCCACGACGAGGTGCCGCTCTGGGTGCAGCGCATGGGCGCGCTCGCGGTCGTCAAGGTGCCGTACTCGAACGCCGGCCAGGGCGTGTACACCATCACCTCGCCGCACGAGCTCGAGGCCTTCATGGACGTCGAGCAGCGCTACGACCGCTTCATCGTGCAGGCCCTCGTCGGCAACGTCGGCTGGTCGAGCCGCTCGGCGAGCGGCCGGCTCTACCACGTGGGTCTCGTCCCGACGAAGAGCGCGCAGATCCACGTGGCCGATCTGCGCTTCATGGTCGGCAACGGACCCGACGGCTTCGTCCCGGTCGCCGTCTACGCGCGCCGCGCGCGCGAGCCGCTCGCCGAGGAGCTCGGGCCCGACTGCACCGACAGCTGGAGCATGCTCGGCACGAACCTGTCGTTCAAGCTCCCGGACGGGAGCTGGGGCACCGACACCGACCGGCTGCTGCTCATGGACAGCCGCGACTTCAACCGCCTCGGCATCGGCATCGACGACCTCATCGAGGCGTACCTGCAGACCGTCCTCGCGGTGACGGCGATCGACCACATGGCGCAGCAGCTCGTGACGCAGAAGGGCCGCTTCCGCAAGCGCCTGTTCGAGTCGCTGAACCCGGACCCGGCGCTCATCGCCGAGATCAGCGGCATCTGACTCGACTCTCTCCCCTCTGCTCCGGTTTCTGGGCCCGAAGCCTGAAGCCCGACGCCTGAAGCCACGTCAAGCTGGAGCCGAGCCTCCTTCTAGAACGCGTGCTTCCGGCGCAGGGGCTCGAGCCAGTGGGCGTCGAGCCAGGCGATGGGGTCCGGGGCCGCGCGCAGCTCGGCGTCGATCGCGCGCACCTCGGGGGTCGGGTCCGCGAGGCGTGCGCCGCTGCCACCGGGCACGCTGGCGCGCGCCTGGGCCCGCGCGAAGAGCACCCAGTTGCGGAGCTCGTAGTGATAGAGGAGCGGCCCGTGGTCCCGAGCGGCCGCGCGGGCGAGGACCTCCGCGGCCGCGTCGACGTCCGCGGCGGCCGAGAGCCCCGTCGCGGCGTCGAACAGGAGCGCACGCAGCGACTCGAAGGCGCGCTCGGGCTCGGCGCTCGCCCGGGCGAGCAGCGCCTCGAAGCCCTCGGCGTCGAGCCCGGCGGCGTCGGCGGCGTCGCGCATGGCCTCGACCTGGCTCTCGAGAAAGGACGACCCCGGTGCGTGGCCGAGCAGCCGGCCGACGAGGTAGAGGTCGAAGGCGCTCGCCACCGCCTCGCCGAGCAACAGGCCGTCGGCCGTGTACGCGTGGGGACCGAGGGCCTCGGCCGCGGCGTAGTGCCAGGCGCGGTGGCAGAGCACGTCCGCCGGGACGCGCGGCTCGGCGAGCACCTCGACCGCCTGCGCCGGCGTCCACTGGGTGTGGTTGAGGACGAGGACCGCGTCCCAGTGCGCGAGCGGCCCCTCGGCGGCCGCGACCCGGAAGGGCAGGCGCGCGGCCCGCACGAGGCGCTTCAGATCGGCGTAGAGCGCGACGTGGCGAAAGCTGCCCTCGTCGTCGATGTCGAGCCCGTCGAGGTCGGTGCGCAAGAGGAGCATGGCGCACCGTAGTCTCGGCCGGGGGGTCGAGGAATAGGCGAGGGTCGCGCCGGGTTCATGGCGCGGCTCATGCACCCCCTCGAAGGCCCCAACGCTTCGCGCGTGAGCCACCCGACCCTCGCTCCCGCGGCTTCCAGTTGCGCACGCGGGGGCTTTGTGGGAGATCCGGCCGGCCCGAGCCGCTCGGACCCCGGGGGCAGTGCGGAGATAACCAGATGAAGTTGCTAGGTTTTTCGAAGTTGCTTGGCGTCCTCGTGGCGCTCGGTGCCGTGGCGCCGGGTTGCAAGGACGATCCGCCTGCTCCGCCGGTCGCCGAGTCGGGCAAGACCGCCAAGAAGCCCGTCAAGGATCCCTCGCGCGCCCAGCAGCCGAAGGCGAGCCCCCAGGCGAACAAGGAGTTCTTCGTCGACGCGTGCGTGATGGGCTCCTGGGGTCTGCGCCTGACGCGCGACACGTACCTCGCGAGCCTCGGCGGCAAGGAGCCGTCGGCCGAGCTGCTGCCGAGCTTCGGCGAGTTCCCCGAGCTCGACCTGAACCCGAAGTCGGCGACCGCGCCGGCGACCTCGACGAGCGCCGCGACCTCGGCCGCGCCGTCCGCCGCGAGCGCCGTGCCCGCGACGAGCGCCAAGCCGACGGCCGCGCCCGCCACCGCCGCCGCGAGCGCACCGCCCGCGCCGAAGGCGAGCACCGCGCCCGCGACCTCGGGCACCGTCGCTGCCGGCTCCGCGACGGCCGGACCCGGTCACGACCCCATGGCCGACCGCATCAAGGCGCGCGCCGGGCAGATCCCGTACGCGCGCTACTTCAACCGCTGCCGCTCGGCGGCCGGCGTGCAGGGCGCCGAGGACGCGACGCTCGACGCGGCGCTGAAGGACTACGCGACGTACCTCGAGAGCCTGAACAAGGTGCTGAACCCGGCCAGCGCCTACTACCGCAACCGCCAGTTCGAGAAGGACGACTTCGCCAAAGGCAAGGAGTTCCACAAGCAGCTCGTGACGCAGTTCGGCGAGCTCGACGCCAAGCTCGACGCCGTCATGGCCGCGTACACGACGTGGCAGAAGGGCCTGAAGCCCGCGCCCGACAAGCTCGACGCGGCCGGCGACATCACCCTCGGGGCGGTCACCGAGGCGCGCGCCATGGCGCTCGCGTTCCTCGCCAAGGAGCCCGACGACGCCGCCATCAAGGCGTCGCTCGACAAGCTCCGCACGGCGGCCGACAAGCTCGTCGAGGAGCAGAAGAACCCGACCTCGCAGTTCGCCAAGCGCGTGGCGCCGCGCCTCCAGGCCTTCGTGCGCATCGCGAGCGAGGTCGAGCAGAAGCTCGCCGACAAGAAGCTCGAGCCGGTCGATCGCTACACGGTCACCGCGGCCTTCACCTCGCTCGTCGAGATCAAGAACCAGGCCCTGTTGAGCCACCTCACGCAGATGGGCGCCAAGGTCGATCCGCACGGCGGGCCCGGCGGCCCCATGCGCGGCCCGATCCCGCGCGTGCAGCCGCCCGGCGGCCCGAAGCCGGCCGAGGCCGAGGACAAGCCGGGCGAGGAAGAGGCGAAGTAGGGCACCCGAGCGGCGGCGACGGCGCGCGACTCACACGGTCACGAGCCGCGCCGCCGGATCGAGGCGGCCGAGCGCGTGCGCAGGTGCCCGGGCCCGAGCGCAGGCAGCCCGGGGGCAGGGGCATGCGGCTCGGCGCCGCGTGGGCCCCGCCCCCGACTCGCGCTGCGGCGCGGGCACGGGGCTAGTGGCGGGGTGTGAGCTCGAGCGCCCGCGTCCTCGCGCTCGACATCGGGGCCCTCCC
>JADLAB010000681.1 GCA_020848455.1 Polyangiaceae bacterium
CGCTCGGCACTCCGCCGCGCGGTGCGGTGGCTCAGCCGGCCGTCTTGCCGGCGCGGAGGCGGCGACCCTTGTAGTTGCCGCACGCGGGGCAGATGCGGTGGGGGAGCGTCGGCTCGCCGCACTTCTCACAGGTCGCGACGCTCACGACGCCGACCTTGTCATGCTGTTGGCGACGCATGTCGCGCTTGCTGGAGCTCGTTTTTCGCTTCGGGACGGCCACGGCGCTATCTCCTCTATCCTCTGGAACTTCCACCGGCGCGGCGCGCCGCCTACTTCTTGTTCTTGCGCTTCCGGCCCCCGACGCTGCGGAGGGTCGAACGGAGCATCGGCTGGCGGCTTCGCGCAGGCAGGGCCGCCAGGCGGCCCTGACCCACCGCATCCGCGAGCCCGGCCGGGCCGGAGCCCGGTGCGAGACCGCGGTCCTCGAGCCGGTCGCGCAGCGCTCCGAGCGGGGCCAGGCGGGGATCCACCTGGTGGTCCGACAGCGGAGTTGCGGCCAGAAGAGGGGCGGAGGCAATACCCGGACACGACTCGGAACACAAGGGGAAGGTCGGGATCTCGAGCAGGAGGCACTCGCGCACGAAGTCGTCGAGCACCACGGTCTCGCCGTCGTAGTGGTCGACCTCGGCCTCCTCGGACGCGAACTCGTACTCTTCCGGGTCGGCCGCGTGGGCGCGCCGTGCAGCGCTCGAGCGGCTCGAGGGGCGGTCGCGCCCAGGCACCCCGGCCCGGTCGCGACCCCGACCGGACGGTCGCTCGCGGCCGCGCCCCGACGGGCGGTCGCGGCCCGGCTCGCCGCCGCGGGGCGCGCCATCGCGGCGAGTCACGGCCTGCAGGAGCAGGCTCAGCTCGGCATCGACGGGCACGAGGGTGGGCTCGAGACAGCGCACGCAAGGCACCTCGAGCCGAGCCTCGACGCGCCCCCGCACCACGATGTCCTTGCCGGAGCTCGACAGCCGCACCGTCACGCGACCGGGCACGGCGACGCCGTCCTGCCGCGCGGCGCGCGGCGCCCGGACGTCGGCGACGGCGCCCTCGCCGAGGGCGCGATCGAGCCAGTCGCCGGGCAGCGGCGCGTCGAAGGCCAGCCCCTCGAGGGTGACGTCGACGGCGTGGATGACGAGCAGGGGCGGCATGGTGTGGGCGAAGATGTAGGTCGCCCGAGCGCCTGCGTCGACCTCATTCCAACGCCGACGGGGCGGCGACCGAGCTCGCCCTGCCGAGCGCGGCGCGCGAGGCGGCTGCCGGCGCGGCGTACTCGGTGTAGCTTGCCCGCGCATGGCTCACCGCGCGCCGTCGCCGAGAGAGTCCGAGGCGAGCTCGGCGCCGAGTGCGCCCCGCCCGGCACGCGGGCGCGGGCGGGCGGCCGTCACGGCGGTCGCCCTCTACGTGTGCCTGACGGCGGTCTTCTTCGCGCTCGCCCCGCGTGATCGCCTCGCGAGCCACTCGCCCTACAACCACTACGCGCTGCAGGCCGACGCCTGGCTCCACGGGCGCCTCGACCTCGGCGGACCGCCGCCCGCCTACACGGGCCACAACGACTTCGCGTCGTATGGCGGCAAGTGGTTCGTGAGCTTCGGCCCGGTGCCGGCCGCGTTGCTCGTGCCCTTCGCCGCCGCCGCTGGCAGCGCCGAGCGAGTGCGCGACGCGCAGGTCTTCGTCGCGCTCGCCGCGGTGGGGCCGGCGCTGCTCTACCTCGTGCTCGACGAGCTGCGGCGCCGCGGTCGGAGCGGCCGGAGCGACGCCACGAACCTCGCCCTCGCGGCGCTGTTCGCGCTCGGCACCGTGTACTGGTTCACCGCGGAGCAGGGCACGGTGTGGTTCGCGGGGCACGTCGTGGCGGTGGCCTGCCTCGCACTCTACGCGCTCGCCTCGATCGGTGGGGCCCACCCTATCGTCGCGGGTGTCGCGCTCGGGCTCGCGGTGGGGACGCGTCCGAACCTCCTGTTCGCGGCGCCGTTCTTCCTGTGGGAGCTCGGTCGCGCGGCGGGCCTCGGACGCGACGGCCGCCGCGCGGAGCTCGGCCCCGCTGCCGCCTGGCGCGGCCTCGCGGCCTTCCTCGTGCCGCTCGGCGGCGTGCTCGCCGTCCTCGCGTGGCACAACGCCGCGCGCTTCGGCGACCCCTTCGAGTTCGGGCACCGCTACCTCGACATCGCCTGGCGCCCGCGCATCGACAAGTGGGGGCTGTTCTCGCTCCACTACCTGGGCCGCAACCTCGGGGTCGTGCTGAGCGGACTGCCCTTCTGGACCCCCGGACACGGCCCGTCGGTCAACGCCCACGGCCTGGCGCTGTGGCTCACGAGCCCGTTCTACGTCTACGCGCTGTGGCCGCGCCGCACGAACGACGCCTTCCGCGCCGCCGCGATTGCGGCCGCGTGCGTCGCGGTGCCGAACCTCCTCTACCAGAACACGGGCTGGATCCAGTTCGGCTACCGCTTCTCGAACGACTTCGCCCCCTTCCTCATGATCCTCGTGGCGACCGGCGGGCGGCGGCTCGGGCTCCGCTTCTGGCTCCTCGGCGCCGTCGCGGTCGCGGTCAACGCCTTCGGTGCCGTCACCTTCGATCGGCGCGAGCACGCCCACTTCTACTTCGTCGACGGCACCCAGCGCGTGCTCCATCAGCCGGACTAGCGGCCACAGGCTGGCAGTTTCCGAGAAATCGGTTGCGGCCGCTCGTGCGGTGCGTTCTGAAGGGGCCGATGAAACGCCTGCTCGACAGCGCCGCCGTCGCCCGAGGGCTCGACCGGATGGCCGCGCAGATCGCCGAGAAGGGAGCCGACTTCGCCTTCGTGGGCGTGCGGCGCGGTGGCGAGCCCCTGGCCGAGGCCCTGGCCCGACGGGTCACGGCCGAGACGGGCCACGAGCCGGCGCTCGGCTCGGTCGACATCACCCTCTACCGCGACGACGCCGCGACCGCGCTGCCGAGCCCACGCATCGGGCCGAGCCACGTGCCGTTCCCGGTGGACGGGCGGCGCATCGTGCTCGTGGACGACGTGATGTTCACCGGCCGCACGATCCGCGCGGCCCTCGACGCCGTGCTCGACTACGGCCGGCCGCGGCGCATCGAGCTCTGCGTGGTGTTCGACCGCGGGGGTCGCGAGCTGCCGATCCAGCCGGACTACTGCATCGACCGACACGACGTCGCGCCCGACGGTCACGTCGAGGTCGTCGCCCTGCCGGACGGCGGCTTCGAGGTCGTGGAGCTCACGCGCGCCGAGCACGCCGCCCGGCGCACCGCGCAGCCCGGGGGCGAGTCGTCATGAGCCACGCGGCCGAGTCCCAGCACCCGAGCGGCGGCCGGCAGGGGCGCCACGGGCACCGCCACCTGCTCGAGACGGCCGGCCTCTCGGAGGCCGATGCCCATCGCATCCTCGACGCGGCCGAGACCTTCTTCGAGGTGTCGCGCCGGCCGATGCGCAAGGTGCCGACGCTGCGCGGCAAGACCGTGATCAACATGTTCTTCGAGGCCTCGACGCGCACCCGCACGTCCTTCGAGCTCGCGGGCAAGCGCCTCTCGGCCGACGTCATCAACTTCTCGGGCTCGGCCTCGAGCACCACCAAGGGCGAGACGCTGCGCGACACCATCGCCACGATGGAGGCGATGAACCCCGACGTGCTCGTGATCCGACACTCGGCCTCGGGCGCGCCCCACCACGCCACGCACTACACGCGCGCCGCGGTGGTCAACGCCGGCGACGGCACGCACGAGCACCCCACCCAGGCGCTGCTCGACGCCTTCACGATGCGCCGCCACAAGAAGGAGCTCCGCGGCCTGCGCGTCGCCATCTGCGGCGACGTCGTGCACAGCCGTGTGGCGCGCAGCAACATCCACCTGTTGCGCACGCTCGGCGCCGACGTGTGCATCGCCGGCCCGCGCACGCTCCTGCCCTCCGGGCCCGAGTGGCTCGGCGTGCCGGCCTACGACCGCGTCGAGCCCGCGCTCGAGGGGGCCGACGTGGCGATGATGCTGCGCATCCAGCGCGAGCGCCTCACAGGCGCCCTGTTGCCGAGCATGCGCGAGTACAGTCGTACCTTCGGCCTCAACCCGCGCCGGCTCGCCCTCTGCAAGCCCGACTGCCTCGTCATGCACCCCGGGCCCATGAACCGGGGCGTCGAGATCGACCCCGAGGTGGCCGACGGCGCGCAGAGCGCGATCCTCGACCAGGTCGAGGCCGGGGTCGCCGTGCGCATGGCCGTGCTGTGGCAGCTCGCGGCCGAGCCCCACGAGCCGCTGCCGGGCTGACGCCGGGCGCCGCGCTCACTCCGCGTCGAAGGGCACGACGACCGTCTCGACCAGGTCGGGCACGGCGCCCGCGAGGGCCGCGGCGCTCTCGTCCGCGGTGGCGACGACGCTGACCCACAGCCGGTCGTCGGACAGGCGCCGCCGCACGGCCGCGTTGGCCTGCTCGCGCGTGACGGCCGCGATGCGCTCGAGGTAGCGCGCGTGGTAGTCCTCCGGCAGCCCGAGCAGCGCGCGCCCGACCGCTTGACCGACGCGCTTGCGCGCCGT
Organism: Polyangiaceae bacterium; assembly: GCA_020848455.1. Classification (GTDB taxonomy): domain Bacteria; phylum Myxococcota_A; class Polyangia; order Polyangiales; family Polyangiaceae; genus JACRDA01. The sequence goes on from JADLAB010000681.1 coordinate 4,511, forward strand.
GTCGATCTCGAAGGCGTACGAGCGCCGCAGGTAGCTCTGCGCGTGGTCGAGCTCGGCCTGCGCGACGCCCTCGCGACAGAAGTCGCGCAGGAGGCCAAGCTCGAGCGCGAGGCAGTCGGCGGCGTCCTCCACCGCCGGCGCGGTCCACATGGTGAAGGCCTCGCGCACGCGCGCGAAGCCGAGCGACGACGACGCGCCGTAGGACCAGCCGCGCTTGCCGCGCACCTCCTGGAACAGGCGGCTCGACATCGAGCCGCCGAAGGCCGTGTTGGCCGCGATGAGCGCGATGTGGTCCTCGTCCGCGGGGTGGCTGCCCAGCGTGCCGAGGACCATCTGCGTCTGGGTGCGCTCGGGCTTGTCCACGCACACGAGCCTCCGCCCCTCGGGGAGCGTCGGCTCGGGCACCGGGTAGGCGACGGGCTCGCCCGCGGGCAGTCCGCCGAGCAGGGTCGCGGCGACGCGCTCCGCGCCCGAACCGTCGAGGTCGCCGGAGATCGCGACGATCGCGTTGTCCCGGGTGTAGTGACGGGCGTGGAAGCGGCGCGCGTCGTCGGGCACGAGCGCGCGCACGCAGGCGAGGCTGCCCCCGACGCGCCGACCGTGCGGATGGCCCGCGAACAGTTGGCGCCGCAGCGCGCGCGAGGCGAGGAAGCCGTCGTCGTCGCGGGCCGCCACGATCTCGGACTCGGTCTGGCGCAGCAGGCGCGCGAGCTCGTCCGCCGCGAAGGTGGGGCGCGCGAGCAGCCGCGCCACGAGCTCGCTCATCGGCTCCACCGAGCGCGACAGACACTCGAAGTAGATGCTCGTGACGCCGAGACCGACATCCACGCCGAGCTCGCCGCCGAGCTCGTCCACGGCGATCTCGATGGCGTCCGAGCCGAGGCCGTCGGCCCCGCGGCGCAGCATGCGCGCCACGATGCGCGCGAGCCCACCCTGCTCGGGGGCCTCGTGCACGGCGCCGCCGGCAAACGACACGCTCACGCTCACGAGCGGCAGCTCGCGGCTCGCCTCGAACACGAGCCGGCTCACGCCGCACCTGCCCGGGCCGAGGTCGCGCGGGGCGCGCGCGTCACTGCGCCGCCTCGCTCTCGGCCTCGCCCGCCTGGGGCCAGATGGTGACCACGCTGCGGTTGTCGCGCCCGAGGTAGCGGCGCGCCACGCGCAACAGATCCGCGCGCGTCGCGCGCCGGAAGGCCTCGAGCCGGCTCCACAGCACGCACGGGTCGCCGAGCACGATCTCGCCGAAGCCGAGCTGCTCGGCCTTGCCCCCCACCGTCTCGAGCCCCTGCAGGCTGCCGAGCTCGGCGCGAGCCTTGGCGCGCTCGAGCTCCCGTGCGCTCACCGGCTCCCGCACGACGGCCTCGAGCAAGAGGTCGACCTCGCCCGCGAGCGTCGGCAGCGCGGCGCTCGTGCGCGCCGTGAGCCACAGCTCGAACAGCGACGGATCGCGGAAGCTGCCGACCACGCCGCGCACCAGCGAGGCGAGCTCGCTCTCGGTGACGAGCCGCCGGTAGAGCCGGCTCGCGCGCCCACCCGTCAGGATCTCGTTCAGCAGCACGAGCGGCGCGTGGTCGACGTCGCCGAAGGCCGGCGCGTGGTAGCCGATGCCGAGCTTGGGATGGGGGGTCGGCTTGTGGAGCTCGACGCGCCGCTCCGCCTGCTGCGGCGGCTCGGGACGCACGTCCTCCACCGGCAGCTCCGCGGGCGCGATCGGGCCGTAGCCCTGCACGAGCCCGCCGAGCAGCTCCGCGGGCGCGACGTCGCCCACCACGACCACGACCGCGTTGTTGGGCGCGTAGTGGGTGCGGTAGAAGGCCAGGCAGTCCTCGCGCTGGAAGCCCGCGATGTCCGCGGCCGAGCCGATGGTCGGGTGCCCGTAGCCGTGCGCCTGGAAGGCGGTGCGGAACAAGAGCTCGCTCGCCGCGCCCTCGACGTCGTCGTCCACGACCTGGCGGCGCTCGTTCAGCACCACCTCCCGCTCGCTCTCGATGTGCTCGGGCGCGAGCGTGAGCCGGTGCATGCGCTCGGACTCGGTCGCGATGACGAGCGGCAAGGCCTCGCGCGGCGCGTTGATCACGTAGTAGGTCCAGTCGAGGTAGGTCGCGGCGTTGATCTCCGCGCCGGCCTCCTCGTAGCGCCGGTCGAGCTCGCCGTACGGCAGGGTCTCCGTCTCCTGGAACATGAGGTGCTCGAAGAAGTGCGCGATGCCGGTGCGCCCGGGCTGCTCGTGCCGCGAGCCGACGTCGAACCAGGTCTCGTAGCAGAACACCGGCGCGCGCTCGTCGCGCAGGAACAGCAGCCGGAGCCCGTTGTCGAGGCGGTAGCGCTCGACGCGCATGTCGGGGCCGAAGGCATGGCTCCCCAGGTGACGATATCCGTGCTCGCCCATGTCTCGTCGTCCTTAGCCCGGATCGCGCGCGTACGCCCGGTCGAGCTGTGCTGCGTCGCTCACTCGTCGAGCTTCAAGATCGCGAGGAAGGCCTCCTGCGGGATCTCGATGCTCCCGACCTTCTTCATGCGCTTCTTGCCCTCTTTCTGCTTCTCGAGGAGCTTTCTCTTGCGCGAGATGTCGCCGCCGTAGCACTTGGCCGTCACGTCCTTGCGCAGCGCCTTGACGTTGGTGCGGGCGATGACCTTGGTGCCGATGGCGGCCTGGATGGCCACCTCGTACTGCTGCCGCGGCACGATTTCCTTCAGCTTGACCGCGAGGGCGCGGCCACGCGTCGCCGACTGGTCGCGGTGCACGATGACGCTGAGCGCGTCGAGCGGGTCGCCGTTGACCAGCATGTCGAGCCGCACGAGATCGGCCCGGCGGTAGCCGACGAGCTCGTAGTCCATCGACGCGTAGCCGCGCGACACGCTCTTCAGCTTGTCGTGGAAGTCGAACAGGACCTCGCTGAGCGGCAGGTCGTAGGCGAGGATGACGCGCTCCGCCGTGGCGTACTGCATGCCCTTCTGCTCGCCGCGCCGCTCCTGGCACAGGGTCATGACCGCGCCCACGTAGGCGCTCGGCACGTGGATGGTGACGCGGTAGATCGGCTCGTCGATGTGGTCGATGAAGTTCGGCGCCGGCATGCGCGCCGGGTTCTCGATGGTCTTCGACTCGCCGTTCGTGAGGTACACCTGGTAGACGACGCTCGGCGCCGTCGTGATGAGGTCGAGGTTGTACTCGCGCTCGAGCCGCTCCTGGATGATCTCCATGTGCAGGAGGCCGAGGAAGCCGCAGCGGAAGCCGAAGCCGAGCGCCTCGCTCGTGTCCGGCTCGAACACGAAGGCCGCGTCGTTCATGTGGAGCTTCGACAGGGCGTCGCGCAGCGGCTCGTAGTCGCCCGAGTCCGTGGGAAACACGCCCGCGAACACCATCGGCTTGACGTCCTTGAAGCCCGGCAAGGCGTCGGTCGACGGCTTGCCCGCGTCCGTGACGGTGTCGCCGATCTTGGTGTCGCTCACGCTCTTGATGGCCGCGTCGAAGTAGCCGACCTCGCCGGGGCCGATCTCCTTCAGCGCCGTGGGGTGCGGAGTCGCGACGCCGAGCCCCGTCACGACGTAGTCGCGCCCGGTGGCCATGAAGCGCACCTTCTGGCCCTCGCGGAGCACGCCGTCGACCACGCGCACCATGACGACCGCGCCGCGGTAGCTGTCGTACCAGCTGTCGAACACGAGCGCGCGCAGCGGCGCGTCGGCGCGGCCCTTCGGTGCCGGCACGCGCGCCACGATGGCCGCCAAGATCTCCGGGATGCCCACGCCCGTCTTCGCGCTCGCCGGGATCGCGGCCGCGCCGTCGAGACCGATGACCTCGGTGATCTCGCGCCGCTTGCCCTCCACGTCCGCCGAGGGAAGATCGATCTTGTTGAGCACCGGGATGATCTCGAGGTTGCCCTCGATGGCGAGGTAGACGTTGGCGAGCGTCTGCGCCTCGACGCCCTGGGTCGCGTCGACCACGAGAACGGCGCCCTCGCACGCGGCCAGGCTGCGCGACACCTCGTAGTGGAAATCGACGTGCCCGGGCGTGTCGATGAGGTTCAGCTGGTAGGTCTGACCGTCGGGCGCGCGGTACGCGAGGCGCACCGTCTGCGCCTTGATCGTGATGCCGCGCTCGCGCTCGATGTCCATCTTGTCGAGGAACTGCGCCTGCATCTCGCGCGCGCTGAGCGCGCCGGTCGCCTCGAGGATCCGGTCGGCGAGCGTGCTCTTGCCGTGATCGATGTGCGCGATGATGGAGAAGTTGCGGATGAGGCGCGGATCGGACGGCATGGGTAGGATCGGTCGGCGGGACGGAGCGCCCCCGGGCCCGCGTCAGTCGTCACGGCGGCGGCGCCAGCGGGGTGGCCGCACGGGCGGCGCATCCTAGCAGGCGCGGCGCGCATTGCCGACCCCAGGCGCAGCTTCGCACGTGGGCCGAGGCGGGAGGCGCAAGGGACGGTGAGACGCCGTCGGGCGGTCGGCGCGTCACGAGGCCTTCGGCGGGCGCTCCTCCGACGAGGCCTTGTCTTCCAGCGACAGCTGCCCTGGCAGCAAATGGCTGTAATGCTTCAAAATCATGTCGATGCCCTCGCGGATGTAGACCGCGATGGGCACCTTCGTCCGCTCGTGCAGCAGCTTCAGCCGCTCGCTCTGCGCCGGCGTGATGTAGATCGTCGTCGAGATCTTCTTACGCGACATGGCACATCCGGCGAGTGATGTTCGAGGGCGCCGCGGCGCACGCCCCCGAGCCACAGAGCGCGCGCATGGGGGAGCCGTGAGCAACCACCTCGCGGTCCCGGCGAGCCACGCGTCGCTCTCGCCGCAGGTCCTGCGGGCCGGAGAGCGCCGTGAAAGCTCGAGGGTTCATACACATCGCTCTGACAACGTATTACCCTAGATGCTGGTACATGTGTTGTCAATCAGATACGTCGGCGCTCAGCGCCACACCTCTACGCATGCGACCTTTGGCGGGCAAGTCAAGGCAGAACGAAGGCGCTTCGATAAGTGCTTTCATGACGAGGTCTTGGGATGTTACCCCTGAGCAAGCGCTGCGGTCGCGCGACGACCTCTCGGCTGCGGGTGGCCACGGGCGCTGCCGCAACGTCACCGGGTCGGCGACCCGGGGGTGCATCACCAGGCTTGCGCGCCACGGAGCCCTGGTGAAGCATAACCGCGTGACGTACCGCCGAGCTGCCGTCGGTGTCTGCCTCCTGGCGACGGGCCTCGGCGTGCCCGCGTGCAAGTCGAGCGGCGACGCGAGGAGCCCGGACGACGCGGCCAAGAAGCCGCGCGACACCGAGATGGTGCACCAGGCGTGCGACCTCGAGTCGTCGGGCGCGAGCGTGCTCGACGCGGACCGCGACGGCAGGCCGGAGATCATCCGCGTGATGAGCGGCAGTCGCGAGGTGTGTCGCGCGGTCGACATCAACGGCGATGGCGGGATCGATTTTTTCAACTACTTCGACGCCGAGGGTCGACTGACGCGCCGCGAGTCCGGCTTCGACCGCGACAACCGGCCCGAGCAGATCGCCTACTACGAGGGCGGCCAGATCGTCCGCCGCGAGCGCGAGACCAACTTCGACGGCAAGCTCGACACCTGGGACTACTACGAGGGCGGCCGGCTCGTGCGCGAGGAGCGCGACGCGACCGCCGACGGCTTCGTCGACCAGTGGTGGGACTTCGACCGCGCCGCCGAGCCCGAGTGTGCCAGGGTGCGCTCCGACGCGGACGCCGACGGCCAGCCCGACGCCGAGGAGCCGATCGACACCTGCGCCAGCGACGCGTTCCGACCGACCCCCGCCGCGAGCGCGTCGACGGCCGCGAGCGCCGCACCCGCAGCCTCCGCTTCGGTCGTGTCCCCGCCCGCGAGCGCGCCCCCTGCGCCGGCCCCGTCGGTCACGCCCGGCGCGCCGGGCACGAGCCCCGCGCCAGCCCCGAGCCCCGAGGTGACGCCATGACGCACAGGTGCCTCAGCCTCGTCGCCGCCGCTCTCGGCCTCGCGCCCGCCCTCGCGGGCTGCGCCGCCGCGACCGAGGCCGCGGCCCGCCCCCAGGGTCTCGAGTTCGGCGCCACGCAGCAGGCCACCGCCCAGGACGGCGACGACCACGCGCTCTGCGAGTGGAAAGGCAAGGCGGACCGCGAAGAGAGCGAGACCGCGGGCGCGGGTGCCATCCACCCGAACGTGCGGCGCGTGTACCAGGTCTTCGGGCACGGCGCCGACAGCCGGAAGATCCTCGTGTGCCGCGAGGTCGACACGAACCTCGACGGCTACAAGGACGTCGTGCGCAAGTACAACGACGAGGGGCAGAGCCGCGAGGAGCAGGACGACGGCGACGGCGACGGCAAGATCGACACCTGGACCACCTTCTCGAAGGGGCGCCTCGCGCAGGTCGACATCGACACGAACCACGACGGCAAGCCCGACGTCTGGAAGACGTACGGCGAGGGCGGCAAGCTCTCGCGCATCAAGCGCGACAGCAACTTCGACGAGAAGCCCGACGTCTGGGAGATGTACCGCGCGGGCAGGCTCGAGCGCATGGGCGTGGACCTGACCGGCGACCAGCGCGTCGACCGCTGGGACCACGACACCGAGTGGCGCCGCGAGCTCGACAAGCAGGACCGCAAGAAGGACGCCGAGGCGGTCAAGAAGAAGGAAGAGGAGCTCGAGCGCATCGAGAAGGCCGCCCTCGAGGCCGCCGACAAGGGCGACGCCGCAGCCCCTCCGAAGGCGCCCCCCGCTCCGCCGAAGAGCCCCTGACCCGCGCCTCGCCTGCGCCGGGCGAGGCCGGGGGCCGTGGACGCCGGCCGGTAGGGCGCTCGGAAACGTGTCCGTCACGAGGCGCAGGTGGCGCCCGAGATGCGGAGTGGCGCGGACCGGAGACCTAGGGCGCGCTCGTGCCCGTGCGCCCGTAGGCGTCGTCGAGGCGCACCACGTCGTCGAGCTCGGGCGTCGAGACCTCGAAGACCGTGGTGTCGGTCACGGCGATCATCCGGTGCACCGTCCCGGGCGCGAGGTGCACCGCGTCGCCGGCCCGCATGCGCGACCGCTCGCACGCTTCCGGCGCGCCGAGCTCGAGGTCCATCTCGCCGGCCTGCACGAACAGGGTCTCGTCCTTCACGCGGTGGTACTGGCGGCTCAGGCGCTCGCCCGCGCGGATGAAGAGGAGCTTGCCGACGTAGCGCGGCGTGTGCGCCCAGATGAGCTCGTGGCCCCATGGTTTGTCGACGCGACGCATGCCCGTGCCTTATCACGGCCGTCGGCGCCGGGCACACCCGGGCCTCCCGGCGCGGCGCTCGGGGCCGAGTCGCTTCCCGTTCACGGCAAAGGGGGCTAAGGCGAGGCGACATGCCGCAGGAACGCCTCCACAAGATCATCGCGCAAGCCGGGGTGAGCTCGCGCCGCGCCGCCGAGGAGCTCATTCGCGCCGGGCGCGTGCGCGTCAACGGGCGCGTGGTGGACGAGGTCGGGGCCAAGGCCGACCCCGACAGCGACCGCATCGAGGTCGACGGGCGCAGGCTCGCGGCCGAGCCGCTCGTCTACCTCGTGCTCCACAAGCCGCGCAACGTGGTCTCCACCCTGTCGGACCCCGAGGGGCGCCCGACGGTCGGCGATCTGGTGCGCAGCGTGCCCTACCGCGTGTTTCCGGTGGGGCGGCTCGACTTCGCCACGAGCGGCGTGCTCCTCATGACGAACGACGGCGAGCTCGCGAACGTGCTCCTGCACCCGCGCACCAAGGTGCCGCGCACCTACGTCGCCAAGGTCACCGGCGACGTGTCGGACACCGTGCTCGAGCGCTGGCGCACCGGCATCGAGCTCGAGGACGGCAGGACGCAGCCCGCGGAGGTCACCGTCGAGCGCGAGGAGAGCGGCGGCAAGCACTGGATGCGCGCCACGCTGCGCGAGGGTCGAAACCAGGAGGTGCGGCGGATGGCAGAGGCGACCGGCCTGTACGTCATGCGCCTCGTGCGCCTGTCGTTCGCCGACATCGACTGCCAGGATCTGCGACCGGGGCAGTGGCGGGCGCTCAACGTCGACGAGCTCCGGAAGCTGAAGAGCGCGTACGGCGTGCCGCGCCGGGTGAGGCCCGCGCCCGAGCTCGTCGCGCCCACGCGCGCGGGCCGCGGCGGTCCCGGATGGCGCGATGCGGCGCCGACGCACGGTCGCGATGCGGCGCCGGTGCGCCCGCGCGACGCCGAGCCGGCACGCGGCGCGGAGCCGGCGCGGCCGCGCGACGCCGAGCGCGGGCGCGGGCGCGATGCGGCACGCACGCGCGGGCCCGACGCCGAGCGCGCACGTCCCCGCGACGCCGAGCGCGGGCGCGGGCGCGATGCGGCACGCACGCGCGGGCCCGACGCCGAGCCGCGGCAGGAGCGCGCACCGCGCCGAGCTGCCGGGGCGCGTCCCGTGCGCGGCGCGCCTACACCTGCGCGAAGCGACCGGTCCGAAACGACGCCTCGAGGAGCTGCTGCACGCGCTGCTCGAGGCCCCGCGCCCGATCGCCGCCGAGCGAGCCCACGGCGCTCTTGATCTCGCCGAGGGCCTTGAGCTGGCTGAAGAGCTGGACGTCGCCGAGCGCCGCCCCGCCCGTCAACACCAGGCGAATGCGCTCCACCTCGGCCTCGAGGGCCTCGATGCCGACGCCGACCGCGCCGACGCGCCGGCGGTCCGGGTTCTCGCGGTAGAACGCGTCGAGCACCGGCTGCACGAGCGCGTCGAGCAGCGCCGCCTGCTCCTGGTTGTTCCAGATGTGCTTGAGCACGAAGAAATCGCTCGCGTCGGCCTGGGGCCGGCCGTCGAGGTAGGCGCTCGCCGCAAAGAGCTTGAGGAGCTTGACCACGCGCCGGTCGCTCAGGCCGATGCCCTCGGCGCGGATCTGGAAGACGAGCCCTTTGTAGGTCGCGAGCAGATCGTCCGAAAAGCGCATCTGCTGGCCGAACTGACGCCGGAGCGCCGCGAGCTCCCGCGCGTCGACCAGGGGCTGGAGCGCAGTGCGCGCGAGCTGGCGCACCTCGAGGTCGACGCCGCGCAGCAAGAGCTCGTTGAAATGGTAGGCGTCGAGGTTGTTGCACTGCACGCGCAGGATGAAGCGATCGAAGATCGCGCCCAGGTTCTCGTCGCTCGGCACCTCGTTCGAGGCGCCGAACACGCTCAGCACCGGGCAGTCCATGACCTGGCCGCCGCTCGCGAAGCGCCGCTCGTTCAGGAGCGTGAGCAGGGCGTTCAAGATCGCGCTGTTCGACTTGAAGATCTCGTCGAGGAACACGATCTCGGCCTCGGGCAGCATGCCCGCCGTGTTGCGCCGGTACACGCCCTCGCGGAACGCGGCGATGTCCACGGGCCCGAAGATCTCGTTCGGCTCGGTGAAGCGGGTGAGCAGGTACTCGAAGTAGCGCGCCTGCAGCAGCTGCGAGAAGGTGCGGATGAGCGCGCTCTTGGCCGTGCCGGGCGGACCGAGCAGCACGCAGTGCTCGCCCGCCACCACCGCCACCATCATCAGCCGGATGATCTCGTCCTTGCCGATGAACTGCTGCTCGAGGGTCTCACCGACGGCGCACAGGCGGCGATGCAGCGGGGCGGGTTGGGCTGGCTGGGCCATCGCCCTCGGGTGTAACGAGCGGGCCGCGCGACGGCAAGCGGAAGGGTCAGGGGACGTAGTCGATGTTGCGCCGCTGCGCGTCGATCCAGACCCCCTCGGGGACCACGTCGTAGACGGTCTTGCCCGCGGCGCGGATGGCGGCGAGCGCGTCGGCGTAGGCGTCGTCCCGGACGGGCTCGAAGCCGGTGACCCCCGCGATCTTCGCGAGCAGGCGGCGCCCCTCGGTCGTCCCCGCCAGGCCGAGCAGCGCGGCGACCAGGCGCTCCGCCTTGGCGGGGGCGAGGCCGGCGCGGAAGAACACGGGCTCGTTCGGGATGTCGTCCGTGCGCGCCAGCGCCCGCAGGCCGGAGTCGGCGCCGGCCGCGCCCACGAAGGTCGCGGCGGCGTCCACGCGCCCCGCCCGCAAGCGCGCGAGCGCCTCGGTGTGGCTGCCTGCGAACTCCGGGACCACGCGCGCGCCCGCCGCCGCGACGAGCCTCGCGGGGAACACGAAGCCGCTCGTCGAGAACGGGTCCACGTACGCGAGCGTGCGCCCGCCGAGCTCCGCGAGCGACGTCACGGGGCTGTCGCTGCGGACCAGGATCTCGCCCGCGTAGGCGGCCGCTGCGCCCTCGCGCAGCGCGCGGAGCCGCGCCCGCACGCCGTAGTGCTCGCGGGCGAGCAGGTACTCGAAGAGGTTGCAGAGCCCGACGTCCGCCCGCCCGCCGAAGGCCTCGATGGCGTCGAGGGGCGAGCCGGCGACGCGCACCTCGACCGCGAGGCCGCTGTCGGCGCCGAGGAGCTCCGCGAGCTCTCGCTGCTCGTCGCGGCTGAGCTCGCGACCGTGGTCGGGCGACAGGACGAGCACGACGGGCGAGCCCGCCGTGCCGACGGCCGCCTCGGCCCGTTCGGCGCGCAGGTGCAGGAACGTGACGACGGCGCCGAACAGCACCACCGGGAGCAGGCCCAAGAGCCATGCTCGCCAATCGAGGGACTTTCGCTTTCGAGGCATCGCGAGGGGCGAGGGCCTGCGCCGTCGTCCGCGCGGCGGCCTTCACCGGCGAGGAGGCTACCAGATCCGGCGCGCCGTCGCCTGGCCGCGGCGACGGGCCTCGTCGACGGTGCGCTCAGCGCGGCGGGTGGCCCGGCGGACGGTGGGGCCCGCGAGGCCCCGGCCCGGGCGGCTCCCGCGCCTGGAGCTCGGCGTAGGCCGCCCGCTGCTCGGGCGTCAGCACCTCCGCGATCGCCGCGTCGACGCGCGCCCGGCGCTCCTCGAGGTCGGGGCTGCAGCTCGCGAGCGCGAGGCTCTGCTCCTGCTGCGCCTGTTCCAGGATCGCGCGGATCTGCTCGACCTGCTCGTCGCCGAGCTCGAGGTGGCGGCGCAGCGCCTCGATGCGGAAGCGTGCGAACGCCTGCGCGGGCGGCCCCCGGCGGATCGCCGAGCGCAGCTCCGACAGCGTGCAGGCGCGCACGATGCCGCCCCCTGCGACGCCGCCGAGCACGAACACGCCGAGGAACAGGAGCGCGGGCCCGAAGCGGCCCCCACGCCGCGCGACCGTCGCCACCGGGCGCTCGCTGCCGGGCTCCTCACGGGGCGCGCTCACTCGAGCCCTCCGACCGGCTCGGCGACCGCGATCCACGCCTCGTCGAGCTGGCGCTCCGCGACGAACGACCACGACAGGCCCGCGACCGCGGCCGCGGCCGCGAGCGCGAGGGCCGCGAGGCCGGCGCGTACCGTGCGCGCGCGCGTCGGCGTACCCTCGCCACGGCCCGAGGCGCGCGCGGACGGCGCGGGCGCGGGCGCGCCCTCCCCCACCGCCGAGACCACGGCGTCCACGAAGCCCAGAGCGGGGCGCAGGTCCGCGGTCGCCTGCGCGGCCCGGACGAAGTCGTCTGCGGGCCCGGCCGCTGCCTCGGCGTGCCGAACGGCGTCCATCACCGCAGCGGCGAACCGAGGACCCGGGCGGAGGTCCGCCGTGGCGTCGCCGAGCGCCTCGAGCTCTTGCCATCGATCTCCGCTAGCCATCACGGCTCCCCTCGTCGCGCCCTTCGGCGCGGAGCGCGCCGCGCGCGCGTTGCAGGCGCTGCTCCACCGCGCCCTCCGTGCACCCGAGGACCTCGGCGGCCTCCCGGGTCGACAGGCCCTCGACCGCCGTGAGCACCACGGCCACGCGCTGCGGCGGCGGCAAGGTCGCGAGCCGGGCGTCGAGCTCGCGCAGCGCCACGCGCGCCTCCGCGCTCGCCGACTCCGCGAAGCGCGGCGCACGCTCGGCCGCCCGGGCGCCGGCCGCGCGCCGGCGCAGGGCATCGAGGCAGCAGTTGGTCACGATGCGGTAGAGCCACGTGCCGATCTCGGCGCGCCCGTCGTAGCGACCGGCCGTCAGAGCCTGGTACGCCTTCACGTAGGCCTCCTGCACGGCGTCCTCCGCCTCGGCCAGATCGCCGAGCACGCGCGCCGCGACCCGGTAGAGGCGCACCTGGGTGTGCTCCACGATGGCGCGAAACGCGGCGGCATCTCCTGCCGCCACGCGTCGCGCCATCAAGCCGAGCTCGACCGTCACCGTACCTCTTCATCCTGGTCGCCGCCGCGCGGCCGCGCTCGCTCGCTCACCGATCCGCCGGCGGCCGCGGCCCCCGGTGGTCGACTTCGGGACCGCGCATGCCGCCCTTGCGGTGGCCGCTGCGCTCGCCCGGCCTGCCCTGCCCGCCCCTCTGCTCGAGGGCGTCGGCGAGCGCACCGCGCTCGGTCGCGTCGAGCAGCGGCACGACGACCTCGAGCGCCACCAAGCGCTCGCCGTGCGCGGCCATCGGGCCCGCGGGTCCCGCCGCCGGCAGGGCCTTGTCCGCGTCGAAGTCGTCCGCCACGAACGCCTTGGCGAGCGCCTGGAGCTCCGCCTTGTGCTCCTCGCAGCGCGCGCCCGGCTCGGGTTTGTCTCCGGCGCCGAGGTCGGCGGCCTCCAGCGCTGCCTCGATGCGGGCGCGCCGCTGCTCGGGCAGATCGAGTCCGCGGAGCAGCCGACCAAGGGGGTCTCGGCCCCGGGCGTCGGGGCCGCCCGGCCGGCCGTGGCGGGCGTCCGCCGGGGCCTTGTCGGGACGGTCGCCGCCGCGCGCCTCGGGCCCGCGGGCGCCGGCGCGCTCGCCGCACGCGCCGTGCTCGGCGAAGCGCTGCTCGAGCGTCGCGACGAGCGCCGTGCGCTCGGCCGGCGTCAACGTGTCGTGGAGCACGGTCACCGCCTGGACGAGCGCAGCGCGCTTCGCGGCGAAGCCCTCCGACCCCGTCGCGAGGGCCTCGAGCGCCGCGCGGTCGATCTTGCCCGCGCGCACCTGCGCGACGAGCGCCTCGTGGACCGCCGCGCCGGGGCGCTCCGCATCCACGTCCCGCACCGCCGCGAAGGCGTCGGCGACGGTCTGGCGCTGGGCGTCGGACAGGCCGAGGTCGGCGAGCGCGCCACGCAGCATCGCGAGCGGTCCGCCTCCCGGCCCCATGCCGGGCTCACGCCCCTCGGGCCGCCCGGGGCGGTTGGGCGCCGCGCCGCGGCGCGGTCGCTCCTTCGGGCTCGCCGCCGTGGCCCCTTCCACCGCCGCGGTGACGGCGCCCGTGGGCTCGTCGCCGTCCGTGCTCGTGGCGCAGCCCGCTGCCGCGAAAAGGGTGCCCCCGAGGGCGAGCAGGGCAAGACCGCGAATGACGCTACGCTGGCTCATGATTCGATTCCTCCACCTGGGCTCGGCGCAGCCGGCCCGTCGCTGGTTCGTCCATGAGACGCAGGCCGGGAGGCCCTCCCTACGCGGCTCGGTCGAAAAAGGTCAGCTCGCTCCGTAGCTCAGGGCGCCGACGAAGCGACGCGTGTGGTCCTTCGGCCCCTCGGCGACCGCCACGAGCGTGTCGCGGCACCAGAAGAAGAGCTCCTCGCCCTGGACGAGGGCCCGCACCATGTAGCCCGTCTTGTTCTTCTTCGAGTCGTGGATGGGTCCCTCCTGGACCTCGGCGGTCGGGTACTTGCGCCGCAGCTCGGCCAGCATGGCCCGCACCGCCTCGTCGGCGTTCGCCGGCGAGGCCGCCGCGATGAGGGTGTGCTCGATGCTCACCCCCTCGCCGCGATACTCGATCGTGACCGAGTCGATCTCGGCCGGGACGCTGCTCGACCGGCCGACCTTCTCGAGCTTGTAGGGGCCGACCTGCCGCTCCACGCGGCTCGCGAGCGAGCCGCCCGCCGTGCCCGGGCCGTCGGGCCCGGGTGCCGCCCCGCTCGACGCCGCGCGCGCCTCGTCGTCTACCTTGTGGATGAGCGTGTAGATGAGGATCGCGCCGGCACCGAGGACGCCGAGCACCGCGACGAGGATGGCCACGCCGCAGCCGAGCGAAAGACCGCCGCGCGGCGCGGCGCGCGGGGCGGGGGCCGCAGCGACGCCGTACGCGGGCTGCCCGTAGACCGGCATGCCGCCCTGCACGTGCTGCGGGGCGTAGACGGGCTGCTGCGGAGGGCGGTATGGCTGCGGCTGCGGCTGCGCGTACACCGGCTGCCGGGGCGCGGCGTGCTGCGGCGCGGGCTGCTGCGGCGCGGGCTGTTGCGGCTGAGGGGCGTAGGCTCGCTGGGGCGCGTAGGCCGGCTGCTGGGCGTAGGGTTGCGGGGGCTGCTGCGCGCGCGGCGCCTGCGCCGGCGCACCGCCGGGGTGCTGGCCTTGGCCGTACGGCGAAGGGCCTCCCGGCGCACCCGCGGCAAAGCCACCTCGGGCCTGGGCGCCCGCGGGTTGCTGCGCTGCGTGGGCAGGCCCGGGTCCGGCGAGCACCGTGGCGAGCGGGGTCCCGCAGGCCAGGCAGTACGCCGAGCCGTCGGGCGACGGGCGCGAGCAGCGCGGACAGGTCACGGGCATCAGTGGCTCTCCTCGGGCCCGGGCGCGCCCGCGTCGGCGGCCGCCTCGGGCGGAGGCTCGCCGGCCGGCGGCGCCTCGGCGGCGAGCGTCGCGGGCTGCGGGCCGTCGGGCGCCCCGACGCCGAGCCGTTGCCGCAGGGCCACGACCGCGCCGCGCAGGCCCTCCACCTCGCGCGCGAGGTCCTCGGCGACCGGATCGGCCGCGGCGCGGCGCTTCGCGAGCGCGAGCTGCACGACGCGGTTGTGCAGCGTCCGCAGGCGCACCGCAGCGGCGAACCGGCCGCGCAGCAGCGTGCCGAGGTAGAGCGCCTCGCGCCGCCAGTAGCTCCCGAGGATCCGCACGTCGTCGGAGCCGACGACGCCGAGCTCCACCTCGGCGGCGAGCTCGGAGAGGATGGCGCGCTTCTCGCCGAGCAGCGCGAACACCGCCACCGCGGCCACGCACAGCACCGGCAGCGCCAGCGCGACCCAGGCGCGCACCCGCGCGCCGTCGCCGCCGAGCGCGTCCCCGAAGGCGAACAGGGCGTGGCCCACGTGGGCGAGCGCGGCGGCCGCGAAGCCGACGAACACGAAGGCGACGCGGGCGGGGGCGCGCCGGGCGTGGACGGCCGCGGCAAAGCCGACGCCGAGCAGGGCGCCGAACACCCCCTCGGCGAGCCCGGCGACGGCGGCGCGCCCCACCGACGCCACCGGCGCGGCGACGATCGCACTCACGAGCTCGCCCGGCGCATTCCGGAAGGTCGCGAGGAGGGCGCCTCCGACCGCGGCTCCGAGCCCCGCTGCACCGCCGTAGACGACCCCGTCCATGAGGCCGTTGAGCTCGGAGAAGCCCCGGTAGCGGGCCACGACCCCGAGCGCCGCGACTCCCGCTCCGACGGCGAGGAAGCGCGCGAGCTCCTGCCCGAGCGCGCCGGCGACCGGCTCGAGCTCGAGCCATGTGTCGGGCACGACGAGGCGCAGCACCACCGCGGCGCCGGCACCGAGCGCGAACAGCATGCCGATGGCCCAGAGCGGTTCCTTCTCGTTCACGTCCACGAGCCGCAGCACGGCGAGGTAGCCGAGCGCGGTCAGGGCGGTCAGGAGGAGCGTCGTCGCGTGCATGCACTCCGGGGCGCGGTCGCGCACCCGGCGCGTCCACGCGCGCCCATCATCCGGGTCGCGTGGACGCGGGTCAAGGCGCGTCGGCCGGGCCTCTGCTAGGGTCGCGCCCCGGCCGGACGGCGCGAGTTCCGTCCGCCCGGATCGCCGACTACAATCGCGCCGCGCGCCGCGCGGCCCGGCGCCGGCGCAAGGACATCGTGAGCGAGCTCTGGAGCGTGGTCATCGTCAACTGGAACGGCCTCCGGTTCATGGGGCCGTGCCTCGACGCCCTCGGGCGCCAGAGCTACGCGCCCTTCGAGGTCGTGGTCGTCGACAACGGCTCGACCGACGGCTCGCTCGAGCTCTTGCGGGCGCGCGCGGCCGAGATCGTGCTCGTCGAGGCCGGCGAGAACCTCGGCTTCGCCGAGGGCTGCAACCGCGGCATCGCGCACTGCCGCGGCAGCTGGGTGTGCATGCTGAACAACGACACGGTCGCCGACGAGCGCTGGCTCGAGGCCCTGGTGCGCGCGGCCGCGACCGCGCCGGCCGACTGCGGCATGCTCCAGTCGCTGCAGCTCTACTTCGACCGCCCCGAGCGCATCAACTCGGCTGGCATCAGGCTGCGGCCGGACGGGGGCGGCTCGGACCGCGGCGACGGCGAGCCGCGCGACGGCGTACGCGAGCCCGAGCCCATCTTCTCGCCGACGGCCGGCGCCGCTGCCTACCGGCGCAGCATGCTCGAGCACGTGCGCCTCGACACCGGCTACTTCGACCGGCGGCACTTCCTCTACTTCGAGGACATGGACCTCGGCTGGCGCGCGCAGCTGTCGGGCTTCACGGCGCGCACCGTGCCGGACTCGATCGTCTACCACCACTACCACGGCAGCACCGACCGCGTGAGCAGCGCCGACCTGGCGGCGATGGTGATCATCAATCGCTGGCGCACGCTGGCGAAGAACGCGTCGTTCCGCTTCTTCGCCACGGCCAGCCTGCGCGGCGCGTGGCGCCTCTGGCCGCTGTGGCGGCAAGGGGGCACGGCCGCCCTGCGCCGCCTCGGAGCTGCGCTCGGCGAGAGCCTCGCGTCGCGCCGGCGCGTGAGCGAGCTCTGCACCTCGGACCGGCGCGCGATCGAGAAGCGCTGGGTGGACCGCTAGGCGCCGCGAGGGCGCGACGCGGCGACGAACCGGCGACGGAGGAGCGATGCGGCGGCTGGCGATCTACGCGCACTTCGACCCCGACAACGAGGTGAAGCGCTACGTGCTGCACACCCTGGGCGAGCTCGGGCGCGACTGCGAGCGCCTCGACTTCGTGTCCACCTCGCCGCTGCCGGCGGCCGAGCAAGGCAAGCTGCGCGGCTCGTGCGCCTCGGTCACGCTGAAGGACAACGTCGGCTACGACTTCGGCATGTGGCAGCGTGCGCTCGCCGAGACCGACCTCGAGGCATGGGACGAGATCGTGCTCGCGAACTCGAGCGTGTTCGGCCCGGTGTTCCCGATGAGCTCGGCCTACGAGCGCGCGGGGAGCGCGGACTTCTGGGGCATGACCGACAACCACGACATCGCGTGGCACCTGCAGAGCTACTTCCTCGTGTTCCGGCGACCGGTGTTGCGCTCGGCGGCCTTCCGCCAGTTCTGGCAGAGCGTGCTGCCCTACCGCGACAAGTTCCAGGCGATCCGCGCCTACGAGGTCGGTCTCACGCGCTTCCTGCGCGAGGCGGGCTTTCGCGCGCGCGCCCTCTACCCGGTGCGTTCGCTGTTCCCGCCCTGGCCCCTGCGCGGCCTGTACCGCAAGCCCGACGACAACGCGACCTGCTACCACCCCCTGCGCCTGCTCCGCGCCGGGATGCCGCTCGTGAAGGTGCAGCTGCTGCGGGACAACCCGGTCGACGTGCGGCTCGGTCCGGTGGTGCGCTACCTCGAGCGCACCGGCTACGACCTGTCGCTCATCGACTTTCTGCTGCCGGCACGGCGCTGAGGCCGCCGCCCGCGCCGGCCTGCGCGACCCGGCGCGCACCGAGGACGACGACCGCGCAGGCGATCGTGGCCACGACGGCCGCCATGAGCGCGTGCGGGAGATCGCCGAGCACGCGGAACGAGGTCCAGAACGAGCTCTTGCACAGGAACAAGAGGAGCGTGAGCAAGACCACGCGCCCGAGCTCCACGACGACCAGGCCGAGTGCCACGCGGCGCCGGTAGAGCGGGCCGAGGGGCGCGAGGCAGAGCCCGTAGACGACGCCACGGGCCAGCATGTATTTCCCGACGTTCACGGCACCGATGCGCGTCCAGGTCGTCTCGGTGTCGCCGAAGGTGCCGGCGGCCCAGTCGATGCCCGTGAAGTCGATGTGCGTGTTGACGCCCGCACGCTGCAGGTAGGTGAGCGCGAACACGAACGCGACGAGCACCACGACGAGCGCCGGGCGCACGCCGCGCCGGGCCGGGTCGGTCGCAGGGGCCGCCGGGTCGCCGCGGCTCTGCTCGAGCCGGCGCGCGACCTCGCCCGCGAGCTCGGCGAGCACCCAGGTCAGGACGAGCGCCACGATCTCGAGGTCGCGCGCGACCCACGCGTAGCCGGCGAGCCAGCCCACGGGGGCCGCGCGCCAGCCGCCGCGCGCCCAGGACCACATGCCGACGGCCGGCAGCGCGAGGGCCAGCGTCAAGCCGACGGCGCCCGGCGTCGAGGACCGCAGGAACGGCGCCGCACACGCGGCCGCGAGCAGGCCGAGCGCCATCGCCCACTCCGCCGCGCGCAGCGGGACGCGACGTGCGCTCGGCGCGGTGCCGAGCGGCGCCGACGCGGCCGGTCGTACCAGCCGCTCGAGGGTGAAGAGCGCCATCAACCCGAGGACGCCGGCGAGGCCGGCCGCGCGCGAGCCCGTGAGCCAGGGGCTCCAGTAGTCGCCCTCGCGGATGCCGATGGGCCAGATGGCGACGGCGCACGCGAGACCGAGCACGGCGCGACCGACGGACAGCGGGGCGCGCTCCGGCGTGCGGCGCCGGCGCCACGCCCACACGAGCACCACGAGGGCAGAGCCCGCGACGAGGACGAAGCACTCGGCGAGCGTGTGGCGCGCGTGTGTCGCTGCCAGCACGCCGACCACGAGCACGCCGAGCTCCGGCGCGCGCCTGTCGACGGCGGCGAAGAAGCGCCGCGGGAGCGCGAACGTGACCGCCATCGCGACGTTGCCCGCGGCGAGGAGCGCGATGCGTACGCCGTTCGGCCAGGTGCCCGGCAGGTTCTCGACCGAGCGGGTGAGCACGACGGCGACGGCGACGAGCGCGAGCGCGACACCCAGGCTCGGGACGAAGCGCGGGCCGGGAGCGCCCTCGTCGGTGCGCGCGGCGAGGCCCACCGTCCAGGCGTAGGCGAGCAGCAGCCCGGCTCCGACCGTCACCGCCATCATGAGCCACGCCGCCGGCGAGTCGGCGGGCTGGGCCTCGACGAGGCGGCCGGCGAGCGCCGTCGCCCGGGCGCGCGCCGCGTCGACGCGCGCCTCGGGGTCGGCGTCGGGACAGCTGGACTCGAGGCCGGCCGCCTCGGCTCCGAGCTCGGCGCGAGCGTAGCGACCGAGGCGCTCGAGCTCGCCGCACGCGATGGCGGCGCGCGTCTCGGGCGGCACGTCGAGCCAGCGCGCGAGCACGTGCCCCTCGCCGTGCGCCGGCGAGGGGACGCCGAGCAGGTGCGCGAAGGTGGCGGCCAGATCGAGCTGGTCGATGGGCTCGTCGGGGTGAAGGCCCGCGACGATGCCCGGCCCGTAGGCGTAGAGCGGCGAGCGCCGCATGAGCGGCGTGTCCGAGCCGTGCTTGCCGTCGTCGGCCGCACCGTGATCGCTCGTCACGAAGACCGTCGCGTCCGCGGGCAGCGCCGCGAGCAGGCGCCCGAGCTTGTCGTCGAACTCGCGGATGTGGCGCCGGTAGGCCTCGGAGTGCACCCCGTGCGCGTGCCCCTGGTGATCGGGGCTCACGAAGTGGAAGATCATGAAGTCCGGCAGCGGGTCCGCGCGCAAGAACTCGTAGGCCGCGCCGAGGATCTCGTCGTTGTAGTCGACGTCGATCGCGAGGCCCTGCGGGTCCGGGTGCGCAAGATCCCACACCGAGGCTGGGATGAGCGTGAACCACGCCATGTCGCCGGCGGCCGCGAGGCGCAGGCCCGCGGCGCGCGCGTTGGCGAAGAGGTGGTTCCAGCGCGTCGCGTGCGCCGTCTCGTTCTCGACCACCTGGTCGAGATCGCCGGGCTGCCCGGTGGCGTAGGCCAGCACGGCCGACGAGGTCATCGACACCGGGCCTGCGATGACCATGGCGCTCGAGCGCGCGCGCATCTCGGCGGCAAACTGCGGCACGATGCTCGGGTCGGTCCCGAAGTCGTAGCGCAGGCCGTCGACGATCACGAGCACCAGGCGGCGCGCGAGCGGCGGGTGCCCGGCGGCCACGGGCGCGAGCTCCGCCGGCGGCGGGGGCGGGAGCGCCACGCGCACCACGCCGACGACGTGCAGGGCCGCGAGCGCCGCGGTCAAGAGGACGAGCGCGAGGGCGCGCCAGCGAGGCATGGGGCTCAGCCGCCCTCGATCTCGACCACGCAGTCGTCCCCGACCATGAGCGAGAGCGAGCCGTGGCGCGCGCTCGACGGCCGCACGCACACGCGCTTGCCGATGAGCGAGTCCTCGAGCCGGCGAATGTCCGAGACGTGAGCACCCTCCATGAGGACCGAGTGCTCGACCGTGGAGCGCTCGACCACCACCCGCTCGCCGATGGAGGTGAAGGGCCCGACGCGCGCGTCGCGGATCGTGGCGCCGGCGCCGATGATCACCGGGCCGCGCACGGTGGAGCGCTCGATCTTCGCGCCCGGTGCCACGCGCACGCGCCCGACCAGGCGGCTGGCCGGGCACACCTCGCCCGCCACGTCGTGGACCAGCCACTCGTCGAGCACGGTGTCGTTGGCGAGCAGCATGTCGTCCTTCTTGCCGGTGTCGAGCCACCAGCTCGTCACGCGCGCGAAGCGCACCTTGCCCCCGAGCTCGATGAGCTTGGCGATGGCGTCGGTGATCTCGAGCTCGCCGCGGCGCGAGGGCGCGATGCGCAGGATGGCGTCGAACACGCTCGTCCGGAAGAAGTAGATGCCGACGAGGGCGAGGTTGCTCGGCGGCACGGCCGGCTTCTCGACCAGGCTGGTGACGTTGCCCGCCGCGTCCACCACGGCGACTCCGAACTGCGAGGGGTTCTGGACCTCCTTCAGCATCACCCAGCCGGCCAGGCTCGGGTCGGCGCGGAACTCCGCGACGCTGTCCTTGATCTTGGTCCCGATGAGGTTGTCGCCGAGGTACATCACGAAGTCGCTGTCGCCGAGGTAGCTCCGGGCCGTGAGCACCGCGTGCGCCAGCCCGGCGGGCCGGTCCTGCACGATGAACGTGAAGCGCGCCCCGAAGGCCGAGCCGTCGCCGAGCGCGGCCTCGACCTCGCGGCCGGTCTCGGGCGAGATGATGATGCCGATGTCGTCGATGCCCGCGTCGATCAGGTTGTCGATGACGTAAAAAAGGATGGGGCGGTTGGCGACCGGGACGAGCTGCTTGGCCCCCGTGTAGGTCAGGGGGCGGAGGCGAGTCCCAGCCCCGCCCGAGAGCACGAGGCCTTTCATCGCGGGGACGATAGCAGCATGTGCGGTCAAGCGCCCAGGCCCAGGCGCTCGCGCCGATAGCTGCCCTCGCCGATGCGGCGACACCACTCGCGATGCGCGAGGTACCAGGCCACGGTGCGCCGGATGCCGCTCGCGAAGTCGACGCCGGGCCGGAAGTCGAGCTCGCGCGCGATCTTGCTCGCGTCGATGGCGTAGCGCCGGTCGTGACCGGGCCGGTCCTTGACGAAGGTGACGAGCGAGTAGTAGCCGCCCGCGAGCTCGGGCGCCGGCACGAGCTCGTCGAGCGCCGTGCACAGGGCGCGCACCATCTCGAGGTTGGTGCGCTCGGAGTTGCCGCCGATGTTGTAGTGCTCGCCCGGCACGCCGCGCTCGGCGACGCACAAGAGGGCGCGGGCGTGGTCCTCGACGTAGAGCCAGTCGCGCACGTTGCGCCCGTCGCCGTAGACCGGCAGCGCCTTGTGCTCGAGCGCGTTGAGCACGACGACCGGCACGAGCTTCTCGGGGAACTGGTAGGGACCGTAGTTGTTCGAGCAGTTCGTGACGAGCGTCGGCACGCCGAAGGTCTCGTGGTAGGCGCGCACGAAGTGGTCGGCGCTCGCCTTGGACGCGGCGTAGGGGGAGTTCGGCGCGTAGGCCGTCGTCTCCGTGAAGAGGCCGGTCGGCCCGAGCGAGCCGTACACCTCGTCGGTCGAGACGTGCAGCAGGCGGAAGGCGTCGCGCGCGGCCGGTTCCAGGGCGCGCAGGTGGGCCCGCACGGCCTCGCAGAGCTCGAAGGTGCCGAGCACGTTGGTGCGCACGAAGGCGGCCGGCCCGTCGATCGAGCGGTCGACGTGGCTCTCGGCCGCGAGATTGAAGATCACGGTCGGCCGCACGCGCTCGAGCGTCGCGGAAAGGAGCGCGCGGTCGCACAGATCGCCCTCCACGAGCTCGAAGCCCGCGTGCCCGCGCACCGGCTCGAGGTTGTCGAGGTTGCCCGCGTAGGTCAGGGCGTCGTAGACGACCACGCGCGCCTGGGGTCGCTCCCGGCACAAGAGGTGGACGAGGTTCGAGCCGATGAAACCGGCTCCGCCCGTGACGAGGTAGACGGGGTCCATGGGCCGAGCGCCATATCACGGCGCAGCGCAGGGCGCGCGCCTCAGGCGTCGCCGAGGGCCGACGCGCGCAGGCCCCGGAGCCGCAGCAGGCGCGCCTCGGCGGCGCTCGGCAGCGGCTGCCGGTCCGCGACCTCGCGGCTCGTCGCCCACCCGATCCGCGGCGCGCGGCCGCGCGGCTCGCCCGTCTTCTTGATCTCGACCAGCACGCCGAGCTCGTGGGCGACGTCGCGGTAGTAGCGCAGCGCGAAGCTCGGGTGCACACCGTTGGCGCGCAGATCGCGCACGACCGCGGGCGCGATCGAGAAGACGAGCTCCTGCACGCACCAGCGCGCGCCCATGCGCTCGGCCCAGTGCTCGTGCTGCCACGAGCCCATGTGCAGGAACTGCCGCTCGTTCCAGGCCGAGACGTGGTCCCAGAAGTGGGCGTCGCCGTGCCAGGAGTACGGGGCCCAGAGCTCGAGCGCCGCCCCGTCGGCACAGACGCGCGTGACCTCGCGCAGCAGGCGCAGGGGGTCCGCGAGGTGCTCGATGCAGTGCGAAGAGAACACCTGCCCGACCGAGCCCGTGGCGAACGGCAGCGCCTCGGCCGCGAAGTCGACCACGTGATCGACCCCCGGCAGGCTGCGCTGATCCACCCCCACGAAGCCGGCACGCTTCTTCGCGCCGCAGCCGAGATCGAGCGACAGGAGCGGCAGGAGCTCGGCGGCGGGCCGGAGCGGGGCGGCGCTGGCCGGCCCACGACCGAAGGCTTGGCCCAGCGTCGTTCGCGCTCGTCGGATGAAGCTCACGTCGTCGCTCCGCCCCGGCGCGTGCGCTCGGGCCGCGCGGGGCGGCGCATTCTGCCCGAACGCCCCGGGCCGCGCCACAGGCACCCGCGCCCTAGGCTGCGGTGATGCACGCGAGCTCGCCGTCCACCTCGCACACGACGCCACCCTCGCAGCGCGCCGCCACGGCGGCCGCGTCCTCGAGGCTCGCCCCGGTCGGGATGGCGCGCACGGCGCGGAGCGCGCACTCGCCGAGCGTCTTGTCGGCCGGCTCGGCGCGCAGCTCGTCGACGAGCACGAGCCCGAGGCAGCCGCGAGCCGACATCACCGCCAGCCGGTCGGCGCCGCGCTCTGCGGCGACGCTGAGGGCGAGCGACACGTCCCAGTCGGGGCTCGCGCGCGGCGCATCGCAGATCTCCACGCGCCCCGTGGCCGTGCGACAGGTCGTCCGCCTCACCGCCGCCGAGACTCCGTGAACATGAAAATCATTTGCAGCATTTCACCGGGCGCGTCAAGCGCTTCGACGCCGCCCGGGCTCAGAGCGCGAGCGCGAGGACCACGACGAGCAAGAGCACCCCGACCGCGACCGCTGCTGCCGCCGCGTAGGGCCAGAGTCGCCGGCGCGGTCGCTCCCAGGTCGCGAGAGCGAGCGTGTCCGCCCGCGCCGCGGGCCGCGGCGCCGAGGACGGCTCCGGCAGCGACACGGGGCGAGGCTCGGAAGGGCTGGCGCTCGCCGGCGGAGGCGACGGCTCGGGCGGCGCCGGGGCGGCGGTCGGCGGCGTTGGCGCGGCGTCCGACGCCGGGGTGGGCCGGCGGACCGGCACCACCACGCGGGCGTGGGTGCCCGACTCGGAGCTCGAGGGATCGGGCGGCGGCTCGCTCCCGGCGGGCGACGGAGAGTGCAGGCCGCGCTGCACCGAGCGCCGCGGAGCGGCGGCGATGGCGTCGAAGGTGTCGAGCGGGGCGAGGCTCTCCCGCGGTCGCAACCACAGTCCTTCGAGCGACGCGCCGCAGACATCCGCGTCGACGCCGCGCAGGAGCAGCCACTCGGCCAGCGCGACCCCGAGGTCGCGGATGGTCGGCCAGCGCGCCTCGGGCGCCTTCGCGAGCCCGCGCCGGACGATGGCGGCGAGCTCGGCCTCGCCCGGTCCGACGCCGGAGAGCGGGGCGGGCTCGTCGTCGGCGATCGCGTGCAGGATCTCGCCGTAGGTGTCGCCCGGGAAGGGTCGCTCGCCCATCACGAGCTCGTGCAGGATGACGCACACGGCCCAGACGTCGGCCGCGGCGCTCGCCTCCCCGCCCCGCGCCTGCTCCGGCGCCATGTAGCCGGGGGTGCCGAGCACCGCACCGGCCGCCGTCAGGCGGTCCGCGCCGTCGCGCAGCTTCGCGATGCCGAAGTCGACGAGCTTCGGCTGCACGGCACCGTCGTCGCTGCGAGCGACGAAGATGTTCTCGGGCTTCACGTCGCGGTGCACGATGCCCTTGTCGTGCGCGCAGGCGAGCGCGTGGACGATCGGGAGCAGCACCTGGACGGCGTTCTCGGCGGCGAAACGCCCGCGGCGGTCGAGGATCGACCCGAGGTCCTCGCCGTTCAGGAGCTCCATGACGAGAAAGGCGTCGCCCCGGCTCGTGCGGCCCACGTCCGTCACGCGCACGATGGCCGGGTGGCCGAGGCGCGCGGCGGCGCGCGCCTCCTGCAGCAGTCGGCCGCTCGCGTACTCGCGCTCGACGTCGGCGATGTCGGCGCGGATCACCTTGAGCGCGCAGTCGATGTCGAGCGCCTCGTGGCGCGCCAGCCACAGGGTGCCCATGCCGCCCTCGCCGAGCGGGCGCAGCAGCCGATACTTGTCCGCGACCACCTCGTCGTCGACGAGGGACGGCAGGCGGCGCCGGGGCAGCTCGCGCACCGCGACCGCCGCAACGGGTCGCTGCGCCGCCGGGAGCGTGGGTGCGGCGCGCGCCGCGCCCTCTACCCGGGGCTTCGGGATGCGTGGGTCGTCCATCGGGATGCAGCTCGGCCACGCACGGCAGCGGGCCGTCGTATTCTGCGACCCTGCGTGGGGCTGCGCAAGACCACCCGTCCGACGCCCGCCGCGACGGCAAGGTCTCGTCGCGGCGCGCTCGCGCGGGGGCCACGCCGCACGCCGGGCCCGGCGCTTGCCTTCGCGCGACAGATCGACTTGATTGCGCGCGGCCGCAGGACGGCGCGTGAGGGTGGGCCGCGCCGCGCGGGCCGAGGGTGCTCGTGAAAGTTCCTTTCATCGATCTGAAGAGGGTCGCGGGGCTGGTCCATGCGCAGGCGCTCGAGGCGTGGCAGCGCGTGGCCGAACGGACGGAGTTCGTCGGCGGGCCGACCGTCGGCGCCCTCGAGGCGGCGCTCGCCGGCAAGCTCGGCGTGCGCCACGCCATCGGCTGCTCGAGCGGTACCGACGCCATCCTCATCGGCCTGCAGGCGCTCGGCGTCGGGCCGGGCTCGAAGGTCGCCCTGCCCGACCTCACCTTCTGGGCCACCTACGAGGCCGTCGCGCAGCTCGGCGCGACGCCGGTGCTCGTCGACGTCGACGAGGATCTGCAGCTCGATCTCGACGAGCTCCGACGGGCGCACGACGCGCACCGCCTCGACGCCGTCGTGCTCGTGCACCTCATGGGCTGGGCGAGCGCGCGGCTCGGCGAGATCCGCGCGTTCTGCCAGGAGCGCGGCCTCGCGCTCGTGGAGGACGGCGCGCAGGCCTACGGAGTCGAGGTCGCGGGTGCGCCGGTGTTCGCCGGAGCGCGGCTCTCGACGCTCTCGTTCTACCCGGCCAAGGTCATCGGCGGCTGCATGGACGGCGGCGCGATCCTCACCGACGACGAGGCGCTCGCCGGGCTCGTGAGGAAGCTCTGCAACCACGGGCGCGCCACCCACTACTCGTACTCGCACGTCGGCTGGAACTCGCGCATGGGCGGCCTGCAGGCCGCGTGGCTGCTCGCCATGCTGGGCCACGCGGACGAGATCGTGCGCACGCGCCGCGCCGACGAGGCCCGCTTCCGCGAGCGGCTGGCCGAGGTGGCGCCCCTCGCGCGGGCGTACGGCCCGCCGGCCGGGGTGGCCGGCAACGGCTACCTGTCGGTCTTCGCGCTCGAGCGCGCCGAGCACGAGGCCGTCGCGCGCCGCCTCGGCGAGCTCGGGGTCGGGGTCGGGCGCGTGTACCCGGAGACGTTGTCGCAGCAGGAGCCGGCGCGACAGGCACCACGCGCGTCCGACCTCGAGCGGAGCCGTGACTTCTGCCGGCGCGTCGTCGACCTGCCGCTCTTCTACGGCATGACGGCCGAGGAGCACGCGCACGTGTGCCAGAGCTTCGCGACGGTCCTCCGGGCGGAGAGCGAGCGCTAGATGACCCGACCGAAGAAGACGCTCCTCGTGGGCGCGGGCAAGATGGGGCGCAACCACCTGCGCGTCCTCACGGAGGACAAGCGCTTCACGGTGGGTGCCGTCGTCGATCCGCGCGCCAAGCAGCTCTTCCCCGAGCCGGGCAGCTTCCGGGTCGCGACCACCCTCGAGGAGGTCCTCGACGAGCCGTGGGACTGCGCCGTCGTGGCGACCCCGACGGGCTCGCACGCCGAGTGCGGGCGGGCCCTGCTCGGCCGGCGCATCCCGACCCTGATGGAGAAGCCGCTCGCCGAGAGCCCGCCCGTGTGCGCGGAGCTCGTGGCGCTTTCGCGCGAGCTCGGAGTGCCGCTCGCCGTCGGGCACCTCGAGCGCTTCAACCCCGCCGTCCGCAAGGCGACCGAGGTGCTGCGCGCCGGCTGGATCGGCACGCCGATCCACTTCTCGTTCACGCGCGTGGGCGGCTACCCGGAGGGGATCCAGCCCGGCAACAACGTGCTGCTCGATCTCGCCGTCCACGACCTCGACATCCTGCGCACGATGGTGGGGCCGGTCGCCGTGCACGCGGCCATGTGCCACAGCACCTGGAAGCCGGGCGTGCTCGACACGGCGGAGATCCTGCTCTCGAGCGAGGCCGGGCCGAGCGCGTCCATCCACGTCAACTGGGTCACGCCGACCAAGATCCGGTCGCTCCGCATCACCGGCACGCGCGGCGTGTGCTTCGTCGACTACATGCTGCAGACCTGCCACATGATGGGCGGCAACCTCCTCAAGCGCCGCTTCCGCGACGACCTCGACTACGCGTCCTTCGTCGAGGAGTACCGCTCGAGCGACCGCGTCGAGTTCGGCATCGCCAAGCAGGAGCCGCTGCGCGCCCAGCTCGACGAGCTCCATCGCCTGCTCACGGGCCAGCCCTCCGAGGTGTGCGCCGCCGACGACGCCGCCGCGGCGGTCACCTGCGTCGCCGAGGCCCTGCGCATCGCCGAGCACTACACCCACGGGCCACAGAACACGGCCCAGTCGAGCCCCCCGAGCCCCCCCGAGAGCGCGAGAAAGCCATGAGCCACTTCGTCCACGCCACCGCCATCGTCGAGGACGGCGCCGAGATCGGCGACGACACCAAGATCTGGCACTTCTGCCACGTGCGCCGCGGTGCGCGCGTGGGCCGCTCGTGCATCCTCGGCAAGAACGTCTACGTCGACGCCGGGGTACGCGTCGGCGACTGCGTGAAGGTGCAGAACAACGTCTCCATCTACCACGGCGTCGAGATCGCCGACGGCGTGTTCCTCGGCCCGCACTGCTGCTTCACGAACGACGTGAACCCGCGCGCCATCAAGGCCGACGGCTCGCTCCGGAGCGAGAGCGAGTGGCAGCTCACGACGACCTACGTGGCGCGCGGCGCGAGCATCGGTGCGAACGCGACCATCCGCGCGGGCGTGCGCGTGGGCGAGTGGGCGCTCGTGGGCGCGGGCTCGGTCGTCACGCACGACGTCCCGCCCCACGCGCTCGTGTACGGCAACCCGGCCCGCGTGCAGGGCGTCGTCGCGCCGAACGGCGAGATCGTGTCGCGCCGCTACGCGCCCGGCGCGTACACGACCAAGGACGGCAGCGAGCGCTTCGTCGTCCCCGCGAGCTGAGCGCGACGCACCGTCGCACACCCACGAAAGGGCGGCGGCGCGGACCCCACGAGTGCTATCATGGCCTCGTGAAGGAGGCCCTGCTAACCGCACTCGCGTGCGGGGCGTCCGCGCTCCTCGCCACGAGCGTCGCGCGCGGTCAGGGTGCGCAACCGCTCCAGCTCGGCGCCGGGATCGGGGCGTTCCTCGCCACGACGTTCGTCGTCGACGGCAAGCTCGAGGTCCCGTCGCCCGAGGTGGGCGGGACGTTCCTCGTGCCCGTGGACATCGCGGACGTGCTCCGGCTCGAGCCGTCGCTCGACTGGACCCACTACGCCGCCCTCGAGTCCGCGGCCTACCACTACATGTACGGCACCCGGGTGCGCGGCGGGCTCGGGGCCTTCGTCCTCTTCGAGCTGGCGCCGGACGCAAGAGGCTACGTGGGCGTGCGCGGCTCGGTGGCCTACCTCAGCTACCACACGGCCCAGGCAGACACGCTACCCGTCACGGTCGAGGTCACCGACAGCGAGGGGTCGGTGTCGCCCGGGCTCGGCGCAGAGTACTTCCTCACCCCTCATTTCAGCCTCGGCGGGGAGCTGCGCCTCGATTTCACGTTCGGCCGACCGAGCGACGTCAGGTACTTCTCCCTCGCTCCGATCGAGCCGGAACCGGACACACGCCGACACGCCTTGGGCGTCACGACGGCTTTCGTGGTCCGCACCTACTTCTTGTGAGCTGGTCGATGGCACACGTCGAAGGGACAGCGCCCGCGCCACGAGCCGATCGGGTGTCCGCAGGCCGTGTCCGCACGGCTCTCCTGCTCGCGGTGGTCGTCGCTGCGAGCTCGCCGGCGTACGCGGACGGTCCCGGGCACGCTGGAGACGACGCGTTCCACGTCGGCGCCGGCCTCGGCATGGCCCTCGCGGCGCCCATCACGCTGACGGGTCGTACGCGCACCCTCCACCCCTTCGCCAGGGTGGCGCTGTACGTCCCGCTCGACTTCGCCGGAACGCTGCGCCTCGAGCCGAGCGTCGAGTGGACCTTTCTGGCCGACTTCCCCGAGGTGGACGTCTCGGCGACGCTCGTCGGACTGGGCGCCTTCCACCTCGTCGAGCTCGACCCGCGGGTGGCCCTCTCCATCGGGGCACGGGGCGGCTGCGGGCTCGCTCGCGCCCACCCGCACGGCGGCGCGGACCCCACGACGCGGGTCGACGGCTTCTTCTCGCCGACCCTGGGGGCTGAGTACTACCTCTCTCCCTGGGTCAGCCTGGCCGCCGAGCTGCGCGCGGAGCTCTACTTCGTCAGCGAGGGCGACGCGACCCCCCACCCGGTGCTCCCGACCCCGGCGTTCGCCACGAGCGCCAACACCGCCCTCTTCGTCCGGCTCTTCTTCCTCTGACGAGCTGAGCGCGACGGACAGCGCTCAGCGCGGCTTGCCCGCGATGCGCTCGTAGAGAGCCACGTAGGCGTCGGTCACGACCTCGATCGAGAAGTGCCGGCGCACGAAGGCCGCCTGGCGGCGGCCCATCTCGGCGCGGTGGACGGGATCGAGGAGCAGGCGCGCGAGCGCCTGGGCGAGCGCCTCGGGGTCGCCCTGCGGCACGAGCACGACGGACTCGCCGTCGCGGAGCTCGAGGCCGGGGAAGTTGTCGGTGCGCACGGCAGCGACGACCGGGACGCCCGCGGCCATGACCTCGAGGCTCGCCGTCCCGAGCCCCCAGCCCTCGAGATCGTGCGCCTCGACGTCGGCCGCCGCGAGGTAGCTCGGGATGTCGTCCTTGGGCACGCTGCCCGCGAGCACGATGGCGTCGTCGACGCCGAGGGCACGCGCGCGCTCGAGGAAGCGCTCGTCGTAGACCTGCCCCACGACGAGGACCTTCACGTCGGGCACGAGCGCCCGCAGGCGCGGCAGCGCCTCGACGAGCGCGAGCCGGTCGCGGATGAGCGGGATCACGTGCCCGACCGAGAGCACGAGCGGAGCCTTGCCGAGCCCGTGGCGCGCGCGCGCGTCGAAGACGGGCCGGTCCGGATCGAAGCGCCGCACGTCGACGCCGATGGGGATGTTCACGACGTGCGAGGCGGGCCGCCCGTAGCGCGCGCGCACGTAGCGGTCCATGTAGATGTCGGGCGCGACGACGTGCGCGTCGGCCAGGGCAAACAAGCTCCGCACGAGCGCGTGGTCGAGGACCGAGAGGACGGCGCCGAGCACGCGGCTCGAGTGCACGAGCGCCGTGTGGATGGTCGCGACGACGGGCACGCGGTGGCGCGCGGCCCAGGCCTTGGCCTGGAGCGACAGGTCGAAGACCTGGTTGTTGAGGTGCACGACGTGCGGCCGGAAGGCGGCGAGCCGGCGCGCGAGCCAGAGGGCGTTCCGCGGCGAGGCCGTCACGTTGAGGGTGTAGTTGAACGCGATCTTGAGCGGCGGGAGCGTCAGGGCGGGCAGGCGAAAGACCTGGTAGCCGTCCTCGCGCGTCTCGCCCGGGGCGGCGCCGGCGGCGCTCGTCACGACCAGGACCTCGTGACCGCGCCGGGCGAGCTCCTTGGCGATCTCCTCGGTGAAATGCGCGCTTCCGCCGGCGCGCGGTCGGAAGAAGTTGTTGACGAGCGCGAGGCGCATCAGCCGGCCGACCCGCTCTCGAGTGGCTCGAAGGTGACCGCGCCGTCGGACGCGACGCGCACGCGCGCCACCGGCCGCGCCGGCACGCCCGCGACGACCGTGTAGGCCGGGACGTCGCGCGTGACGACCGCGCCGGCCCCGACGACCGCGCCGTCGCCGATCGTGACGCCCATGAGGATGGTCGCGTTCGCGCCGACGAAGACGTGGTCGCCGAGCTTCGTCGACTTCCGCTCGACGGTCGGGAAGAGCCGGCCGCTCACGCAGCGGCGCACCGAGGAGTGCGTGTAGATCTGCGCGCCCGAGCTGATGTCGCAGCCCCGGCCGATCTCGAGGCCGCCCGAGCCGTCGATGAGCGTGAAGGCGCCGATCCAGGTGCCCTCGCCGATCCGGGGCGTGCCGACGATCCAGGCGTGCTCGTTGTAGGGGTTGTCGGGCAGGCGCGCGCTCACGGCAGCGCCCCGAGCTCGGCGAGGAAGGTGCGGGCGAGGGCGTGGATGCCGGGCGCGACGGCCGTGAGGGGCTCCCAGCCGAGGGCGGCCCGGATGCGCGAGATGTCGGCGGCGCGGCGCGTGACGAGGGTCTTGCGCGGTCGGAACTCGGGCTCGAGCGCGCGCCCGGTGGCGGCGACGAGCATCTTCGCGAGCTCGGCGATGCTGGTGTCGATGCCCGTCCCGACGTTGAGCACGAGACCGGAGGCCTCGCTCGTGTAGGCCATGACGACGGAGCGCGCGACGTCGTCGACGTGCACGAAGTCCATCGACTGCGAGCCGTCGCCGTCGATGACGGGGGCCTCGCCCGCGACGATGCGCCGGAGGAACACCTGGATGACCGAGGTGTAGTAGGCGTCGGTCTTCTGGCCCGGCCCGTAGACGTTGAAGAAGCGGAGCGCGTTCGACGCGAGGCCGTGGCGCGTGCGGTAGAACTCGAGCAAGTCCTCGCTCGCGCGCTTGGCGATGCAGTACGGCGTCTGCGGGCGGAGCACGTCGTCCTCGCGCATCGGCAGGCGCTCGGGCTCGCCGTAGACGGACGCGCTCGACGCGAAGACGAGCCGGCGTACGCGCGCGCGCGCGGCCGCCGCGAACACGTGCTCGGAGCCGCGGAGGTTCACGTCGAGGCTCTCGGCCGGGTCGGCGACGCTCTTGTTGATGCAGAGGGCCGCGAGGTGCACCACCCCCTCGGCGCCCTCGAGCGCGGCGTCGACCGTGCCGCGGTAGCGGATGTCGCCCTCGACGAACTCCATGTCGGGGTGCTGGCGCTGCTCGGCGACGACCCGCGGATCGGCGCGGTAGAGGTTGTCGAGCACGCGCACGGCGTAGCCCTTCTCCACCAGCAGCGCGCACACGCGGCTCCCGATGAAGCCCGCCCCACCGGTGACGACGACGCGACGCTTGCTCATGCTCTGGTCCTCCTTCGCTCGGCCGCGACGGCCTCGCGGAGCTCGTGCGCCACCCGCAGGAGCTCCTCGGGCTCGAGGTTGGCGTGCATCGGGATCGCGAGCTGCCGCCGGAAGAGATCCGCCGAGACGGGGCACGCGGGCCGTGCGCCGTAGACCGGCAGGAGGTGACTCGCGTAGGTGCCGAAGTTGGCCTGCACGCCCTTCTCGCGGAGCGCGAGCGCGAGCCGGTCGCGCTCGAGGGGCGCCGCGACATGGACGACGTAGGACTGCCAGGCCGACTGCCGGTCGTCGGGCACGACCGGGAGCGCGAGCTCCTCGACGTCCGAGAGGAGCTCGCGGTAGCGCGCCGCGACGGCCCGCCGGCGCGCGAGCAGCTGGTCGAGGCGACCGAGCTGCACGACGGCGAGAGCCGCCTGGACGTCGCTCAGCTTGTAGTTGTAGCCGATGGACGTGAAGGACGGGATCGTGAGCTCCCCGCGCGCCTGGCGCGTGAAGGCCGACTCGATGCCGAAGGCCGACTGGGCGCGGACCTGCGCCGCCACGGCGTCGTCGTCGGTCGTGACGAGCCCGCCCTCGCCGGAGGTGATGCCCTTGCGGCCGTGGAGCGAGAAGCAGCTCGCGCGCCCGAAGCGCCCGGCGGCCCGCCCGCGGTAGGTCGCGCCCGCGCCGGCGGCGGCGTCCTCGAGCAGGAAGAGGCCGCGCTCGGCCGCGAGCGCCTCGAGCTCGGCGTAGTCGGCGGGGCAGCCGAAGGCGTCGACCGCGATGATGCCGCGCGTGCGGGGCGTCACGGCCGCGGCCACCCGCTCGACGTCGAGCGTGAAGGTGTCGCGGCGCACGTCGACGAACACGGGCTCGGCGCGCACGAAGAGGACGGAGTGCCCCGTCGCGGGGAAGGTGTAATCCGCGACGATGACCTCGTCGCCGGGCCCGACGCGGAGCGCGAGCAGGCAGAGGTGCAGGGCCGCCGTGCAGTTCGAGACCGCGATCGTGTGCTTCGCGCCGACCCGCGCCGAGAACGCGGCCTCGAGCTCGGCGCCGACGGGCCCCTGCCCCGCCACCCAGCCCGACTCGAGCACCGCCGCGACCCGCGCGAGCTCCTCGGGGCCGAAGGTCGGAGCGCCGAGCCGCACCGTCGCGGGGGGTTTGTCGGCCGGGCTCGGTTCGCGCGCCGTCGCGCGCCCCTCACGGCTGTCCGTTGTCGCCATGTGCACACCTGCCGCGCGGCGAGCGCGCCGCGCCGAAAAAGCGGCGGGACCATAGGCGGGGGCCTGCCGATTGTCCAGGCGACGGCCCGCTCCTCTTCGGAGACGCGCACCCTCTAGAGCGGCGGGAAGTACACGCCGCCCGTCGCGAGGGGCTCGCCCGTCCCGACGCCGCCCCACACGACCATGCGGTCGCCGGTCCAGGCGGCGAGCGCGCCGGCGCGCGCCTCGGGTGCCCCCTCGGTCGCCATCGGGGTCCAGGCGTCCGTCGCCGGGTCGTAGAGCGCGCCGTCCGCGAGCGGAGCGAAGGGCACGCCCGCCGCGCTCGAGCCGCCCCACACGAGCATGCGCGAGCCGGTCCACACGGCGACGTGGCGCTGCCGCGCGGACGGCGCGCCGGCCGAGGCCATCGGCGTCCAGGCGTCGGCGTCGGGCGCGTAGCGCGCACCGTCTGCGTCGACGGTCTCACCGCTCGCGCCGCCCCACACGAGCAGCTCGGTCCCGGTCCACACCGCCCGGTGCTCGCGGCGCCCGGTGAAGCCGGCGGGCACGGCCATCGCGGCCCAGGTGTCGGCCGCGGGGTCGTAGCGCCCGCCCGTGCTCGCGTCGGCCGCGATGTTCGAGGTCTCGTCGAAGCCGCCCCACACGAGCATCTCGGTCCCGGTCCACACGGCGACGTGGAGCATGCGCCCCGTCGGCGCGCCCACCGTCGAGAGCGCGCTCCACGTGTCGCCCGTGGGGTCGTAGGCGCCGCCGTCGTTCAGAAGGCCCGGCGGGTACTCGTTCGAGCCGCCCCACGCCAGCATGTGCGTGCCGGTCCAGACGGCCGTCGCGCCGCCGCGCCCGACGGGCACGCCCGTCGCGCTCATCTCGGTCCACGCCTCGGTGCCCGGGCGGTAGCGCCCGCCGACGAGCCAACCCGCCTGGTGATCGCCCTCCTCGTTGCCCCCCGACCACACGAGCATCTCCTCGCCCGTCCAGACCGCGACGTGCCCCGCACGGCCCCAGATCGGCGCGGCCGGGAGCGGTCGCCACACGTCCGGCGCGGGCGCGTAACCCGCACCGTCGTTCAGCGTCCCCTGCGTCGGATCGAGGTGCATGCCGCCCCACACGAGGAGCTCCGTCCCGGCCCACACCCCGACGTCGCGGCGCTCGGCCGGCGCGCCCGCGAGCGCCATCGGGAGCCAGCAGCCGTTCGGACCGGGCGTCGAGGCCGAGCAGGCGGACGAGCCGCCCGCACCGCCCGTGCCGCTCGCGGCGCCGCCACCGCCCGTGCCGGACGTGTCGTCCGCGCTCGAGCACGCGACAGGGAGCGACCCGAGGGCGAGCGAAGCGCAGAGCAGCGGCGCGACGGATCTCATGGGTCGAGCGTCCGCCACGGTGGCGGGCGCCGCAAGCGTGTAGCCCCGTTTCCACTTTGGTTCCGCCGCCCCCGCGGCTACGCAAGGCGCCGCGCTCGCCCCGGGGCGAGTCGCGGTTCCCCATGTCCTCCGCCGAGCCCGCCGAGCCCGCCGAGCCCACCCAGCCTGCCGCCGCGCGGGAGCCGTTCGCGCGCGCTCTCGTGCGCCGCCTTCGCGCCACGAGCTCGCGCGCGCGGGGCCTCGGCGCGCTCTGGGCGCTCTTCGCGCTCCTCGTCGTCTGCAAGATCCACGGCTCGTCGCTCGGCTTTCTCGAGGACCACGCCCCGGACGCGCTCGGCGTGCATCCGGCGCCCTCCTACGTGCTCGGGCCGGTCGCGCACGCGCTCGGCGCCGATCGGGGCGGCTTCGGGCGCGGCGTCTTCCAGATGGCGCCGCGCGGCGACCGCATCGACGAGTGGGGGGTCTTCACGCCGTGGGCGCTCGCGCAGCTGTCGCACGAGCCGCCCTTTCCGGTCGTGAACACGAACATCGGCGGCGGGCAGAACATGCTGCTCGAGTTCGCGAACCCCGTCTGGCACCCGACCGCGCTCGCGCGCCCGAGCACCTGGGGCTACTTCTTCCTCGGCGCCGAGCGCGGGCTCGCCTGGGCGTGGTGGTTCCAGCCCTTCGCTTGCTTCACGGTGCTCTTCCTGCTCTTCGAGGAGCTCCTGCGCGGCGACCGCAAGCTCGCCGCGTTCGGCGCCTTCTGGTTCTGCGGCTCGGCCTACGTCGTCTGCTGGAGCGTGTGGCCGGCCTACTCGGTGTTCTTCCCGACGCTGCTCTGCCTCGCCGCGCACCGGCTCGTCGTCGACGAGCGCCGCTGGGTCATGGCGGTGAGCGCCGTCGCGCTCGGGCTCGGCATCCCGGGCTTTCTCATGTGCCTCTACCCGCCGTGGCAGGTGCCGCTCGTGTGGCTCTACCTCGGCCTCCTCGGCTGGCTGCTGTGGCGGGACGGCGCGCTCCGGCGCCGCCCTACCGCGCTCGGGCTGCGCCTCGGCGCCCTCGCGCTCGCGCTCGCGCTCGCGGCCGGGCTCGTCGCCCTGTACGTGAAGGACACGCTGCCGGCCGTGCGCGCCATGATGGGCACGGTCTACCCGGGGAGCCGCTTTCACGCGGGCGGCGACTACGGCCTCGCGTGGCTGCTCCGCGGCTACTTCAACGGCTGGACGAGCTACGTCTCCTCGGACGGCTTCCACAACGCCTGCGAGGCGGCCTCGTTCATCCACCTCTACCCGAGCGCGCTCCTCGTCGTCGCTCTGTCGCAGAAGCGGCGCCGCACCTTCGGCGGGCTCGGCTGGCTCCTCATGGGCTATGTCGCCTTCGCGGTCGTGTACTCCGCGGTGGGCTTTCCGCGCTTCCTCGCCACGGTGACGCTGATGGGCCGGAGCCACCCGCCGCGGGTCGACATCGCGGTCGGGCTCGTGTCGGTGCTGCTCTGCCTGTGGCTCTTGCGGCGAGCGGAGCCGGCACCGGGCGCGGACGGAGCCGCACCCGCGCGGGCCGCGCGCGGACCGTGGCCGGCGCTCGAGCGCCTCGCGCCCGCGCTCGTCGGGGTCGCGAGCGCGCTCCTCGCGGCCGGGGTCGGTGCCGCCGTGCGAGCCCACACCGGGAGCTACCCGACGGTGGCGCTCGGCATCGGCGTCGCTGCGGCCGTGGGGGCGATGGGCTACGCCCTCGCGGCCGGGTGGCGCACGGTGTTCATGGCCCTGCTCGCCGCCGCCGTGCTCGTGACGGGCGCGACCTTCAACCCGCTCGCCGTCGGCGCCGGGACCCTGCTCGAGTCCGAGCTCGTAGAGAAGGCGCGAGAGCTCGGCGCCGAGCGCCGCCCGGGCGCGGAGCGGCCGCTCTGGCTCTGCTACGACCCGCCCGAGGCGTACGGCGTGTGCGGGCAGCTCCTGGCCGTCGCGGGTGTGCGCACGCTCTCCGGCGTGCACCAGTACCCGCACCTCGAGCTCTGGCGCACGCTCGATCCGGAGCGCGCGCACGACGCGGCCTACAACCGCTACGCGCACGTCGAGCTCGTGCCCGCGACCGACCGGGCGACGCTCGAGTTCCAGGCGCCGGCCGCGCAGTACTGGGGCGCGCCCGGCGAGCTCCCGCCGAACGTGTTCCGGCTCGCGGTGGCGCCCGAGAACGCCGCCCTCGCGGCACTCGGCGCAGGCTACGCCGTCGCGGTCGGCCCGCTCCAGGAGGATCCGGCGTTCGCCGACCTCCGACGCGTCTACGCCTCCGAGACGGGCGGCTTCTCCATCTACGCGCTCGGAGCAGAGGGCCCATGAACGAGACCGACAAGAAACCGCCGAGCGCGCGGCTCGCCTGGTTGCGCCGCATCGCGACGCTCGCGGCGACGGTGGGTCTGCTCGTCTACATCTTCCGTTCGGTGCCGCTCGACGCGACCTGGCAGGCCGTGCGCGAGGCCGGCCCGCTCCTGCCCGTCGTCGCGTTCGCGTACTTCCTGTACTGCTTCGCCGCCGATTCCATCGCGACCTGGGCCACCTTCCGCTGGTTCTGTGCGCCGCTCGCGCTCGCGGACGTGTTCGCGATCCGCGGTGCCACGTACCTGCTCGCCATCGTCAACTACAACCTCGGCCAGGGCGGCATGGTCTACGTCGTGGGGCGCAAGCCCGGTGTCGGCTACGCGCGGGCGACCGGCACGGTGCTCCTCACGATGGGCGTCATGGTCGTCGCGCTCCTCATGCTCGCGGCCTTCGGGAGCGCGTTCGGCCCCGAGGACGAGCCGCGCCTGCGCCTCATGGGGCTCGTCTCCGCCGTCGGGCTCGGTGGGCTCGTGCTCTACCTCGGCCTGGTCGCGCTCCGGCCCGCCCGGCTCGCGCGCATCCGCGTCTTCCAGCCGCTCTTCGACGCCGGCATCCTCGGCCACGCCAAGGCGTGGCTCGTGCGCTTCCCCCACGTCGGCGGGCACATCGTGTTCCAGTGGCTGCTGCTCCGCCTGTTCCGCGTCGAGGTCCCCTTCACCACGGCCGCGTGCCTCCTGCCGGTCGTGCTCGTCATCGGCTGGCTGCCCATCACCATCCAGGGCCTCGGCACGCAGCAGCTCGCGGTGATGGAGCTCTTCGCGCCCTACGCCGCCGCGCCGTCGCTCGAGGCCCAGAACGCGCAGGTCCTGGCGTACAGCCTGAGCCTCACGGGCCTGTTCGTGCTCTACAGCGCGGTGACGGGCCTCCTGTGCCTGCGGCGCGCCGGTCGCGCGTCTCGGCGGCCAGCTGCCGCGTCGAG
Organism: Polyangiaceae bacterium; assembly: GCA_020848455.1. Lineage (GTDB taxonomy): Bacteria > Myxococcota_A > Polyangia > Polyangiales > Polyangiaceae > JACRDA01. The sequence goes on from JADLAB010000681.1 coordinate 42,322, forward strand.
CGACCCCCCGGCGTGATCGAACGCGCGGCCGAGCGCCGCGCGCCTCACCGGATCCCGCGCAGGAACGCGAGGAACTTGCCGTGCTCGATGGCGAAGTTGCCGCTCACGCGCATCCCGGCCGGGACGTCCTTCGTGACGACGGCGCCGAGCGTGATGACGGCGCCGTCACCGACGCGCACGCCGCTCGACACCGAGGCCATCGGCCCGACCCACACGTCGTCGCCCGTCACGACGCTGCCGGCCACCATCGCCCCGGCCACGACGAAGTTGCGCTTGCCGAGTCGCACGTCGTGCGCGATGTGGACGAGGTTGTCGAGCTTGGTCTCCTCGCCCACCTCCGTGAAACCACCGAACAAGGCCTTGTCGACGCAGGTGCTCGACTGCACCTCCACGCCGCGACGCAACAGCACGCCGCCGCCGTGCGCCACCGACACGACGCGCCCCTCGGCGCGAAAGAACTGGAAGCCCTGCGTGCCGAGGACCGCGTTCGCCCGGACGACGACGTCGTCCTCGAGGATCGATCCCTCGAGCACGGTGGCGTTCGGCTCGACGACCGAGCGCTCGCCGATGCGCACCCCCACCTCGCTCACGTACGCGCGCGGGTGCACGCGCGCGCTCGCGGCGATGGTCGTCGCAAACGCCGCGCGGTAGAAGCCGCTCGCGACGAGGGCATCGTGGAGGGCGTAGAACGCGAGCTTCGGGGTCGCCGTGGTGGCCACGCCCAGCCCGGCCGGGATGCGTGGCGCGAGCTCCGGCGTCGTGACGACACAGCTCACACCGGCGTGGAGCTCCGCGAGGTACGCCTCGGACTCGACGTAGACGAGCATCGCCTCGCGATGGTGCATCGTGAGGCCGAGCGTCGAGAAGGCGCCGTCGCGCACGATGGACAGGGCCGAGGCGCCGGGAACCTCGCCGAGCCTCATGGCGTGCCTGGCCCGTCGTGCAGATCGGCGATCTTCCGCCCCGCCCCCCGGAGGTGCGCAACGACCTCGGTGAAGGCGCTCCTCGTGCCCGGTCCGTGGTGCGCACGCGCCTCCACGTGCCGCGCCGTCGCTCCGCGCAGGCTCTCGACCTCGCACTTCAGGCGCTCGTACGGCCCGAAGTCGGCCGAGTTCAACGCCACGTGGATCGGATGAAAGGCGAAGATCTTGAGACCGGGCGCCTCGAGGAGCGGCGCGACGTCCCACGATGGGCGCGCGCTCTCCATCTCGACGTCGTCCGCCCAGAAGTAGGGGAGTCTCGTCAGCGACCGCCCCCCGCGACGCCACGCATGAGGCGTGAGGTGCCGCGCGCGAGGCAAGAGGAGCGACACATCGGCACGAATCGGCGTCCGCGCCATGACGAGGTCGAAGATGCCCGTCGACTGAACGAGCCCGTGCGTGCGCATGCTGCGCGCCTCGGGCACCATCGCCATGCACGCGTCGAGCACGGCCTCCGGCGTCGAGCCGTGACTCGAGCCGGGCAGAAAGTTCGGGTGGATGCCGAGCTCGAAGAGGTCCTGCTCGGCTGCCAGGCGCTCGACGGCCGGGCTGCGGTGCGTGACGAACCACGTGGCGCGCACCTGGTGCTCGCGCAGGGTCTGCGCGGCCAGGTCGATGGCGAAGTCCGGTGCCCAGTCGACGTCGAGTGTGAGTGCTATCATGTCGACCGCCCCCGCCTCCTCAGGACCACGCTCAACCTAGCTTGGGAGCAGCGTCCAGGTAAAGAGGGGCCAACGACGACCGCGGGGGCTCTCACGCAGCGGCGCGGCTGCCCGAGGGGCCATCGGCTCGACGCAGCCAAGGGGCGCTGCCTCTCGGCGCTCCCGAGCCAGGCGCTGCCGCGCGCGCCACCGCCGGCCCACGACCGCACCGCCGACGCCCGCCTTGCACCGCCTCGGTGCGCCCGCCTAGACTGGCGGACCGACCCCGGGGGAGCGATGGCCCATCGCTAGCTCACGCCGCCCCTCGCCACCCGCGGCGCCCGCACGATGAACAAGACCGCCCCCACGGACGCCACCCGCTACGAAAAGCTCGTCGACGCGGGGCTCTCGAGCACCCAGAAGCAGTCGATCGCCTGGGTACCCGAGGGGGCGCGCGTGCTCGAGCTCGGCTGCGCCACCGGGTACATCGGGGAGATCCTGATGCGGCAGAAGGGCTGCAAGGTCGTCGGCGTCGAGCTCGACGCGAAGGCCGCGGTCGAGGCGCGCGGACGCGGGCTCGACGTGCGCGTGGGCTCGCTCGAGGACGCCGCCTTTCGCCGCAGCATCGCCGGGCCCTTCGACCTCGTGATGGCGACCGACGTCCTCGAGCACCTCTCCGACCCGGACGCCGTCCTCGCCGACATCGACGGCTGGCTCGCGCGCGACGGCCGCGCCATCGTCGCCGTCCCGAACGTCGCCGTGTGGTCGATGCGCGTGGCGCTCTTGCGGGGCCTCTTCGAGTACCAGGAGACCGGCCTGCTCGATCGGACGCACCTGCGCTTCTTCACGCGCGACACCTTGCGGCGGCTCGTCACGGCGCAGGGCTTCGTCGTGGAGGCGGAGTTCGTCGACCGCTGGGAGGTCCCGGGGCTCGAGCACCTGATGTGGAGCTGGCCGCTGCGCCTCCGCACGGGCCTCACGGGCCGACCGCCCGCGTGGTGGCGGCGCGTGCTCGAGTCGGGCGCGGGGAGCCTCACGGGCCTGCACCAGCGCATCGGCGGCGGGCTCGGCCGGGTGTGGCCCAACCTGTGCGGCGATCACTTCGCGCTCCTCTTGCGGCCGCCACCCGCTCCGCAGGAGCGTGGCTGAGCGCACGCAGGACGACGGACCGCGCTCGGGTCACGGAGCGGGCGCGGAGCCGTCGCCGGGCCCCTGGCCGTCCGCGGCGAGGATGGCCTCCACCGCCTCGAGGAAGGCCCGCGCGCGGCGCACGTCGTCCTCGGCGTCGGAGGCCGTGAACGTGGCGCGCGCGTCGTAGTCGGCGTCGTTCCGATCCCCCGCGGTCTGCCGCAGCGTCCGCGCGTGCTCGTGCGCGAGCAGGCCGGGGCGCACGAAGTGCTCGTTGACGAGGCCGCGTACGCCCTCGTGGGTGCGCGCATGCCGGCCGATCCGGGCGAGGAGCGAGCACGCGGCGTGGAACACGGCGTAGTACGCGCGCCCGACCGCGTGGCGGTGGAGGCCGGCCGCCCTCAGCACCTCGGCCGCGCGCAGCGTCTCGTGCGCGAGCTCGAGCTCGGCGGCGGCATCGCCCGAGGGGACCTCGTTCACAGCCGCACCCCATCCCGGCCGATCTCGCGCCCGAGGGCGCCCACCGGGGGCGCCGCGGCGGGGCGCACGAGCGGGGAGATGGCGAGGCGCGTCGCGAGCTCGAGGTCGCAGGCGAGATCGAGCACCTCGCGCCGCTCGGCCGGCGTGAGGTCGTGGACGAGGACGAGGACGTCGAGGTCGCTGTCCGCGTGCCCTTCGCCGCGTGCGCGCGAGCCGAACAGGGTCAGGCCCGCGAGCCGGTCGCCGAAGCGCGCGGCGAGGAGCCGCCGCAGCTCTTCGAGCGCCTGCACCTCGAGCGGGCTCAAGCTCACGAACGAACGGTAGCACGACCACGCCCGAGCGACCCCGGCGTGGGCCGTGCGGCACCGGGCTTGCGACGGCCCGGGCGCCAAAGTATCTCCGCGACGACCATGCAGACCGTGCGCGCGCGCCCGATCCCTCCGAGGCCGAGGCCGCGCGCGTGAGCGAGCCGCCCCCCGACGGCCCCGCGCCGGAGGCTCCCTCGCCGGCGCCGGACGCGGCCGAGC
>JADLAB010000736.1 GCA_020848455.1 Polyangiaceae bacterium
AGCGTATGCAATAAGGAACGGGACGCGGTCCGTTGGTACGCTGTGTTTCTCTGCCTCCTCGCGGATGTCACGCCACAAGATGCGCACAAACGCCATCTGGCGCTCTCTCGTGATTTCCCCACGGGGCCCCAACGGCGGAAGTGACGTGTCGGCGGCCAGTTCTTCCTTTGTTGGTAGAGTCGGAGCAGTTGAGCCATGGCTTGGCGTCGACAGCGTCTTGGTTGGGTCCCAATCGAGGAACGACAGGCTGGGGTCGTCTGCGTACGTGCTCAGGGGCACCGGCCCTCCGCCAGGGGGCGCTGAGGTCGCTTGTGCAGTCGCGTTTGGCGGCTGTTGCGCACCAGGAGCAGTAGCCGTCGGCGCAGGTGGCGCCCCCCGTTGTCCGAGATAGGGATTCGGCGGAGCACCACCTGCCCCGGCCGTTCCCTCAGACGGAAGAGTGCTCTTCGCCTCGATATCGGTGCTGTCGTTGACTGGCTGCAACCCACTCGGATCACTCCCCCCAACCGGATCCCCCCGGCAGTACCCATACAAATTCGGCCCATCCACCAGCCCCGCCGGATCCGCGCTGGTCCACCTCCCCAGCCACGGGCAGTAGTACCTTGCCCCGTGGTACGCGAGCCCCGTCTCCTCGTCCCGCTCCTTGCCGGTGTACCGGTACCGCTTGGCGCTCACCTCGCTCGACTGGAAGCTGTGGTAGCTCGTGGTGCCGAAGGGGTGATACTCCTCGAAGCTGATCACCGCCCCTTCTTCGTCCACCTCGACGCAGGCGGTGCCGAGGTGGTCGTCGAGCTGGAATCGGATCCTGGGCACTACCGGGTCGACCGCCGTTCCACCGAAAGTCGTGAGACTTTCGACCATCGCTATTCGGCGCTGATCGTCGGCGACGTGCACGGTCTCGCGCTCGTCGATGAGGGCAAGGGTCGCGCTGTTTCTGCGGCGGTAGATTTCGTACCCGCCAAGGTAGATGCGCTCGTCCCGGTAGCCGTTGTGCACGTAGACTTTGCGGACGCGTTCACCCGTGGCGTCGTAGACAAACCAGGTCTCTTGCCCGGTGTTGTTGCCCTTGTCGACGTGTCGGAGCTGGTCTGCGTAGTCCCAGTCGAGCGTCTCGAGGTGCGGCATCGAGACCATGTTGCCGTGCTCGTCGTGCGTGTAGTCCCGGTTCGACGAGTCCTTGGTGGTGGAGACGAGACGGTTGCAGTCAGGCGTGTCCTCGTAGGTATACGCTCGGGTCCACGTGTCGATGCCTGTCGCATCCGGGTCGTGAACGAGCGTCAGGATGTTGCCGACGGCATCGTACGCGTAGGTCTCGGTGTAGCCCCAGAAGCCCGTCGGATCGTTCGGGTGCGGGATGATGGTGTGAAGCGGCCGCTCGTCCTCGTCGAGCTGCACGTCGGCGCCCGAGCCGTGCTCGCGTCCGATGGCCTGGATGAGCCGGTAGACGGCCGAGTAGGTGAAGTCGCGGTCCGCGCTCTCGACGCTCGCGGCCGAGAAGTAGACGCTTTGGGTCGCAGAGTCCGTGAGTCGCGTGATGTTCCCGACGGCGTCGTAGGTATACGCGAGCTTCTGCAGGTAAGTGGCTGGCGACGTGGAGCCGCGCTCGGTCTCGAAGCTCGTGAGCCGCCGCGACAGCGGGTCGTAGCCGTAGCGGGTCGTGAGCGTGGTTCCGTCGACGGCGTAGGTGATGGACGTCCGGCGACCGTGCTCGTCGTAGAGAATCTCGTCCACAAAGCCGGTCGCGGTCGTGGAGCCCCTGAGGTACGCCTCGACGCTCTTCAAGAATCCGGCGATGTCGAACGCCGCTCGGATGTCGGTTGCGTCCGGGAGCGTGACGGAAGTCGGGCGGTTCAGGGCGTCGAAGGCGTACTCGTGGGTGAAGGTCTCGCTCGCGTCGAGGAACCCCGTGTTGGTTGCCGCCGTTGCGACCTCGGCGGGCGTGTACGCGGGGTTCGCAAGGGCGACCCAGTCGACGAGGTTCTCGTACCCCGTCGCGAGCCTGCGCGTCTGAGCGAGCAGGTTGCCCTTGAAGTCGAAGCTCTCGGTGAGCAGCACGCCGGACTGATCGTAGCGCGCCACGAGCTTGCCGCGGAGATAGTTCGTCGCCGCGTCGGCGTGCGCCTCGCCGTACGCGAGTCGTTCGACAAGCTTGTCGCTTTGCCCGCCATCGTTGAGCCAGCGGTGGGTCGGGCGACGGAGCTGGTCGTACGCGAAGCGGTGGGTGAAGCCACGCTCGCCCCATGCGCGCACGGGTTCGCCCGCGGCCGTCGCGAAGCTCCAGCGCGTGCCTGCGTCGATGCTCGTCTGCTTCAGCGCCGCCCCGAGCATCGAGGGCACGTACAGCATGCAGTCGCGGCCCTTGGCGTCTACGACCGTGCGCACGATGCCCTGGATGTCCTGCACGGTTTTCGTTACGAGGTGCGAGTTGGTCGAGCCCACCCGCTCATGCTCGTCAACGACGAACGGGCGCCCGAGCGCGTCGAAGTAGGTCTTGGTTGGCGTGTTGACGTGGGCGTTGGCCTTGTCGGCGGCGTCTTGGTCGGGCTCGGGCGTGCCCGTCTGTTGGCGCGCGTCGTACCAGTCCTGCCCTTGCTGTGCCGTGTCGTTGCCGTCGTTGAACTCCTGCGTCCAGGCGTCGAAGGTGGTGTAGGCGTAGGAGCCGTCCGGGTGGTCCGTGCGGATGAGTCGGCCGAGCGGGTCGTAGCTGAGCACGGGCGACACGCCCCACTCCTTGAGGTCCGCGTCGTCCTCGTACTCCAGCGTCGGGCTGAAGTAGGGCTCGTACTGCTTTACGGGATTGCCCTTGTTGTCGACGACCAGCCGGCCCGAGCCGACGTAACGCGGAGTGGCGGTGTCGTAAACGACCTCGCCGTTCAGCTTCTTCACGTGGCCGTATTCGAAGACGAGAGCGAGGCCGGGCTCCACCATGGTCTTCGTGAGCACGACGGCGCCCGAGCCGTTCGAGTAGGCGTAGCTCGTGAGCCAGCGGGTCTCGTTGTTCGCGACGGCGTGCGTCTCGCGCAGCTCGGTCTTGACCCGCACGGGCAGACCGTCGTCCACGTAGCGGTCGGTCTCGTACGTGAAACGAGCCGTGGGGGCCGAGAGCGTGTCGCCGTCGCCGTTCGCGCCGTGGACCGAGGTCGCGGTCACGCGGCCGAGGGCGTCGAAGGCGGCTTCCGTGTAGTTGTCGTTCGGGTCCGTGACCTTCTTCGGCGCGAGGACGCGGTAGTCGATGAGGGCCGCGGTCTCGTTGTCGAGCGCGTCGGTGACGAGCGTCGGGAAGAGCTTGTAGCTGTCGTAGGCGACGCTCGTCGTGTTGCCGAAGACGTCGGTCACCGAGTCGACCTGGTAGAAGGCCGCCGAGCTGAAGTGGCTCGTGCCCGAGCGGGCCCAACATTCTGTCGAGCTGCCACCGAGGCCGTTCGTGTTGCCGAGGACATAGCCGCCGTCCGTCGTCACGATGGAGCTCACGTTGCCGTCGACCAGCAGCGAGAGCGTCGAGAGCATGTCGGCGGTGAGCGCCATGACGTAGCTCTGGTACGGTAGGGCGCGGCTCTGGACCGAGCCGAGGGCGAGCGGGTCGTTGAGTTCGTCCTCCCAGTACTGGTGCTTGGCGTGGGCGAGGAGGCGCTTGGTGCTCGAGCTCAGGGTGCCGTCGAACGCGACCGTCGTCGCCGCCATGGCGCTCGTGAGGTCGGTCGCCGTGGCGAGCCCGGTCGACGGCAGGAACGAGGCGTGGAGCTCGTAGCTCTTCTCGGCGAGCGGTACGCCGTGGCGATACCAGCCGGTGTCGTCGAGCTTGTGGAAGAGCGAGACCTCGGACGCGGAGATGAGTGGCGCGTCCTGCTCGTCGTACGCGGCAGCCGGCGCGTTCGCGCCCGCGAAGCGCGCGTACCCGTACGCCACGATGGCGCTCTTCGTCACGTAGCCCAGGGCATCGACCTCGAGTACGAACTCGTGAAAGACCCGGGGCGGCATCGCGGAGCAGGTCTGCCGCTCGTGCTGGACGGCGAGCGCTTCGGAAGGGGCGACAAGGAAGGAAGCTGGGGTTGGGTGTTTGGGCCGGGAGCCGCTACCGGGCCGGCCCGTGTAGAGGGCTCTCTGGAGCTTTGTGACTTGGTAGGTGGCTTGTCGAACCGAGTACGGGCGGCCTGCGTTGGCTGAGCCGTCCTCGGCGTACACTTCCTCGCGCAGCATCTTGCCGCCGAGGGCGCGATGCGCTTCCCGGAGCTCCTGGGCCGAGAGCCCCGTTTCCATCGGGGGCATGGACAGCCGAAGCGGCACGGGGGCGGTGCTGTCCGCGTACCACTCCGTCGCGTAGGCCTCGAAGAGGGGCTTCTCCTTCTGCCAGGCGCCCGTGTGGTACCAGGTCTTGGTGACGACCGGGGGTAGCGGCCGCTCGCCGTTCTCGACGGGGTAGTCGGGCAAGGAGCCGAGGCCGAGGTCGGCGCCGATGCTCTCGGCATCGCGGGTCTCGACGTAACCGAAGCCGCGGAACTCGCGCTCCTCGGGGTCGTAGAAGCCGTGGCGGTAGCGGAAGGACTGGACGAAGCGGTGGCGCGAGACGTGGTCGTAGTGCTCGACGCGGTCGACCACCTGCACGGGGAAGGGCACCTTCGTGGCCCAGGGCCTTCGTGCCGCTCGGTCCTGTATGTAGAGCTTGGCGCTCGTCGTGTACGAGATGCGCGTCTCGAGGCCGAGGCCGTTCTCGACCTTGACGAGCAGGTGCGGCTTCTGGCCGAGCAGCAGATCGACGTACCGAAGGTGCGGCGCACGGCCTGGCGACGCGCTCGCCCACACGAGGCAGGCAGTGCCCGAGCCGAGCACGTCGACCACGTCCACCGTGCCGATCGCATCCGCATCTGGCACGACAGCGAGCCTCTGCGCCGGTGCGAACGAGTTGCCGGCCTGGTTCATCCAAACGCGCACGCCGTCTTGGCCGAGGTAGACGAGGTCGGCCGTGCCCGTGCCATCCACGTCGGCGAGGCGTACGCGTGCGGGCTGGTAGAGGTTGGACGGCGCCATGACGGGCGCACTGCCCATCGAGACCATGGCGCCGAAGCGGCCGTGGCCGAGGTTGGGCCAGTAGCAGACCGAGCCGTTCTTGATGCGGACGAGGTCCGTGAGACCGTCGCCCGTCATGTCGGCGAGAAAGACGGTCTGCTCGGGCTCGCGAAAGACAAGCGACGGCCCTCGGCGCTCGTCCGTGAAGCGCGGCGCCTGCCGCGGCTCGCCGTACCCTCTGCCGCGTTCGAAGCGCCACCAGGTATAGACGTGGTCGCCGCTCATGAGCACGTCCGCGAAGCCGTCGCCGTCGAGATCGATGAACCGGAGAGACGGATCTCTCCAGTCGATGTTGGGGAGCTCGACGAAGGGGCGGAATGCGCCGAACTTGTCGCCCTCTTCCCGCGGGAAATAGCCGCGCACGGGGCGCTCGAGCGTGACGAGCGCGGGGCGCCCGCTGCCCGTCACGTCGAGAAACTGGCTGCCGGCCTGGGCGGCGCCGCCCGAGCCAGGGCCCGCGCCGGCGGGACCTGCCGTTCGCATCATCGCCGGCGTGACGGCGAGGGCCGTCGCCCCGCCGAGTCTGCCCTCCCCGAGGTTCCGCTTGTAGTAGGACGAAGAGCCGAGGAGCATGAGCACGCCGGGAGCACCCTCGCCGTCGAGATCGAGCCACTGGTAGCCGCGACCGTTCGTTGCGAAAGGCACGCAACCCGCGTGTTGCCATGTGCTCTCCTGGACGAGCTCCTTCAGCGCCCTTGGCGTCGCGAACGTCGGCCGGCTGTAGTCGAATCTGACGGGCGGAAGAGACTCGGGCACCGCGTAGCCGCCCTGGCCGTCCGAGATGTAGCCCCGCTGCGTCGCCGAGGTGAGGTAGGCGACGCTCGGGGTCTCGTCGTAGGTGAAGTCGAGCGAGCGGACGAGGACGGGATCGCCGTTGGCGTCGAGGTCGGTGAACCCCCGGTGAACCACGAGGACGCGCCGGCAGAGCCGATAGGTACGGAGCTCGAAGCCCGCGCGGTAGGTCGAGAACGCGTCCTGGCGCGCGAGCCAGGTGCCTTCGTCGTCAGGCGTCGGCGCATCGGCGTCATGTTCGCCGTAGTCGAACACGACTTCGAAGTGGAAGTCCGACTGTGCGGGCGGAGTCGAAAGGTCCCCGCCGTTGCCGTACAGGATGCGTTTCGGGTGGCGGTGCGTCGCCACGGCAAAGCCGGCATGGCGGTGGCGCTCGTGGGTCGCCTTCGCGACGGCCTCGAGCTCTGAGTCGGCCTTGTACTCGTAGCGGACGACGTTGCCGCGGTCGTCACGGCTCTCTTCGAGCAGCCACGAGAAGACGCGCCTCGCGGTTCCTTCGGCGGCCGGATCCGCAATGCGAGCGGCCGCCGATCGGCCGAACGTGCTCGTCACGTTGTCCTTTGTGGTCGAGCGCCAGAAGACGGTGCCCACGTCCTGTTCGCCCGAGACAATGGTGACGCGTTCGATGCGGGCGAAGCCGCCCGCGATCTCGACGCGGGGGCGGAAGCGCTCGCGCTTCTCGGTGCCGACAGTGACGACGTCCCGCTCTGCATCGACGAGCACTGGCACGAGGTCTTCGAAGCCCGCGAGCATGAACGTGTCGCTGTCAGCCTCGTCGCGGTACTCGGGCAGGCCCTTGTCGGTCTTGCGGCTGATGGCCGGGAGCCCGACGCTCCACCCGAGGCCGAAGAGCCCGTTGCCGGCGCCCGAGCTATACCCGAGCGAGAGCTGCGG
>JADLAB010000682.1 GCA_020848455.1 Polyangiaceae bacterium
ACCTCGATGCGCCGGCCGCCCTCGCTCACGCGGCAGAGCTCGACGTTCGTGCCCCCGGGCACGGCGCGCTCGAGCGCGGGCCCCACGCGGTCGACCGCCGCGTCGTCCCACGGGTCGAAGGTGACGGCGTGCGGGTTGCCGACGTCGACGCGCACGAAATCGCGCGCGGGCTCGGCGGCCGCTGGATCGCTCGGGCCCGCGGCGGGCGGCGCGAAGAGGAGGTGCTCGCCGACGCGCACCAGCCCCATCGCGGCACCGACCTCGAACCGCCCCCCCTGGCGGCGCACCTCGCACCGCCGCTCACCCGCGGGCGTGCGCACGAGCACGGTGCCCTCCGACAGGCCCCCGCGCTCGGCGAAGTAGCCCGCCACGCAGCGCAGCCCGTTGCCGCACATCTCGGGGCGGCTGCCGTCGGCGTTGACGATCACCATCCGCACCGAGGCGTCTGCCTCGCGTCGCACGACGAGCACGCCATCGGCTCCGACCCCGCGGCGCCGGTCGCAGAGCCGGCGCACGAGCTCCGTCCCGAGAGCCTGCTCGGTCACGATGAAGTCGTTGCCGAGCCCGTGCCACTTCTCGAAGTGCATGCGCCTCGAAGCCTAGTACACGCGGCGGCGCTCACCACACAAAGGGCGCGAACGCCCGGACCCTCACCACACGAAGCGCGCGAACGCCCGGACCCTCACCACACGAAGGGCACGAACGCCCGGCGCTCGGGCGGATAGTCGGGGAAGGTCTTCTTGTACCAGCGGTGGTTCGACACGGCGCGCGGCAGGAGGTTCGCCAGCGTCCACACGGCGAAGGTGAGCCCGCCGAGCGAGTAGGTCGCGAGCGCCCAGCCGAGCCACTGCAGGCTCTCGCCCGCGTAGTTCGGGCACGAGATGAAGCGGTAGAGGCCGCCTTGCGGCACGTGGTAGCCAGGCCCCGCGTCGCGCCGCAGCCGGAAGAGCACGTTGTCGGCCCAGCGGTTCGTGACGAGGCCGACGACGAAGAGGACGGTCCCGGCGACGAAGCGCGGGTCGGCGAGCCAGCTCGCGGACCGCTCGGGGCCGAGCGTGAAGAGCCAGCGGCCGTTGAGGTAGGTGTTGCAGAAGTTGAAGAACACCGCCGAGGCGACGATGAGAACGGGCGTCGTCTGGCCGGGGCTCCGGCGCCGGAACGGAAAGAGGAAGGCCCGATCGGCGTAGTGCAGCTCCCAGAGCACGAGCAACGCGAGCGACACCGGCGCGCCGCGCCGATCGCTCACGAGGTAGTAGGCGAGAAAGCCGAGCGAGGCCGGCGCCTCCATCACGACCCAGCCGAGCGTGGCGGGCATGCGCGGGCCCCAGCCGCGCTTGGCATGCCGCCCGTAGGGAGCGGTCACGAAGAACAGCACGACCAGGATGGCGGCGCCGAGCGCGATCCAGCTCCAGAGGAAGTAGTCGTAGAAGGCGGCCTCGGTCACGGCAGCGCTCCCGCGAGGCGCGCCGCGAGGGTCGCGCGCTCGACGCCCGCGATGTCGACGAGCTTGCGCCGCCCGGTGGCGCCCGACACGACCCGGACGGCGCGCTTCGGCACGCCGCACAGGCGCGCGAGGAGCGCGACGAGCTCCTCGTTGGCCGCCCCCTCGACCGGCGGCGCGTGCAGGGCGACCGCGAGCGCGCCCTCACGCACGCCCGTGACCGCCGAGCGACTCGAGCGCGGCGACACGACGACCGCGAGACGTACGCCGTCCGCGCGCTCGGTGAGGACGACCTCGGGCGCCGCCACTCACGGCCCCGAGTAGAGCGCGGTCCGCCAGCCGACGACCGCGATGGGACGCACGCAGGTGGGGCTCCACACGAGATCGGCCCCGACGTACGGCCCCATCGAGAGCTGCCACACGCGCAGGCCCTCGTAAAAGCCGCCGAGGCCGAAGCGCGCGGCGCCGCCCGACTCGATGACGGGCGAGTCCTGCCCCGTCGGCACGGTCTGGAGCAGCGCGATGCCGGCGTCGACGTACGCGCCGAAGTCCTCGCCGAGCTCGCCGAGGCTGAAGGCCGGGAACACCTCGGTGTGGAAGCCGACCGATCCCGACGAGGTCTGGTAGCCACCGCCGAGGATGCGTGCGCCCGAGATCGACACGCCGAAGGAGAGCCAGTCGGCGAGCGCGCCGCCGATCCAGAACGTGCCCGCGCCGCCGCCGCTCGCACCCGTGTTCGTCTCGAACTCGGGCCGGTCGATCTTGAGCGCGTCGTTCGGGTAGCCGAGGGCGGCGCCGAGCCCGACCCCGACGTGCAGGCCCACCATGAAATCCGCCCGGCGGTGCCACTCGACCTCGGGTTGTTCGGGCTTCGAGGACTCGACGCCGCCCGCGGGCTCGCCCTTGGCAGACGGCTCGGCCTCGGCGGGCAACGGCTCGGCCGCGACGGCTCCCGGCTCCGGCTCGCCGGCGGGCTCGGCGGCCTTCGCTGGCGCAGCCATGTCCGGCGGGCTCGCCCACACGGCCGGAGCCGCGAGAAGCGCGGCGGCGCACGCGGCGGGGCCGAGCGTGTTCACGCTTCAGTCGTGCCCGAGCGCCGGGCGCGAATCAAGGGCTTCGCCCGGGGGCAGGGGCGCGCGCCGCGGCGCCGCATGGGCCCCAACCCCATCTCGCACTGCGAAGGGGTCGCCCGGGGGCAAGGGCGCGCGCCGCGGCGCCGCATGGGCCCCAACCCCATCTCGCACTGCGGCGCGGGCACCGGGTCGGTTGCGCGGTGCGAGCTCCTGCGCCCGCGTCCTCGCGCTCGACATCGGGGCCCTCCCAT
>JADLAB010000683.1 GCA_020848455.1 Polyangiaceae bacterium
CCGCCGGCAAAGAGCGCGGCGAGGGTCGGGGAGGTCGGCTCGTCGTTGAGATCGCCGAGCACGGCGAAGAGGGCGGTCTTGCGCTCCTCGACAGAGAAGCGCGCTTGGACCAGGCGCCGCACACCCTCGGCCTGGCGCGTGCGGGTCGCATCGGCCTTCGCCCGGTCGGCCGCGCTCTCGGCGTACTTCGACTTCAGGTGGTTCACGAACAGCGTGAGCACCTTCGAGCCCGACTTGTTGAGCGCCACGCCGACCTCGAGGCAGTCGCGGGAGAAGAGCCACGGGCGCGCCGGATCCGGCGCCGCCGGATCGCGGGCATCGACGTGGGTGCGGACGTGCGCGACCTCGAGCCGCGAGAGCACGCCGACGTCGATCTGGCGGAAGTCGCGCGAGTCGATGACGAGCGCCTGGCTGTAGGCGCCGCCGAGGAACTCCTCGTTGAAGCGGCGGAGCGCGAGCAGGCTCTCGACCTCCTGCAGGCACACGACGTCGGGCAGGCGCGCGCCGTCGTCGGTGATGACGCGCGCGAGGAGCTTGCAGTCCTGCGGCTGCAGGAGCTCGATGCTCACGCCGTCGTACTGTGGCAGGTAACCCCACCCCTCGCCCACGCGACTCTTGCCGCTCCGGTCGCCGGGATAGGTCTGCCCGAAGCGGTAGCGGGCGTAGAGGTTGTTCGCGTTGAAGGTGCAAATCGTCGTGGGGGGCATCGCTGCCTCCTTACACCGCCAGCGGCCGGGCCCCGCCTACTTGTTGGGGTCCAACCGGTGCACCGGAATGTCGAACCGCCCGTCGCGCTGCGACAGGAGCGGCACGCCCGAGACCCGGAGCCGCAAGCACGCCGCCGCCTCGGGCGCCCCGGACGTGGTCACCAAGGGTAGCGCACCGCGCCGCATCTCGACGTGGACCTCGGCCTTCGCGGTGGCCCTGCCCGACTCCTCCAGGCACGCCGCGAGAGCCCGCTTCACGCGCGCGATCGCACGCGCCAGCTCCGGATCGTCGAGCGCGGCCGGCGACCTTGGCTTGGCCCCGGCGCCTGGCCCACCGTTCGGTCCCGGCACCGACCGTGAGATACCGCCACCCCACGGCATCGCGCCGCCCGTCGGTGCATGAGCGTCCGCAGCGCGGCCCGGAGTCCTCGGTTGCCACGCAGTGCCGAGCCACAGTCCCGGGGCGGAGTCGTCGCGGCTCAGGCGGTACGCGGACGGTGGACCGAGCTCCTCAGTGAGCCCCGACGCCTCGGTGACCGGCACGAGGAGGAACAAGGCATCGCCCGCCCCGAGCTCCGGTGGCACCTGCAGCGCGACGCGGTCCGAGAGACCCGAGGAGTCGCCGTCGACGCTGACGCTGATGTCATCGGCGGTCTTCCCACGCTGCACACATCCGGTGATGGCCGGACCCTCGTACCTGAACGCCCCGCGCTCGTCGGGCTTCGTCTGGCGCGCGCCACGCAGAACGATCGGCGTACACGTCGCCGCGGTCGCACTCGCGCTCGGAGCGCCGAAGAACTGGGTGATCGTCTGCGGAGGCGTCGAGGTGCGGAATGCATAGAGGACGGTGATCACGGCGACGAGCACCGCGGCTGCGCCAGCAATGATGGCCGCGTACACCTTGCTCCGCGCCTGCAGCACTCCGACCTTGATAGTTGCCTCGGCCTGCGCGCCGTCGGCCTTGGGCGCGGCGAGTGTGGTGCTCTGGATCAGCATGGGCGTGATGCTGCCAGCGGTCCGCCGCCAGCCGAGCGCCTCCTGCGCAGCGGACTCCGGCGAGGGCTCCTCAGCTTCCGCCGCGGGCGAGGCATCGGGCCCGCTGCTGGCGACGTCCAGACACGGCCAGCAGTACCACTTCCCGTCGATCTTGATCCGCCCAGGGTCATCGCACACCGAGCATCGCGCGCCGTTCATGGCCAGCCACCTCTTCTACCAGGCTACATGGAGTCATCCACGCGACAAGCGATGTGTGCCATGCGCGGGGCATCCTTCGCAGAAGAGTCGCACCAGCGCCCACCCATGTACGGCGGCGCGATGTCCGTCGTAGCCAAACGGCAGGGTCCCCGGTAGAATGCACCCTCCTCCGCGTGGACCACGCTGCACGCGCCGCTCGCGTCCGGCAGCGCCGCCCCCGCGCCGGCCCCCGCGCCCGCCCCTGCCCCCGCGCCCGTGCCCGTGCCCGCGCCCACGCCCGCACGGCACCGGGTCACGCACACGGACACGAGACACGGGCTCGGGCTCAGGCTCCGGCTCGACCCGGCTCGCCCGCCATCCCACGCGCGCCGAGCCTTTTCCCCTACAGGCTCCGAAAGGCGGGAGCCCGCCTCGCCCACTCCCACTCCGACCCAAAACCAAGGAGCCCGAGGGCGGGGGCGCGCGCCGCGGCGCGGCCAGGGAGGGCCCCGATGTCGCGCGCGAGGACGCGGGCGCACGCGCTCGCACCCCGCGCCGAGTCCGGTGCCCGCGCCGCAGTGCGAGATGGGGTTGGGGCCCAGGCCGCGCCGCGGCGCGCGCCCCCGCCCTCGGGCGACGCCCCCTCAGCGCGGGAGCACGAGCGGGGGCGGCACGGGCAGGGAGAGTCCGCCCGCGGCGCGCCACCCGGCCGCCGCCTCCTCGATGACCGGGATGCGCAGGGCGGCGGGCGGGTGCGTGCGCTCGAAGGCGAAGCGCAGCTCGTCGCCGAGCGAGAGCTGGGAGCGCGCCTGGAAGAAGCGGCAGAGCAGCAGCGCGCCCCCCTCGGTCCAGCCGCCGCCGCGCGCCCCGGCGGCGAGCACGTGTTGCACGCCGTAGACGTCCGCGGCCAGCTCGTTCGGCTGGTTGAAGCCCGGCACCTCTGCCGACAGCTCCCGGGCCACGTCGGCGAGCGTCACCGCGCCCGGCGCGCCCCCGACGCAGCCCGTGTGCGCGAGGCGGTGGTGCGCGAGCTCGTGGCCGACGACGAAGGCGACTCCCTCGTCGAGCAGCGTCGCCTGCCGCGCCCGCTTGCGCGGGTCGCGCTCCTGCTCGGCGGGGATGAAGCTCGCGGGCTCGACCAGGCGCCGCCCGCTCCGCGCCCCCGCGAGGTAGGCCTCGACGCGCCCGGTCCCGAACACCTCGTCGGCGGCGCGCGCGCGGGCGAGCTGCGACTGCACCTGCAGGATGCCGTCCGTGAGCGCCACGAGCGCGCGCCCGTCGTGCAGGCACGCCGCGAAGGCGTTCACCTCGCCGGGGGCGTCGTCGAGCACGAGCGACACGCGCCGCAGCGGCGCGCGCTCGCGCTCGGGCAGGGCGGCGAGCAGCGCCTCGTGGACGGCGCGCACCCGGTCGCGGAGGTAGGCGGTGTCGCCACGCTCGACGCGCGGCGCGTCGACCGCCACCGCGGGATCCCCCGCGCCCGGAGCGGTCGCGGGGGGCGAGCTCGCGGCCGGGGGGCTCGCCGGGGCGGTGGGCCGCGTCGTGGCGGTCGGTGCGCTCGTGGCGGTGGTCAGCGGCGCCGGCGGGGTCGAGGTCGCCGCGCTCGGGCGCCCGCCGATGGGGACCGGGACCCAGTCGTCCGTCGCGTCGCCACAGCCGAGCGCCGCCGCGAGCGCGACGACGGCAGAGAGCCTTCGCATGCGGAGCATCATCGTTCCGATCGACGCGGGGCGCCACGCCGAGCCTCCAGGCTCGGCACGGATGCGACGGACCGCTCGCGCCGTCGCCCGCCGCGCCAGAGTGCGGTAAGGATCGGCCATGGTGCGGGCGGGCAGGTGGGGGCAGGGCGGCGGCGAGGGCGCGCGCCTGCGTCGCCTCGTGGTCGCGGGGGGCATACCGGCGGCGCTCGTCGCGAGCGCCTGCTTCGGCGTCTCGTACACCAAGGTCGA
>JADLAB010000684.1 GCA_020848455.1 Polyangiaceae bacterium
ATCTTGCCAGCGCTTCTTGTGGCGCAGGCCGGGGGCGTTCGTGTGCGCGAGCTCGTCGAGCAGGAGCACGGCGGGCCGGCGCGCCAGGATCGCGTCGAGATCGAGCTCCTCGAGCGTCGTGCCGCGGTACGGCACGGTGCGCCGCGGCAGGGTCTCGACCCCCTCGCAAAGCGCAGCGGTCTCCGCGCGGCCGTGCGTCTCGACGCAGCCGACGACGACATCGACGCCCTCGGCGCGCAGGCGCTGCGCCACCTCGAGCATCGCGTAGGTCTTGCCGACGCCCGGCGCGAACCCGAAGTAGAGCTTCAGCTTGGCGCGGTGCGCGCGCTCCTCCTCGGCGGTGACGCGCCGGAGGAGGGTGTCGGGATCGGGGCGCGCGTTCGACGGTTCCATGGCGATGGCTGGCGCGTCGGCAGCGGGCCGCGCCGGGCCGGGCTCACGTTCGTTCTACTCCTGTCGGCGCGGGTCGGTCGAGCGCGGGCGCCACTCGACTGCACCGGGGCTCCAGAGCCGCACCCAACGTGCGGACCTCTACCTCGACGCCGTCGCGGTGACGGACGACTGCTACGGGAAACGCGTCGGCGAGAACGCACCGCCGGTCCCGTCGTTGCGGCGGGCCGGACGGCTCTGCCTCCGCAGGGTGCGCTTGACAGCGAGCCGACGGTCTCCGACTATGGCCGCCGATCTTCGACTTGAGCTGCCATGCCGAACGAGCCGGCCATGAACGAGCGGTGGTCCTCCGTGGACGAAGGCACCGAAGGGTACGTGGTTCGAACAGAGGGCGACCCTTCCTGAGGAGAACTTGGTGCACCGGCGCCCGACCGTCTGGGTGAGCGGTATTCCTTGTCGGCTCGTATCGGCGCTCGAATCAGGCGTCGTGATCCGCGGCCAAGTCGCGGCGGGCAGGCACGCCGAGTACCCGGCCACCCTCGACCTTGATGCCCGTCGGGTGCTCGTGGGCCCTGGAGCCGTGATGAAGTAGCGGCGATGCGGCCCTGGACACCAGTGCGGGAGGACAACCATGCCACTCTACTTGGTTCGATGGCCCGGTCTCAGCGCGAGCCTGGTCCGCGCTCGGAACGAAGACGACCTGATCGCGATCCTCGATGAGGTCGCTGATCCGGGCGGATGCACCCACACGGTGTATCGCGGCCCCGTGTGGATCGACTTCGACATTCCTGTCGAGGTCAACCTACCGGAGAGGGCTTCCGGCCCGGGCGTCGCCCCCGTCGGCGTAGGGGAGGTGGAGATCGGAGACGTGGCCGACCTGGGTGCCTACCACATGTTCAAGGTCGGCGTGCCCGACGGCGACTCGGCAGCCGAGATGCTCGACCAGATCATCGGGCTCGCCTTTCCTGCCACGGCGAACGTGATGGCCAACCTCGACGAGGCGCAGGATCGGCGGCCGGAGCCGAATGAGCTACGTGGCGCCCTACGACGCGACCTGGCACCTCTTCTTCAGCATCGATGGCGACATGCCCAGGTCGCACGGCGCACGGATCCGGAAGCAACGCTGATGAAGATCCTCGGCGTCACCCGACACGTTCCGGGTCTGACGAAGAAGCGCACACGGGACGACGATTCGAACGAGTAGGTGGGCGCCCGTGGTATCGCTCGCCTGGCAGTCGCCATGGCTTGCGCCCGACTTCCGGCGACGCCTTCGAGCGCCCGGTAGGCGCTCATGAACATCGTCGTGCGGCCGCGAGCGTCTTCTGCCCGCCGGGCCCTCGTTCTGCCACGCTTGAGAACGAGCCAAGCCGTTTGAGCCACCCCCATCGCCAGCACCACCGGGAGCGGAACCTAGCTGGTGAACTTCGCCGCTGACCCGAGCGCCAAGGAGGCCGCATGACGCCCGAGCAGCCGGCGGCCGCCCCGAGGACGGAGACGCCGAGCGACCGCCACATCCTGACCGGCACGCTGTTCTGGAGGCGCAGCTCGCGCGTGACGCTGAGCGAGACGCCGCCGCTCCCGAAGCCCGAGCCCGTGCGCCGGCCCGCCAAGGTGGCCAGGATGCTTGCCCTCGCGCACCACCTGCAGCTCTCGGGGGGGCGAGCCCGTCGGCTTCCCGGGGTCTGAGGGCAACCCGTTCCGGGCGGGCGCACTGGAGCGGCGCGCATCCTCAACGTCGCTTCAGCATGCGCCCGTCGTGGAGACCATGCTAAAGGGAAAGCGCCTTTTCTTTACTATACGCGACAAGACGGCCCCATGGGCAAGGAGCCTGAACGATGCGAGCGGGGCGCCTCATCCGCCAACCCAACGGCTACTCGGCCTTCGAGCCGGCGTCACTGCCGCCGGATCCGCCCGTTCAGGTGACCGGAGAGCTGGCCCGGTTGCTCTCGCTGGCGGACACGGCCCTCGGCCGTCTGGACGGTATCACGGGGATCCTGCCGAATCCGGATCTCTTCGTCGCGATGTACGTCAGGCAGGAGGCCGTCCTGAGTTCGCAGATCGAGGGGACGCAAGCCTCGCTGACGGACGTGCTCCAGTTCGAGGCTGGAGACCGCGAGCGCGGCAAGCTGCGCGACGTCGAGGAGGTCGTCAACTACGTCGCGGCGATGAACTACGGCCTCGAGCAGACCGCGCTGCCGATGTCGCTGCGCCTCATCCGGCAGATCCACGAGCGTCTACTTCAGGGTGTTCGCGGCGAGCACCTCGAGCCGGGGCAGCTCCGGCGGAGCCAGAACTGGATCGGGCCCGCTGGCTGCACGCTCAGCGACGCGAGCTTCGTGCCGCCGCCGCCGCACCTTTTGCCCGCGCTCATGGGCGACCTCGAGCGATTCCTCCACGACGACACGCTGCCTGCGTTGATCCACGCCGGCCTCGCACACGCGCAGTTCGAAACGATCCACCCGTTCCTCGACGGCAACGGCAGGGTCGGCCGGCTCCTCATCACCTTCTTGCTGTGCCAGCGCGGCATCCTCGCGCGGCCGCTGCTCTATCTGAGCCACTTCTTGAAGCGGAACCGCACCGAGTATTACGACCGACTCCAGGCCGTGCGCACCGACGGCGCGTGGGAGGACTGGCTCGCGTTCTTCGTGCGCGGCGTCCGCGACGTGGCGACCCAGGCCCACGAGACGGCACGCAAGATCCTCGATCTGCGCGCGCGCTACCAGGCACGGTTGCAGAGCGAAGGAAAAGCAGGCGCGAACTTGCTCCGCGCACTCGATCTCCTCTTCGCGCAGCCCGTGCTGACGCCGGCGACCCTGGAGGCGCAGCTCGGGGTGACCTACGTGACCGCGAACAACCACGTGCGGCGTCTCGAAGAGCTGGGGATCCTGGAAGAGATGACCGGCTACAGGCGCAACCGCCGCTTCTCCTTCGCGCCCTACCTCGCCCTGTTCGACAGCGGGGCGCCGGCGCCTTCCCCCGGGTCCACACCGCCGACCGCAACCGGGACATGACCTCGCCCGCCGCCCCCGTGCCTTCGGGCGAATGGACCGTGGCCGCGAACGTCGAGCGCGCGGCGCCCCGGAGTCCCCTCGCCCGCGACTGCCGCGACGCCCGCGACGGGATGAAGCACTTCCGGGGCGGTGCGAAGGTGCTCGTAATCATCGATGCGTACTTCGGGACGATCGAGCGCGTGATCGCCGTCGGCCACCACCGCCGGTCGCATCGCTACGGTCGGCGAGCAGGCCGAGCATGCGGTACTCGGTCGGCGTGAGGCGGATCTCGCGCCCCGACACCTCGACGCGCCGTCGCGCGCGGTCGAGCGAGAGCGGACCGAAGTGCTCGACCGCCGGCTCGGGCTCGCGCGCCGCTCAGGTCTCGAGGTCGGGCTCGCACAGCCGATACCCCACGCCGGGCTCCGTCAAGAGCAGCCTCGGTCGCGCCGGGCTCGCCTCGAGCTTCTTGCGCAGCAGGGCCATGTGGACGCGCACGTGGTGCGCCTCCACGGTGCGGCTGTCCCCCCAGACACCCTGCGCGATCTGCCGGTGCGTGAGCACGCGCCCCGCGTGGTCGGCGAGCAGGTTGAGCATGCGGTACTCGGTCGGCGTGAGGCGGATCTCGCGCCCCGACACCTCGACGCGCCGTCGCGCGCGGTCGAGCGAGAGCGGGCCGAAGTGCTCGACGGCCGGCTCGGGCTCGCGCGCCGCGCGCTCCGCGTGGCGCAGCGCCACGCGCATCCGCGCCAGGAGCTCGTTCATGCCGAAGGGCTTGGTGAGGTAGTCGTCCGCGCCGGCGTCGAGCGCCTGCACCTTGTCGTCCTCGCGCCGGCGCGCCGACAGCACGATGATGGGCACGCCCGTGAAGCCCCGGAGCTCCGCCGCGAGCGCGAGGCCGTCGCCGTCGGGCAGCCCGAGGTCGAGCAAGACGAGATCGAAGCGGCGGCTGGTGACCCGACGCGTGGCCTCGCCGAGCGTCGCCGCCTCGACGATCTCGAGGCCGTGCGACCCGAGCGCCGCGCGCAGGAAGCGGCGCATCTCGGGCTCGTCCTCGACGACGAGCACGCTCTTGCCCTCGAGCTTCACGGCTGCGCCTCCCGGCTCGCCTCGGCGCGGGCGCTCGCCTCGTTCGGCCCGAGCTCGATCTCGGGCATGCGGATGCGGAACGTGGCGCCGCCGCCTTCGCGGTTCTCGGCCTCGATGCGGCCGCCGTGCGACTCGGCGATCGCGCGACAGATCGCGAGCCCGAGCCCGGCGCCGCGCTCCGTGTTGCCAGGGCCGCGCACGAACTTCTCGAAGATCTTGTTCTCGGCACCCGGCGGCAGGCCCGGGCCGCGGTCCGCCACCTCGAGCACGACGGCGCCGTTCTCGGTGCGGGCTCGGAGGTCGATGGAGCTCGCGGCCGGCGTGTAGCGCGCGGCGTTGTCGAGCACGTTCACGAGCAGCTGCTCGAACAGCACCGGATCGACGGACAGCATGGGCAGCTCGTCCGGGAGATCGGTCGTGACCGGGCGGTTCTGGAGCTCCGCCTCGAGGCGCGTGAGCGCGGCCCCGACGAGCTCGTCGACGGGCACCCACTCGCGCTTCACCTGCAAGGTGCCCGATTCGAGTCGCGTCATGTCGAGGATGTTGCCGACGAGGCGCTCGAGGCGGTGCGCCTCGACGCAGATCGTGTCCACGAGCTCGACGCGCTCGGCCGAGCGGATCGCTGCGGCGTCGTCGCGGAGCGCCGTGGCGGCGCCCGTGATGACCGCGAGCGGCGTGCGTAGATCGTGCGACACGGCGGACAGGAGCGAGCTCCTGAGCTGCTCCGTCCGCGCCTGCAGCGCTGCCGCCTTCGCCTCGTCGGCGAGGTGCGCGCGCTCGAGGGCGAGGCTCGCCTGGCGCAGGAACGCCTCGACGAAGTCGCGCTCCGGCGCGGGCGCCGCCTGCGCGTCCGGCGCCGCGAGCCCCAGCACCCCGAGCGGCTCGGCGCCGGTGCCGAGCGGCAGGCAGCGTAGGCGCGCGCCGGGCAGGGTGTCGGTGCCGCTGCCGGCCGGCCGCCCGTGCTCGAGCACCCAGCGCGCCACCGCCTGCTCCGGGCTCTCGAGCGGCACCGAGCCCCTCTCTGCGAGCACGTGGAGCGGGTCGCCAGGCCGGGGGGCCGCTTCGAGCACGACGGTCGCGGTGTTGAAGGCCGTGGCCGCGTGGCGCGCGATCACCCGCGCCACGCTCGCGTCGTCGGCCGCCGTCGCGAGATCGCGCGTCAGGGCGTAGAGCCCGGCGGTGCGCTCCTCGCGCGTCCGCGCGGCGCCCTCCTGCCGCCGTACGCGCAGCGTCAAGGTGCCGATGACGACGCTCACGACGAACATCACGACGAACGTGAGGATGTGGCGCGCGTCGCTCACCGCGAACGTGTAGAACGGTGGCACGAAGAAGAAGTCGTAGCAGCCGACCGACAGGGCGGCGGCGAGGAGGGACGCTCCGCGCCCGAGCCCGACGGCCACGACCGTGATGACGAGGAGGTAGATCATCACGATGTCGACGGGCGACCAGAAGTCGCGCCCCACGTGACCGAAGGCCGTGGCGGCGGCGACGAGGCCGGTTGCGGACGCGAGCGCGCGCCACGGGACGGCGCGCCGCGCCGCCGTCCGCTCGGGCGCCCGGGCGCGAGGACCCGCGTCGCCGGAGATCACGTGCACGTCGATCTCCCCGCTGTGGCGCACGAGATCGTCGAGCAACGAGCCGCGCAGCCGGTCGCGCAGCGGCGCGTGGGTCGGCTTGCCGACGATGAGGCGCGTGACGTTGTGCCTCCTGGCGTAGTCGAACAGGGCCTCGCTCACGCTCTTGCCGGCCAGGCGCACGACCTCGCCGCCGAGCGACTCGGCGAGCGAGAGGTTCGCGTCGAGCCGCTCGCGGTCGGCGCGCGTCATGGGCGCGACCCCCATCGCGTCCACCGAGGCCGCCACCCACGGGGCCCGCAGGCCCGCCGCCATGCGGCGCGCGGCCCGCACGAGGCGCGCCGACGACGGGCTCGGGCCGACGCAAACGAGGATGCGCTCGCCTGCCGGCCAGGTGGCGTCGATGGCGTGCGCCTCGCGGTACGCCTGCATGTCGGCGTCCACGCGGTCGGCCGTGCGCCGCAGGGCGAGCTCGCGCAGGGCGAGCAGGTTGCCGCGCTTGAAGAAGCTCTGCGCGGCGCGCGTTGCCTCGGTGGGCAGGTACACCTTGCCTTCCTGCAGGCGCGCGAGCAGCGCCTCGGGCGGCAGATCGACGAGCTCGATCTCGTCGGCGCGATCGAGCATGCGATCGGGCACCGTCTCGCGCACCCGCACCGAGGTCACCTGCGCGACCACGTCGTTCAGGCTCTCGATGTGCTGCACGTTCAGGGTCGTGTGCACCTCGATACCGGCGTCGAGCAGATCGAGCACGTCCTGCCAGCGCTTCTTGTGCCGCGTGCCCGGGGCGTTCGTGTGCGCGAGCTCGTCGAGCAAGAGCACCCGCGGTTTGCGCGCGAGCACGCCCTCGAGATCGAGCTCGAGGAGCTTCGCGCCGCGGTAGAGCACGACGCGCATCGGCATGTGCTCGAGCCCCTCGCAGAGGGCGGCCGTCTCCGCACGGCCGTGCGTCTCGACGCAGCCGATGACCACGTCGACGCCGTTGGCTCGCAAGCGCCGCGCGTTCTCGAGCATGGCGTAGGTCTTGCCCACGCCGGGCGCGCACCCGAAAAAGACCTTGAGGTTGCCCCGGCGCAGCCGCTCCTCCTCGGCGTGGAGGCGACGCAGCAAGAGGTCCGGATCGGGGCGCGAGGCCGGGGGCTCGTCCATAACTCGTCGCGGGAGCTCCGCCGTCAGCCCGGAGGCGGCAGAGGCAGGCGCTCGTCGAGCGCGAGGTTCAGGCGCAGCACATTCACCGTGGGCTCCCCGAGCACGCCGAGCACGCGCCCCTCGACGGCCGCGTCGACCAGCGCGCGCACCTCGGCCTCGTCGACGTGGCGTGCCGCCGCCACGCGCCGCACCTGGTAGTACGCCGCCGCTGGCGACAGGTGCGGGTCGAGGCCGCTGCCCGAGGCCGTCACGAGGTCGACGGGCACGGGTGCCTCGTTACCGGGGTCGGCCGCGCGCAGCGCCGCGATGCGCTCGCTCACCGCGGTCGCGAGGGCAGGGTTCGTGGGACCGAGGTTCGAGCCCGCCGACGAGGTGGCGTCGTAAGCGTTCGGCCCGTCGGGGGTGCCGATGGCCGAGGGGCGGCTCCAGAAGTACCCGGGCTCCACGAACGGCTGCGCGATGAGCGCCGAGCCGACGACGACGCCGTCGCGGCGCACCAGGCTGCCGTTGGCCTTGTCCGGCATGAGCCCTTGGGCGATGCCGGTCACGAGCAGCGGGTAGAGCAGGCCCGTGAGGACGGTGAGGGCTCCGAAGAGGACCAGGAGGGGTCGCAACAGCGTCTTCATGGTCACACGAGCCTCGTGGCGGTGAGCAACAGGTCGATGAGCTTGATGCCGGGGAACGGCAGGATGACGCCGCCCAGGCCGTAGACGAGCAGGTTGCGCCGCAGGAGCTGCGACGCCGGCGCCGGGCGGTACTTGATGCCACGGAGCGCGAGCGGGATGAGCGCAATGATGATGAGCGCGTTGAAGATGACCGCCGACATGATGGCGCTCGTCGGGGAGTGCAGGCCCATCAGGTTGAGCTTGTCGAGCACCGGGTAGGTGCCCGCAAAGGCCGCGGGGATGATGGCGAAGTACTTGGCGACGTCGTTCGCGATGCTGAAGGTGGTGAGCGAGCCGCGCGTCATCAGCATCTGCTTGCCGATCTCGACGATGCTGAGGAGCTTGGTCGGGTTCGAGTCGAGGTCGACCATGTTGCCGGCCTCCTTCGCCGCCTGCGTGCCGGTGTTCATCGCCACGGCGACATCGGCCTGGGCCAGCGCCGGCGCGTCGTTCGTGCCGTCGCCCGTCATCGCGACGAGGTGCCCCTTCGCCTGGTAGTCGCGGATCATCGCGAGCTTCGCCTCGGGGGTCGCCTCGGCGAGGAAGTCGTCGACGCCGGCCTCGGCCGCGATGGCCGCGGCGGTGAGCTGGTTGTCGCCCGTGATCATGATCGTGCGGATGCCGAGCCGCCGCATCTCGACGAAGCGCTCCTTGATGCCGCCCTTGACGACGTCCTTGAGCTCGACGACCCCGAGCGGCCGGTGACCGTCGGCCACCACGAGCGGCGTCGAGCCGCGCTTCGAGACGTCCTCGATCGTGGCGCGCACCTCCGCCGGCATCGCGCTGCCCTCCCGGGCGAGCCAGCGCTCGATGGCGTCGCCGGCGCCCTTGCGCACCCGCCGGCCGTCGAGATCGACGCCGCTCATGCGCGTCTGCGCGGTGAACGGCACGAAGGTCGCCCCGAGGGCGGCGATGTCGCGGCCGCGCAGGCCGTACCGCTCCTTGGCGAAGACGACGATGCTGCGCCCCTCGGGGGTCTCGTCGGCCAGCGACGCGAGCTGCGCGGCGTCGGCGAGCTCCTTCGGGTCGACGCCGGGGGCCGGCAGGAAGGCCGCGGCCTGGCGATTGCCGAGCGTGATGGTCCCGGTCTTGTCGAGCAGGAGCGTGTCGACGTCGCCCGCGGCCTCGACCGCGCGGCCCGAGGTGGCGATGACGTTCGCCTGGATCATGCGGTCCATGCCCGCGATGCCGATGGCCGAGAGCAGCCCGCCGATGGTCGTCGGGATGAGGCACACGAGCAGCGCGACGAGCACCGTCATGCTGACCGGCGCGCCGCGGCCGTTGGCGTCGACGGCGAAGTGCGAGAACGGTGACAGCGTCACAGTGGCGAGCAGGAACACGATGGTGAGCGCCGCGAGCAGGATGTCGAGCGCGATCTCGTTCGGGGTCTTCTGGCGCTTGGCGCCCTCGACCATCTTGATCATGCGGTCGAGGAAGGTCTCGCCCGCCTCGGCGCTGACGCGCACCACGAGCCAGTCCGACAGCACGCGCGTGCCGCCGGTGACGGCGCTCCGGTCGCCACCGCTCTCGCGGATGACGGGCGCGCTCTCGCCGGTGATGGCGCTCTCGTCGACCGAGGCCACGCCAAGGACGACCTCGCCGTCGCTCGGCACGAGGTCGCCGGCCTCCACCAGGACGACGTCGCCCCGGTGGAGCTCCGCCGACGCCACGACCTCGTGCGCGGCGTCGCGCCGCGGCTCCGCGAGGCGCTTGGCGCTCACCTGCCTGCGCGCCTTGCGCAGCGTGTCGGCCTGCGCCTTGCCGCGCCCCTCGGCCATGGCCTCGGCGAAGTTCGCGAACACGACGGTGAACCACAGCCACAAGGAGACGGCGAGGATGAAGCCGGGCTGCTCCTCGCCGGTGCCCGTGGCGAGTGCGTGGACGAACAGGCCCGTGGTGAAGGCGCTGCCGACCTCGACGACGAACATGACCGGGTTCCGGATCATGTGGCGTGGATCGAGCTTCTTGACGGCGTCGAACAGCGCGCGCCGGACGATGGCGCCCTCGAAGAGCGGGCGTTTCTGTGAGTGGGTGCTCATGGTCGTGGAACTCCGGGCCTCAGCCGCCGCCCACCATCTGGAGGTGCTCGACGATGGGGCCGAGCGCGAGGGCCGGCACGAAGGTGAGCGCGCCGACGAGCAGCACGGTGCCGACGAGCAGGCCCACGAAGAGCGGCGTGTGCGTGGGGAGCGTGCCCGAGGTCGTGG
>JADLAB010000685.1 GCA_020848455.1 Polyangiaceae bacterium
GAGGCCCGCGCGCGCCGCATCTGCGCGGAGGTCCTCGCGACCACGCCCCGCTACCACGTTGTCTGCCTGCAGGAGGTCTTCGACGAGGACGTGCGCGCCATCTTCGCGCGGGAGCTCCGGAGCGCGTACCCCCACCAGGTGGCGAGGTGCAGCGACGGCGACGTGTTCAACGACGACAGCGGGCTCTTCTTCGCGACCAGCCTGCCGATCCGGCGGCACCGCTTCCACGAGTTCGACGCCAAGGAGCCCTTCACCGGAGACGCGTTCGTGGACAAGGGCATCTTCGGCGCGCGACTCGAGCTCGGCCCCATCGCTCCCGGCGTGTCGCTGTGCGTCTTCAACACGCACCTGCAGTCGACCGAAGCGCACGACGCGACGCGCGCCAGGCAGCTCGCAGAGGTCAGGCAGTTCGTCGGGGCGGAGCTCGGTCGCTGCCAGCTCGAGAGCACCTGTGCCGTCCTCGCGGGAGATCTGAACGTCGTCGGAGACAGCTCCGCGGAGTACCGCAGCATGCTGCGCCGTCTCGACGGCGCGCACGACGTGTTCCGCGAGGCCCACCCCGACGCCGCTCTGGTGCCCGGCTACACCTGGAATGGCCGCGACAACCTGAACATGATTCCGGCGAGCGACGCGGACACCCAGCGCCTCGACTACGTGCTCGCCTTCGGCGCCATCCCCGTCGCCGCCGACGACGACACGCCGCCGCGAGAGCTGCGCCCGCTCTCGCTCGACGCCGCAGCGGTGGTGCCGTTCGGCCCGGGGCCGGCGGATCGGCTTTCGGACCACTTCGGCGTCTCGGCCACCGTCACGCCGCAGACTGGGGCCAGCGCGCGCGCCGGGCTCGCCGACGCTGGCTGCCGGGTCTGCTAAGCAGGGGGCATGCGACCGCCTCCCTTGCTCGTCGTCGCCCTGCTGGCAAGCGCCTGCGCGGCCTCACCGCCGGCACCGCTCGAGGGGCCACCGCCCGTCGCGGCCGCCGCGGCGCCGCCCCCTCGGAGCACGGCGTCCGAGCCCCTGCCGGCTCCGACCGAGGTCGCGGCGCTCGTGCCCCCGACGGCCGTGCCCGCAGGGGCCGTCGAGCCGGCGCCGAGCGGGGCGTGCCCCCCGGACATGGTGCTCGTCGAGGGCGAGTACTGCACCGAGGTCGAGCACCACTGCCTCGTCGAGTGGTGGGCGCCGCAGAACAAGAAGCGCGTGTGCGAGCAGTTCGAGCCCACGGCCAAGTGCGTCGGGGCGCGCGTGCAGAAGCGCTACTGCATCGACCGCTACGAGTACCCGAACCAGAAGGGCGTGCGCCCCGAGGTCATGAACACCTTCTACCAGGCCGAGGTGAAGTGCGCCGCGCTCGGCCGGCGCATGTGCACCGAGACGGAGTGGAACTTCGCCTGCGAGGGCCCGGACATGAAGCCCTTCCCCTACGGCTTCACGCGCGACCCGAAGAAGTGCAACGGCGACCACCGCTGGGACGGGCCCAACATGACGAAGGTCGGCGCGCGCGACGCCCACGAGCTCGCGCGCCTCTGGCGCGGCGTGCCGAGCGGCAGCCAGCCCGACTGCGTGAGCGACTTCGGGGTCGCCGACATGCCCGGCAACGCCGACGAGGTGTGCGCCGGCGAGTCGCCGCACGCGAAGTACGCGGCCGTGAACACCGGCGGCCCCTGGTACAGCGGCGTGCGCAACCAGTGCCGCCCCAAGGTCTACACGCACGCCGAGGACTTCTATTACTACTTCCTCTCGTTCCGCTGCTGCGCGGCCCCCGACGGCGCGCCGAACGAGCCGCGCACGAAGAAGCAGCTCGCCGAGGGGCCGAAGTGGTCGGCGATCGAGCGGCTCGCGGGCTTCACGGTCGACCAGATGAAGGAGAAGCTCGAGCAGAAGGCGCGGGGCGAGTGCACCTGCAAGCCGAGCGACACGAAGTGCAAGACGATGTGCGGCACCTTGCTCGGCCCGAACGCCGTCGACGGCAGCGACGCGACGCGCGTGCTGCACCGGGACCGGAAGAAGATCCGGCCCGAGGTCGGGAAATAGCGCTTCAGCGCGCGAAGGTCGCGACCGACGCGACGTGCGTGCCGAGCAGCACCGTCCCGAGGCACGCGAGCGCGCCGAGCGCGTAGAGGAGCGAGGCGAGCCGGCGCAGCGAGCGCGCCTCGCGCGGCGCGAGGAGCGCGCAGGCGCACGCACCGAGCGAGGTGCCGACGACCAGGAACGCGAGGTGCTCCTTGGTCTCGAAGAGCAGGCCCGCCTGCGCGCTCGCGCGGAACACGAAGGGCCGGACCTCCGCGACGTAGCGGGCGTAGATGACGAGCCCGGTCGCGAAGGCCCCGACGACCCCGAGCGTCGTCAGGCCGATGCTCCAGCGCGTGCCCGACGACAGGGGGGCGCCCTTGCGCATGCGGATCGCCGGGTGCGCGAGGGCGGCGCAGGCGAGCACGCCGAGGTGGCCGTGCATGGACTCGAGCCAGGCGGTGCCGTTCATGGGAAGAACGCCGCGAGCGCCGCCAC
>JADLAB010000686.1 GCA_020848455.1 Polyangiaceae bacterium
CCGACGCTCATGTTCCGGCGCATCTCGGAGCGGTGGGTCACGGACATGGTCGCGGACGTCGACGGAGCCGTGCGCATGGCCATGATGTGGGTCAAAGGCGCGACAGACTGGGGATGTGCCCTGACGGACCCGGGCTATCGATGGCCACGCTACGCGCTCGGCGTCCGCGGCGCCGACAGCGAGGGCACCGACCTCACGACGCACCAGGGGCTCATCACGGGCAACGTGGAATCTGGCCAGCCCGAGGTGTTCCGCCACTACACGGATGGGCTCGTGCGGAGCTGGTTCATCAGCGAGAGCCTCGTGGCTTGGGAGGATGCGACCACATTTCAGGTCTACGCGTCGCCCTGGAGCGGTTCAGAGTCCCTCGTGACCGCGCCACCGACCGATCCCGACCACCTGCACGCCAACCAGGTCCGCTGGTGGCAGGACGCGCTCTTCTGGAAGACGAACGCCGCGACGATTCACGGCATCAACATCTGGACCGCCAATGAAGGCGCGCGCCCCTTCATCCGCTGGGTCGGCGACCCGAACCGCGGGGCTGCGGATCTCGGCACGGATGGCGTCGATCTCGTGTGGGCGTACGGCGAGGGCGCCGTGCCGCCCACCTTGTACGCAACGCGCTCGATCATGACGGCGCCGTACACGACCGACAGCGGGACCGTCAACGCCACCGCACGGCGGCTCCGGTCCGACCCGGATGAATGCATCGGCTGCGACGAGTTCCAGGTCGGGTGCGGCTACGCGGCGCACCCGGCGGAGGGCAACAACGTCCTCGTCGTGCGGATCTCGGATGGGTGGTCGTGGCGCGTGCCGAGCGTCTGGCCTGGCGACGTGCTTTCCTACGCGCTCGGCGTCACGTGTGACGAAGTGTTCGTCGCGGGCACCGTGAGCGGCGTGCACAACATCGCCCGCATCCGCCTCGATTCCCTCGGCCAAGGCGAGGCGCCGGATTGATCGGAGGTCGACGATGCGTGCCCCGCCTGTCCGCCCGCTCTGCGCCGACGACACCGCCGGCCGAGGTCGCTCCTGTTGGCGCCTGGCGCTCGGGCTCTGTCTCGCGTCCTGCGTGGCCGCGCCCGGTACGGAGCAGGCGCGGCAGAGCTGTCCGTATGCGCCAGGTGCCCAGCCGCCCGCGTGGGTCGGTCCGCCGGACACGAGCCCGCCCCTCGGGGCGACGGCGGTGTTTGCGATGACCGAGCTCTTCCTCGGGGACACGTCCCTCTACGGCTCGCCGGACAGCAGCGCCTGGCAGACCTACGGCTTCGACCTCGACGGCCTCACGTCGGTGGGCCACAGCCCCTGCGAGTGCACACCGTACGGCGCGCTCGATACGCAGCGCGACGGATTGGCCGGTATCGACAACACGTTCGGCCCGCAGGTTCTCAGTCTGTGGCTCGGCCTCGATCCGTCCGCTACGCAGAAGAACGATGCGGCGCTCCTCGCGGGGGACGTCAACGTCCTCTTCGAGGTCGAGGGCCTGCGCACGCCCGCGCCGGCGAGCTACCCCCTCGCCGCTCGGGTATTCGCGGCGGCACCGCTCGGCTCATCGCCCGCATTCGACGGCAGCGACGTGTTTCCGTTCGACTGGACGGAGGTGCAGGGGCGTTTCGCCACGGCCTACGTCGCCGGGGACGTGGCCGTGCTCCGCGGCGCGACCGTTCCCGTCCCGGTCCACATCTGGGGTGATCGCGTCGTGCTGCACGTGCGCAATGCGACCGTGACGCTCGAGCTCGACGAGAGCCGCGAGGAAGTCACGTTGGGCATGATGGGCGGTGTGCTCGACGTCGACGAGCTCGTCGACATCCTCTACCGGACCTCGAGCGGCTCGTTTTGCACCGACGGCAAGGTCGAGTCCCTCGCGAACACGCTTCGTGCCTGCGCGGACACGCGGACGGACGGACGGGGTGGCGCAGAGCTGCCGTGCAACGGCGTGAGCGTCGGCGTCGCGTTTCGTGGCGCGCGGGTCGTCCTCGGCGCTCCCGCCACGCCGCCACCGCCGGTCGCCGGCTGTTGGGCGACGGGCGGCTCTGGGGGCTCGGACACCCCAGGTGCCGCGGGGTCCGGCGCCGGTGGAGCGGGCGGGGGCTAAGAGCGCGCACCGCGCTACGACCGCCCTTCGCGGGGAAGCGCGCTCTCAGTCGAGCCCGGCAGTCGGGCTCGCCGCCACGAGCTCGCGCAGGTCGTCGAGGTCGGCCTGGGGGATCGCGAGGAAGGCGTCGGCGCAGCCCGGATCGAGCTGCGTGCCACGCGATTTCTCGATCTCGGCGCGCGCCGCCTCGGCCGACAGGGCCTTGCGGTACGGTCGGTCCGTGGTCATGGCGTCGTACGTGTCGATGACGCCGAAGATGCGCGCGCCGAGCGGGATGGCGTCGCCCGCGAGCCCGTCGGGGTAGCCCTTGCCGTCGAAGCGCTCGTGATGCGAGCGCACCATGTCCCGCGCGCCGCCCAGAAAATCGACGCCGGCCAGGATGTGGTAGCCGTGCAGGGAGTGCTTGCGCATCTCGACCCACTCCTCGTCGGTCAGCTTGCCGGGCTTCAACAGGATGGTGTCGCTGACCCCGATCTTGCCGACGTCGTGGAGCAGCGCCCCGCGCTCGATCTCGAGCACGGCGCGCGGCTCGAGGCCGAGCTGCTCGGCGTGGCGGCGCGCGTAGAGCGCGACGCGGCGCGAATGCCCCTGTGTCTCGGTGTCGCGAAAATCGAGGGCGTTGATGAGGCCGAGCAACAGCGCCGTCGTGCGCCCCTGGACCTCGGCATCGAGCACGCGCGTCATGTCCTGGAGCTCGACGTTGCGGTTCGCGAGCAGGGCGGAGAAGCGGCGGTGCTCGAGCCGCATCCGGTTCTGCTCGGCCGCGTCCTTCACCGCGGCCCGGAGGTCGGAGCGCTCCCATGGCTTCGTGAGGAAGCGGTAGACGTTCGCGCGGTTGATCGCCTCGGCCGCCACGCTGAGATCGGCGTGCCCGGTCACGAGGACGCAGGCGGTGTCCGCGGAGACGTCGCGCACGTGCCGGCAGAGCTCGATGCCGTTCATGCCGGGCATGGCGTAGTCGGCGACCACGACCGCGTAGCTGCGGCGCATGAGGAGGCCGAGCGCGTCCGCCGAGGTGTCGCACGCGTCGACCGCCCAGTCCGGCTGGCCGAGCGCGCGCGCCGTGGCCTTGAGCATGGCCGGATCGTCGTCGACCACGAGGATGCGAGCCGGCGACCTCGCGACAACCACGTTGTCGCTTGCAGCGCCCGACGGCGCACCCGGTCCAAGCTCCTCCATCTCCCTCGCCCTCCGAACGGTTGGCGGCGAGTATGTCACTCGCTCCTCGTGGCGGCAACCTACACGGACGCCACATCGGTCGCAGCGCTCACAGCGCTTCCAGCGCTCAAAACGGGTCACGTCCCGGCGCGACACACGCGGCCCCACGTCAGGCGTCGAGCACCTCTCGCACCTTCTGCGCCAGCGCCTCGGCCGAGAAGGGCTTCGGGATGAAGTGGGTCTCCGGGGCGAGCGCGCCCGCCTCGGTGAGGGCGTCGTCCGCGTAGCCCGAGACGAAGAGAACCCGCAGGGCCGGTACCACCGCCGTCAGGCGCCGTGCGAGCTCGGGGCCGCTCATGAGCGGCATCATCACGTCGGTGACGAGAAGCTGGATCGCCCCGCGGTGGCGCTCGCAGAGGAGGATCGCCTCGCCGCCGTTCGCAGCCGCGAGCACGTGGTAGCCCGCAGCGCGCAGGATGCGCACGGCTGCGCGCCGGACGCCCTCCTCGTCCTCGACGACGAGCACGGTCTCGGTGCCCCTCGCCCTGTCGCTGCCGCCCGTCGGGTCCGCGGCGGTCGCGGCCCCGCTCGCGGCCCCGCTCGCGGCCTCGCTCGCGGCCTCGGTCGCGGCTGCGGTCGCGTCCGAGCGCGGTAGGAAGATCTCGAAGCGCGCGCCGAGGCCGGGCTCGGCCTGCACGTCGACGCTGCCGCCGCTCTGCGTGACGATGCCGTACACGGTCGACAGGCCGAGGCCCGTGCCCTTGCCCTTGTCCTTCGTCGTGAAGAACGGCTCGAAGGCCCGCTCCCGCACCGCCGGCGTCATCCCGCAGCCCGTGTCGCCGACCGCGAGCCGGACGAAGCGCCCGCTCCGAGCCCGGGGGGGGCGCAGGGGATGGCGCTCGTCGAGCTCCACGTTCCCGGTCTCCAGGGTCAGGGTGCCGCCACGCGGCATGGCGTCGCGCGCGTTGACCGCGAGGTTCATGAGCACCTGCTCGAGCTGCCCGCGATCGGCCTCGACGTGCCCGGTGTCGGCGGCACACGCCACGACGATCTCCACGTGCTCGCCGACGAGTCGACGGAGCATCGCTCGGCAGCCCTCGATGACCTCGGGCAAGAGCAGCGGCACGGGCTGCAGGACCTGCTTGCGGCTGAAGGCCAGGAGCTGGCGCGTCAGGGCGGAGGCGCGCTCGGCCGCGCCCCGGATCTCGAGGACGTCCTCGCGCACCGGGTGGCCCTGCTCCACGCCTTCGAGCGCGAAGCCCGCGTTCGTCAGGATCACGGCCAGGAGGTTGTTGAAGTCGTGCGCCACGCCGCCCGCGAGGTGCCCGATGCCGTCGAGCTGCTGGGCTTGCGCGAGGCGCTCCTGTGCTCGGCGCTGCTCGGTGACATCGGCGGCGTGCAGCACCACGAGCTCGCCCGGCACGAGCCCGTAGCTGAGCAGGAGACTGCGCGTGCCGTCCGTGCCCGGCAGGCGGCACTCGACCTCGCGCCGGATCGTGGCGCGGCTCTCGAGGCAGGCGGCGACGTCGGCCGCGAGCGACGGCACGAGGCGCGCGAGCTCGCGCCCCGCCGCCACGCGCCCCGCCGTCGAGACGGGCTGGAGGGCGGCCCGCGCGGCCTCGTTCCAGTCGGCGAGCACGAGCTCGCCGTCGCGGCGTTCCCAGACGAAGGTGGCGCTCGGCAGGTGGTCGTAGATCGCGGCCGCGCGCGCCCGACTCGCCTCGAGCTCGGCCAGCACGCGCACGTTCTCGAGCGCCACGGCCGTCGAGTCGGCGAGGGCCTGCAGGACGCCGAGCTCGTCGACCGTCGCGCGGTGCGGCGCGCCCCAGTACACGCCGATCGCCGCGAGCGGCCCGTCGGCGCGCACGGGCGTCATCACGAGGCTCTCGACGAAGGTCGCGCGGTACACGTCCTGCGGGATGCGGTCGTCGTCGCGGACGCGCTCGATGGCCACCTGCTCTTGCCGCAGCATGGCCCAGCCCGAGATGCACGCGGACATGGGGAACTTGCGCCCCTTCCAGAGCGGGGCCACGGCGTCCTCGTCGAGGTAGTGACAGAGCTCGCCCTCGGCGAGCACGAAGGTCGCACCGTCGGCACCCACGAGGGCGCGGGCCGCGCGGCGCACGACGTCCGCGACGGCCGCCGTCGAGCGCGCGCGCGACAGGTCCTGGATGGCCTGCGCCAGAGCGGCCATGCGCTCGGCGTGGCGGGCGCGGTCCTGCTCGGCGACCTTGCGTGCGGTGACGACGTCGAAGACCGCGACGAAGTGGCCCGGGCTCGGGCAGTACGCCGAGACCTCGAACCACTGCCCGAGCGCCTCGACCCGGAGCTCGAAGTGCTCGGCGCGTCCGGAGCGCGCCACGCGCCCGTAGATCTCGAAGAGCGCCGGATCCGACGCGCGGATGCCGGGGATGAGCTCCGACACGCGCTTGCCGGCGGCGTCGCGGAGCCCGGTCTGCCGCTCGAACGCGGGGTTGACCTCGAGGTACTCGAAGTCGACCGTGCGCCCGCCCTCCTCGATGACACGGCAGTAGGCGAGCCCCTCGGTCATGCTGTCGAAGAGCGCACGGTAGCGCAGCTCGCTGTCGCGCAGGGCGAGCTGCGTGCGCCACTCGGCGCGCCGCAGGTCGCGGGAGCGGAGCGCGAAGCCCAGATCCTGCGCGACCTCGGCGAGCAGGCTCGCCTCCTCGTCGTTCGCGAGCGACTCGGCCGCCGAAACGAGCACGGCGCCGTAGACCGCGCCGTCGCACTCCATGCGCGCCACCATGGTGCTGCGGCGGGCCGGGAAGCTCGCGCTCACCGCGCAGTCCCGGCAGTCCGTCGCCGGGCGCCGGCAGACTACGTTCGCCTCGCGAAGTGCGGACGCGATGCAGGCAGGCACCTCGCCCCGCGCGAGCAAGCTCGCGATGTGCGCGAGCTTCTGGACCTCGCCGGCCTGCGCCGCAAGCTCGAGGCGTGCCCCGCGCTGGCGCACGATCGCGCACGTCGCGAAGCCGCGGGACTCGACCATGAGCTCCGCCGCGCGGGCGAGCAGCTCCGGGGAGTCGTGCTCGCGCGCGATGAGCTGGTTGACGTTGCGGATCGCCCGCAGGACGGCGTTCAGGTGCTCGATGCGCGCG
>JADLAB010000687.1 GCA_020848455.1 Polyangiaceae bacterium
CCTGGTAGCCAATGGCCGTGCCGCCGCCACGACCCCCGAGCAACCCCCCGCGGGGGCCGATGGCCGGGGGCTCAGGGCTCTGCCAGCCTCCGGCAGGCCTGGCGCCCCCCGCGGCCGAGCCTGGGTATCCGCCGCCCGTGCCAGGCGACGGCCCCACGCGCGATCCGCCGCCGAGGACGTTCGTCCCGAACCCCCCGGCCGTCGCCGCCTTCGTTTGGGCGATGGCCTGCTCGCGGAGCGCCCGCCCATCGTCCGAGCCGTCCGAGCCTCGTCGCGCCATCGGTGCGTGCCTCCTTACCCGTCACTGTCCGAGCGGATCGCGCTCGAGCTCGAGGATGAGGTAGAGGTCGCGGAAGACCTCGGGCTTGAGGCGGAACAGCGTCGGGTTCTGCGCCTCGGGGTCCGGATATGCCTCTCGGAAGTTGTTGTCCTCCGGCACCGTGAGCGTGATGCCGACCGCTGTCGTGTTGTCGACGGCGAGGGCGTTCGCGGTGTAGTCGAAAACCGCGAAGGGCAAGGCGGCGGTTCGCAAGGTCGAGGTGCTCGTGCTCGTTCCGATGACGACCTCCACGTCGGCGGCGAACGCGAGAGCACTCGGTGACTCGACATGTGCGGCAAGCAGGAGCCGCCGCAAACGCGTCGAGCCCGTCCCGGGCACGAACGGGATGCGGCCGCTCAAGCTCACGGTGACGGTCTGATAGCTCTCGGTTTCCGCCTCGTTGTTGACAGCCGACTCCTCGAACGCCGTCCATGCCTCGATGAGTTCGCTCCTGACCGCGACGAGCCGGCTCGCACGCGGCCCGAAGGTCTCGTCCAGGTGTCGCCGCACCGCGGTCTTGAGCACGCCTCCGCCTTCTCGTGCGGTGTATTGCACCGTGAGCACGACATCGCTGAGCGACCGGATGTCGAAGCGGTTCTGAGCCTGCGGCAGCTCGATTCGGAAGCGGCTCGCGGCGCCCGCGCCCTCGAAGGGCAGGAGCTTCTCATCGCGGAAGCTGAGCTCGAAGTGGCCGTGGTCGTTCGTGCCGTGGCTCGTGCACACGGCCGGCAGCGCGCCGATGCTGTAGCGGAAACGGGCGTCCTCACCCTCGGGCGACTCGGCGTAGCCGGCTCCGACAACGCTCGACGCGCGTATCTTGGAGGAGAGCAGCGTGAGGGTCGCGTTGACGTTCGAATACGTGCCCGTCACGGCCGGCAACGTGAGCGAGACGTTCTTCAGGCGCCGGTGGTAGTGGCCGGGGTAGTCGAAGTCGAAGAGGGCCTCGGAGAGCTCGACCGTGGTCGCGCCTGTCTCACGAAGCGCGGTCAGAGCGAGCGGCGCGTGCTCGGCGAGCGACACCTGCTTCGTGATCTCGTACTCCCGTCGATCGGTCTCGAGGTAGCTCGCGTCCATCCTCCTGAGGTCGAGAAGTAGCTTCTCGGCCGCAAGCAGGCCCTTGCGTCCGCCGTCCCAGTAACCGAACTCAACGAAGCTCGCGTCCGGCTGCGCGCGCTCGAAGCGGTAGGCTCGCTCCGCTCGCCGGGCCATGTCGAAAGCGAGATTGTACGCCTGGAAGTACGTGCCCCGAAGCTCACCCACCATCCAACCGTAGAGGTCTTCGCTCGTGAACTTCCCCTCCAAGAATTCGCGCACCTCTCGCGACTGCTCGAGCTGCCGCTCGTGGCTTGCGAGCTCGTTCCGAGCGATGGCAACGCGGATCTCGGCGGCGAGGATCTGCTTGTCGAGCTGCTCGAGCTCCTTCAGCGCCAAGTCGTACTGATGCCGCCACTCCTCGGTCCGGCGACCGTAGCCAGCCATCGTGCTCGTGCGACTTGCGTCCTCGCGCTTGACCATG
The DNA here is from genome assembly GCA_020848455.1 of Polyangiaceae bacterium. Lineage (GTDB taxonomy): Bacteria > Myxococcota_A > Polyangia > Polyangiales > Polyangiaceae > JACRDA01. The sequence goes on from JADLAB010000687.1 coordinate 1,836, forward strand.
CCCAACAACCGCAGTGCACCCGCCATGGCCTCCGCCGAGGCCCCGATGAGATCGCCGCCCACTTCCACGGTGAGGCCCGTACCCGCGGCCAACTTCGGAATCAGATGCATCAGCTGCGAGCCCGCTTGAACGAGCTGGGCAAGCTGCTCCCACATCGAGGCCTCCGCCGACAGGCTGAGCGCGCCCTGCTCGTCGGCGTTGACGGCCGTCCCGTTCTCAATCGCGCTGCCGAGCAGTCCCTTGAAGTAGACCCGGCGCGCGTCGGTAACCGTGCGCGACCGCTTCACCCCCTCGAACGCCTCCTCGGTCTCCCGCACCTGTTGCCTGCGCGTCTCGTGCACGAGCTCGAGAAGTGCCACTTCGTGGTTCGCGCGCAGGTTCGAGATGTGCTCGCCGTCCTGCTTCTCGAGCGCGGAGAGCAACTGTCCACCGAGGCCGGCCACGAATCCCGCGAAGTCCACGGCTCGCCCGTAGAGGACGGGGAAGCGATGAAGCGGTGGCGGGGCGTACACGTCGCTCATGACGCTCGAGATGTCGAGGCCCGCCGCCCTGGCGCGCACGAGAAGCATGGGATCGATGGGCGGCTCGAAGAGCGCGAGCTTCCGCTCTTGACCCTCGATGTTCATGCAGCTCCGGAGCTTGAGCAGCCGATCCTCGATCGTGTCCCAGAGCCGGAGCATCGACTCGTTGGGCGGCACGCAGAAACTTCCGAGCCCGAAGTCCGAGAGCGCCTCCGCGGTGTCGAGCTCGTCGGGCGCCAGGGCGATCGCCGCCATCGACTCGGCGAGCGCAGATGGATCCGCGTCCGGATTGAGGCCGAGCTCTGCGTAGGTGGGCGCTTCAAGCGTGGCCGCGTCGGGCCGCTTGATGCTCTGAGGTCGCGGACCGAGCACGCGCCAGGCCAAGAGGTAGAGCTGTTCGGCCTCGACGATGGTCTCGATCGTGTCTTGCCGGAAGAGCGAGTCGGCCCACGCGATCAGGTTGTCGACGTAGATGCGTACCACGACCTTCATGTAGGCGATGGGCCGCATGCGGGCGACGAGATGCGGGTTGAACGGGTCCTTCGACCAGCGGTTGAGCTGCGTCTCGAACGAGGCGTCGACGTCACCCGTCACCGACCCACCGAGGAGCTTCTTCAGCCACTTGGCGAGCGGATTTCCTGGCTCGGGGTTCAGGATGTCGCTCTGCAAATCGGCCACGGACACGATGTCCCGGAACGGCTTGAAGCGCCACGCCTCGAGCGCGCCCTTCTTGCCTTCTTCGTCGTCCGCGGGGTCACGATCGGTGGGGTTGAAGATGCCGTGGAGCCATTTGCGCGCCTCCTCATGCCGCCCCGCGGCCGAGAGCGTGCTCGCGAGCAGGAGCGGCATGTGGAAGAAGAGCTCCCAGTTGTAGGTCGAGTAGGCGCCGCCATAGCGGAACTCGAACTCCTCCTTCGGATGGGGCGACGCCACGCGGAGCGTGGGATCGAGCGCCGCGAAGAAGGACGCGGTCTTCTCTTGTAGCGGTTGCGGACTCCTCCAGTTGTCGAGCAGTCCCGCCACGCCTTGACGCTCGAGCAAGCGGCGCGCCTCGCAAACGAACGGGTGGTAGAACAGGCTGAAGCGAGCGACCTCCTTCGGGAACTGGGAGACCGCGAGCGCCCCCGTGCTGAGTGCCAGATCCTGCTTCAGGTCGTCGGGAGCCGTCCTCTTGATCCTGTCGGGCAGATCCGCCTGAAGCGCGAGCGGCACCTGGGCGGGCGCCACCCATTGGGCGGAGCGCATGTGCCGCACCGGATCGGGACTCGACTCGGAGAGGAAGGGCTCGAACGCGCCGAAGAGCGTGACCAACTTCCGCATCCCCGCCGGTCCGACTCGCACGAAGAAGGTGTCGAGCGGCTTCGGGCCGTCGACCGATTCCGAGTAGAAGCGCACCCGGTCCGTCTGCACTACGGCCCCGGCTGCCTCACGCAGGAGCGTGATGGGGGCCGAGTCGTGCGGCATCGTCAGGCACTTCTGCCCCTCGAACAAGACGTAGTCTCCGCCCTCGATTCCGCTTCGCGCCGGACGCCGCAGTCTGAAGGGCGACACGGTGTCGTGGGTCCTGACGAAGCGTCCAAGCGCACCGGTGCACGGGTCGAAGAGGCCGGACGCCTGCAGGACTACCTTGACTACGTCGTGCCGGGACCGACGAGGGCCGCGGCGCACGGAGAACACGTCCTGTGCGACGCGCACGGCCGGTGGTTGCTCGCCCGCACTGTCCGTCTCGACGATGAGCGCGACGTTGTCGGTGTCGTAGATTTCGACGCCCGCCCCTTCGGCCTTCTGGACCTTGCCCCAACCGCGGGCGCTGCGTTCGGCACGCGACAGCCGTACGATCGTC